>NZ_BHYL01000333.1 GCF_003851725.1 Cellulomonas algicola | reverse complement strand
GCACCGCCGCCGGCACCCCGACGGCCGCGCCCGCGAGCGCCCCACCGACGAGCGCCGCACCGACGAGCCCCCCGGTGCCGCCCCCCGCACCCGGCACCGCCGCCGGCTCACAGCCCGCGACGAGCACGCCGCCGACCGCCCCGCGGACGGACGGCGACGAGACCCTGTTCCCCGCGCCGAACGCGCCGAGGTCGACGAGCTTCGGCGCGCACGTCCTCGGTGTGATCCTCGGCCTGCTGCTCGCCCCCGCGGGCGTCGGTCTCGTGCTCGTCGGTCAGGCACGCATCCTCGAGGCGCAGGTCGACGGCTGGGACAGCTCGACGGAGGTGCTGGGCATCGTCCTGGTGTCGATCGGCCTGCTGCTGCTCGGGCTCGTCGCGCTGCTGGGCATCTGGTCGGCGGCCGTCCCGATCGCGGGCGGCGCGCTGCTCACGGCCGCCGGGGGCTTCTACCTCTTCGCGCCGTCGGTCGCCCGCGCCCAGACGCTCGCGGTGCTCGACGACACGGGCTGGCGGCTCACGGTCACGCAGGTGACGGTCGCGGGGACGTCGGGGACGCTGCTCGTCGCCGGGTTCCTCGTCCTGCTGGTCGGCGTCGTGGCGGCCGTCGCGCGTCGCCGCGGCGTGCACCTCGGCGAGTTCCGCGAGCGCCACCGCGTCTGACCTCGCGCGCCCGTCCGCGAGCCGCCCGCACGCCACCGTGGGCTCTCGCGGTTCGCGCGCCGGGCGCCGGTCCGCTGCCGAGCCGCGATCTGCTCGGGCGGGCGCGGATCGCGCGCGGCTAGAGTGCCTGTTCTGACCCGGTCGCTCCCGGGTTCCGCACCGACGCCGTTGCGCACAGGAGGTCGCACGTGACCGACACCACCCCTGCCACCGAGTCCTCCGAGAAGCCCGCCGGGCTGGAGAACCTGCTCTCCGAGGACCGCCGCTTCCCCCCGTCCCCCGAGTTCGCCGCGCAGGCGAACGCCCACGGCGACCTGTACGCGTGGGCCGCGGCCGACCGTCCGTCGTTCTGGGCGGACCAGGCCCGCGAGCTGCTGACCTGGTCGACGCCGTTCACGCAGACCCTCGACTGGTCGAAGGCCCCGTTCGCGACGTGGTTCGCCGACGGGAAGCTGAACGCGGCGTACAACGCGGTGGACCGGCACGTCGAGGAGGGCCGCGGCGACCGCGTCGCGCTGCACTTCGAGGGCGAGGGCGGCGACTCCCGGTCCCTCACGTACGCCGACCTGCAGCGCGAGGTGTCGAAGGCGGCGAACGCGTTCACGGCGCTCGGCGTCGGCACGGGCGACCGGGTCGCGATCTACATGCCGCTGGTCCCCGAGGCCGTCGTGACGATGCTCGCGTGCGCGCGGATCGGCGCGCCGCACTCGGTCGTCTTCGGCGGGTTCTCGGCGGAGGCGCTCGCGTCGCGCATCGTCGACGCGGAGGCGAAGCTCGTCGTCACCGCGGACGGCGGGTACCGCCGCGGGGCGCCGTCGGCCCTCAAGCCGGCGGTCGACGAGGCGCTCGAGAAGGGCACGCCGTCGGTTGAGCACGTGCTCGTCGTGCGGCGCACGGAGCAGGACGTCGCGTGGACCGAGGGCCGTGACGTCTGGTGGCACGACGTGGTGGACTCCGCGTCGGACCAGCACACGCCGGTCGAGCTCGACGCCGAGCACCCGCTGTTCATCCTCTACACGTCGGGCACCACGGGGAAGCCGAAGGGCATCTTCCACACGACGGGCGGCTACCTGACGCAGGCGGCGTACACCCACCGCAACGTCTTCGACCTCAAGGCCGAGTCGGACGTGTACTGGTGCACGGCCGACATCGGCTGGATCACCGGGCACACGTACGTCGTCTACGGGCCGCTCGTGAACGGCGCCACGCAGGTCATCTACGAGGGCACGCCCGACACCCCGCACCGTGGCCGCTGGTGGGAGATCGTCCAGAAGTACCAGGTCTCGATCCTCTACACGGCGCCGACGGCCATCCGTACGTGCATGAAGTGGGGCGAGGAGATCCCCGCGCAGTTCGACCTGTCGTCGCTGCGCGTCCTCGGCTCGGTGGGTGAGCCCATCAACCCCGAGGCGTGGATGTGGTACCGCCGCGTCATCGGCGGCGACCGCACGCCGGTCGTCGACACGTGGTGGCAGACCGAGACGGGCGCGATCATGATCAGCCCGCTCCCGGGCGTGACCGCGGCGAAGCCGGGCTCGGCGCAGGTGCCGCTGCCGGGCATCGCGGCCGACGTCGTCGACGACGAGGCGCACCCCGTGCCCGACGGCGGCGGCGGCTACCTGGTGCTCACCGAGCCGTGGCCGTCGATGCTGCGCGGCATCTGGGGCGACCCGGAGCGGTACAAGGACACCTACTGGTCGAGGTTCCCGGGCCTGTACTTCGCGGGCGACGGGGCGAAGAAGGACGACGACGGCGACATCTGGCTGCTCGGCCGCGTGGACGACGTGATGAACGTGTCCGGCCACCGCCTGTCGACGACCGAGATCGAGTCCGCGCTGGTCTCGCACCCGTGGGTCGCGGAGGCCGCGGTCGTGGGGGCGACCGACGAGACGACCGGTCAGGCCGTCGTCGCGTTCGTGATCCTGCGCGGCGGTGCCGGGGGCGCCGACAAGTCCGGCGACGAGGTGCAGACCGAGCTGCGCAACCACGTCGCGAAGGAGATCGGCCCGATCGCGAAGCCGCGGCAGATCCTCGTCGTGCAGGAGCTGCCCAAGACGCGGTCCGGCAAGATCATGCGCCGCCTGCTGCGCGACGTCGCGGAGCACCGCCAGGTCGGCGACGCGACGACCCTCGCGGACTCCTCCGTCATGGACCTGATCGCCCAGGGCCTGTCCAAGCCGGCTGCTGCGTCGGAGGACTGACACCGCGCTGACTCGACCCGGTTCTGGGTACCGCTCGCGGCCTCGCAGCGGTAGCCAGGACCGGGTCGTCGTACGTCCGGGGCCGTCCGGCGACCGACGCCGACGAGCGGCGCGCGACCCTATCGGGAGACACCGTCGGGCCGCCTCCGCGGTGAAGCGTTTAGGGCTCTGGGGGACGCTTTCCCGCCCTGGTTGTGTTGGCGCCCGGCACCCGCCCGTCGACCGGCCGGCGGAACGGCGGGCGGGTGCGACCACGGTCCGCACCGGCGCGGGCGTCGAGCTGGAACCCGGGCTCGCGGCGGTCGTCACACACCCGGAAACGAGGATGTCCATGAGATCCCGACTGTCCCTGCTGACCGGCGCCGCCCTGGCGTCGGCGGTCGTCGCGCTGGGCGCGGTGTCGCTCGTCTCGACGGCGGCGAACGCCGCCACCCCGCCCGGTCTGCGCGTCTCCGGCACGCAGCTCGTCGAGAAGGACGGCACCCCGTTCGTCGCGCGCGGCGTCAGCCACGCCCACACCTGGTACACGTCGCAGACGGCGACCGCGATCCCCGCGATCCGCGCGGCCGGCGCCAACGCCCTGCGTGTCGTGCTGTCGGGCGGCGACCGCTGGACGAAGAACGACGCCGCCGACGTCGCGAACATCATCAGCCTGTGCAAGGCCAACAAGCTGGTCTGCATGCTCGAGAACCACGACACGACGGGCTACGGCGAGCAGTCGGGCGCGGTCACGCTCGACACGGCCGCGAACTACTGGGTGGGCATCAAGTCCGCGCTGATCGGGCAGGAGGACTACGTCCAGATCAACATCGGCAACGAGCCCTACGGCAACAACGCGACGGCGAACGCGGGCTGGGCGGCCGACACCTCGGCGGCGATCAAGAAGCTGCGCGCCGCCGGGCTGCACCACAACATCGTCGTCGACGCCCCGAGCTGGGGTCAGGACTGGGCGGGCATCATGCGCGACCAGGCCGCGACGGTCGCGGCGGCCGACCCGGACGCGAACACCCTGTTCTCCGTGCACATGTACGGCGTCTACAAGGACGCGTCCACCATCAAGGCGTACCTCGACGCGTTCAAGGCGAAGAACCTGCCGCTCGTCATCGGCGAGTTCGGGTTCGACCACTCCGACGGCAACCCCGACGAGGACACGATCATGTCCGAGGCCGTGGCGCGCGGCATCGGCTACTACGGCTGGTCCTGGTCGGGCAACGGCGGCGGCGTCGAGTACCTCGACATGGTGACGGCCTTCAACCCGGCGGCCAAGACGTCGTGGGGCACGCGCATCTTCGACGGCGCGAACGGCATCAAGGCGACCGCGAAGACGGCGAAGATCTACGGCGGCACGGTCGACCCGACCACCCCCAACCCCACGCCGACCACCCCGACCCCGACGCCCACCACACCCACGCCGACGCCGACCACGCCGACCCCGACGCCGACGTCGAACCCGGGCGGCACGTGCACCGCGGTGCTGCGGGTCGTGGGCTCGTGGCCGGGCGGCTGGCAGGGCGGCGTCACCGTCACGGCGGGCAACGCGATGATCGGCTCGTGGACGACGCAGCTCACGCTCCCGGCGGGCGGCTCGATCCAGTCCGGCTGGTCGGGCACGTACACGACGAGCGGCACGTCCGTCACGGTCAAGAACGCCGCGTGGAACGGCCTGCTCGGCGCGGGCGCGAAGGCGGAGTACGGGTTCGTCGCCTCGGGGAACGCCCCGACCGGCACGGTCCCGGTCAGCTGCGCCTGACCGACTGACGTCTCACCCGGTGACGCCGGGGTCGTCCTCCGCGACGGCCCCGGCGTCCCTGCACGTCCGGCGCGCAGTCCTCCGTCGAACGCGCCGTCAGCGCCGGTTCACGGGCCCGACACGGCTCCGATGGCGCGTTCGGCGAGCGCGCGCAGGCCGTCGGACTCCGAGGGACGACGCCGTCGCGACGCGGGCGTCGTCAGAGGGACAGCAGGCGGCGCAGGTGGCGGACCGCCTCGCGGCCCGCGCGGTTGGCGCCGACGGTCGACGCCGACGGCCCGTACCCGACGAGCTGCACGCGCGGGTCGGCGACGACCTGCGTCCCGTCCATGACGATCCCGCCGCCCCGCGCCCGCAGGCCGAGCGGCGCGAGGTGGTCGAGAGCCGCGCGGAACCCGGTGCACCAGAGGATCGTGCGGGCCTCGACGCGCGACGGCCCGTCGATCCAGCCCTCCTCCAGCGCCGGAACCTCGTCCCACTCGACGGCACCCGGGACGATCCGGCTGAACACGGGCCGCGCGCGCAGGACGCCGGACTCGATCCCGGCGCGGTAGGCGTCGGTCAGCGGCAGCCCGGTGACGCTCACGACGCTGTCCGGCGGCAGTCCCGCACGGGTGCGCTGCTCGACGAGCGCGACGGCCTCGCGGCCGACCTCGGGTGTGAACTCCTCGTCGCGCCACGTCGGCGGCCGACGCGTCACCCACGTCGTCGACGTGGCCTTGGCGATCTCGAGGAGCAGCTGCACCGCCGACGTGCCCCCGCCCACGACGACGACGTGCCCGTCGGCCAGGTCGGCCGCGGACCGGAAGTCGCGCGCGTGCAGCTGGCGGCCGCCGAACACGCCGCGCCCGGGGTAGGCGGGCCAGAACGGCTTGCCCCACGTGCCGGTCGCGTTGACGAGCCCGCGGGCGCGCCAGACGACCCGCTCGCCGGGCTGCTCGACGCTGTGCGAGTGCACGAGCAGCCGGCCCCCGGCCCGCTCCCCCGCGCCCGTCGACGGGACCGGGGCGTGCCCCTCGTCGTGCACCGCGGTGACGCGGACGGGCCGCTGCACGTGCAGCGCGTAGGCCTCCTCGTACTGCGCGAAGTAGTACGGGACGGCACGTGCGGCGGGCTCGGCGGGGTCGGGCACGACGAGCGGCATGCCCGGCAGCTCGTGCACGCCGTGCGCGCGCTCCATGGTGAGCGACGGCCAGCGGTGCTGCCACGCGCCCCCGGGCCCGGGCTCGTCGTCGAGGACGACGAACGACGGGCCGCCGTCCCAGCCGCGCTGCCCGACGGAGACGAGGCCGCTGCGGCGCAGGTGGTAGGCCGCGGACAGTCCCGCCTGGCCCGCGCCGATGACGACGACGTCCACGTCGACGACGTCCGCGGAGGTCGTCGGCGTCGCCCGTGCGACGGACGCTCCGGCCTCCCGGAGGGCACGCCGCGAGCGGCGCGTCTGCGGGGTCGGGGCGTCCTCGGCGAGGGTGCGCGTCGAGTCGTCCATGGCCGGTCCAACGTACCCGCTCCGCCTGTGCGCGCAGGGCGGCCATCCCCCGTCCGTGGTGGGATGTCCCGCATGGTGGAGGGCACGAACACGCAGGTCACGATCACGGCGGCGCCGGGCCGGCCGGACGACGCCACGGCGTCGCAGGTCAGGGCGCTGGCCGCCCGGGCCCAGGACGTGGACGGTGTCGCACCGCTGTCGGAGCAGCCGCTGCTCCGTCTGGCGGACCCGGCAGCCCCGGTGGTGCACCTGACGGCGCGGACGTCCGGCGGCGACCTCGTCGGGTACGCGCAGGTCGACACCGAGGCGGCGTCGGCGGAGCTCGTCGTCGACCCGGCGCACCGCCGCCGCGGCGCGGGCCGCGCGCTGCTCGACGCCGCCCGCGCGCACGCCGCCGGCACGCACACC
>NZ_BHYL01000332.1 GCF_003851725.1 Cellulomonas algicola | reverse complement strand
GGCGGGTGGCGCGTGCGTGGCGCCGGCTCGAACGGCGGGCGGAGGAGGCCGAGCGCCTGGCGGTCGACGCACGCGACCCGGCGCGGCACGAGGTCCGCAAGGCCGCCCGCCGCGCGCGGTACGCGGCCACGACGGCGGCCCTCGTGGTCGGGCGGCCGGCACGGCGCAGCGCATCACGCGCGCACGACGTCCAGGACGTGCTCGGGCGCCAGCAGGACACCGTGGTGCGGCGCGAGACGCTGCGCCGGCTCGGCGTGCAGGCGCACCTCGACGGGGACAACGCGTTCACGTTCGGGCGGCTGCACGCCCTGGAGCAGGCGGCGGCACAGTCCGCGGAGCGCGACGCCCTGCGGGCGATCCGCCGGGCGCTCGCGCCGAAGCACCGCGCCTGGACGACCTGAGCGCGCACCACGACGGCAGCGCGCACTCCGGTGACAGCATCGCGCACTCCACGGACGGCAGCGCAGGCGGCCGCCCGTCGGAGCAGCCGCCCGCGCGGGCCGGGCGGGACGTCAGGCCGCGGCGCTCACCCGGACCACGTTGCGCCACGGGTCCTCGAACAGCAGCGTCGCGCCGTCGTCGACGGGACGCGTGCCGGCGTACGCGACGCGCTCGGCGAGCGCGCCGAGGTCGTCGGCGGTGGGCACGACGATCCGCACCTCGCCGAGACCGAGCGCGGACGCCCGCGGGCCCGCACCGGCGCTGTTCCACGTGTTCATCGCGAGGTGGTGGTGGTACCCGCCGGCGGACACGAAGAGCGCGCCGTGCCACTCGGCGGTGACGTCGAAGCCGAGCGCGTCGACGTAGAACGCGCGGGCGGACGCCACGTCGCCGACCTGCAGGTGGACGTGCCCGACGACCGCGTCGCCCTCGGGCCGCTGGTCCAGGTCCTGCGCGAGGTGGTCGCGGACGAAGCCGTTCGGGTCGAGCCGCAGGGAGTCCATCACGACCCGCCCGTCGGCGTCGTGCTGCCACTGGTCGCGGCTGCGGTCCCAGTAGAGCTCGACGCCGTTGCCCTCGGGGTCGGTGAGGTAGAAGGCGAGCGAGACGAGGTGGTCGGCGGAGCCGACGTAGGTCTCGGGGGCGCGCTGCGCGACGGACGCGAGCGTCGCGGCGAGGCCCGCACGGTCGTCGAACAGGAGCGCGGTGTGGAAGAGGCCGGCCGAGCCGCGCTGCGCGGGCGGGAGGTCGGGCGTGTGCCGCAGGACGACGAGCGCCGTGGTGCCGCGGCCCAGGGTCACGACGTCGGGGCGCGCGTCGCCGAACCGCTCGCCGGGGTCGGGCAGCACGTCGAGGCCGATCGCGTCGCGGTAGTACCGCAGCTGGCGGTCGAGGTCGCCGACGAGCAGCGTCACGGCGTCCATGCCCGTGCCGGCGGCGATGGAGTCGTGCGGGGCGCGGGCGACGCTCCGGACGGCGGCACCCTGGCCGGGGGTGGGAGCGGTGGGCATCGGGGACCTCCAGGGGTTGGGCTCTCCTCCGTACAATAGTTGATGATTCAACTTTGTTCCCGGACCGCACCGCCGGTCCACCCCGTCGAGGTCAGTCCGTCTCGCCCGGGAGGTGGTTGTGGCCGAGTCCGGTCAGGAACCGCGGCCCGGTCGCGAGCAGCTCCGCGCGCCACTCCCTGGCCCACTCCCCGAACGGCCGCCGCGCCAGCCCGTCGTTCGCGAAGCGCGCGTCGGTCGTGACCTCGGTCGTGCAGAACTCCGGCACGACGAGGTCCGTGACCGGCCCGCCGCGCTCCACCTCCGCGACGACGAGCGGCGCGTTCCCGCCGGCGAACACGTCGATGACCCAGCCGTCCGCCCCGAGCCACGCCGAGTGCCGCAGCTTCGCGACGCGCGCCGGGGCCCGCCGGACGATCTCCACCGCGACCAGCGGGTCCAGCTCGCGCTCGGCCTCGTAGCGCGTGCCCTCGACCATCGGGCCCTTGACGGTGATCGCGCAGAAGTCGACCGCGTCGAGGTGCGCCTCGAGCACCGCGAGCTCGTCGGCGTGCGGGTCGATGCCCTCGATCCCCGAGGCCTGCGCGCGCACCCGCACCGCGAACCCGTCCTCCGCGAGCAGGTAGCTCTGCACGATGAGGGTCGGAGTCTCCTCGAGCAGCTCCGTGGGCAGCCGGTCGACGAAGAACCGGCGCTCGAACTCGAAGTCGCCGTAGCCCGTGTCGCTCATCGGCCCGACCGCCCCGTGCGGGACCCCGTGGTGTGCATCCCCCGAGCGTAGCCAGCGGGAACACCGCGGCACGGGAGGCCGGCGCGACGCCCCCCACCGTCGCACCCCGGCGCGCGGCGCGGTGGACGTCACAGGCACGTCGGGCCCGGTGTGTGAGACCCTGGTGACATCCCCGGGCAGCGCGACACCCGCGCGCCCCGCGTCGTGGAGACCCCCGGTCGAACCTGCGGCGGCTCCGACGACCCTCCCCGAGAGGCCCCCACCTGTGACCACTTTCGCCGATCTCGGCGTGCCCGCCGTGCTCGTCCGCGCCCTCGCGGACGACGGCATCACCAGCCCGTTCCCCATCCAGACCGCCACGCTGCGCGACTCGCTCGCCGGCACCGACGTCCTCGGCCGCGGCCGCACCGGCTCCGGCAAGACGCTCGCGTTCGCGATCCCCGTCGTCGCGCGCACCGCCGCCGCCGGGCGCCGCACCGCGCCGTCCCGGCCCTGCGCGCTCGTCCTCGCCCCGACCCGCGAGCTCGCGAGCCAGATCGACGCGACGATCGCCCCCCTCGCCGCCGCCGCGGGCCTGAGCACCACCGTCGTGTTCGGCGGCGTCGCCCAGTCCCGCCAGGTCACCGCGCTCCAGCGCGGCGCCGACATCCTCGTCGCGTGCCCCGGCCGCCTCGAGGACCTGCTCCGGCAGGGCCTGGTGTCGCTCGACGACGTCGCGGTCACCGTCCTCGACGAGGCCGACCACATGGCCGACCTCGGCTTCCTGCCCGTCGTCAAGCGTCTGCTCGACCGCACGCCGCGCACCGGCCAGCGCCTGCTGTTCTCCGCGACGCTGGACAACGGCGTCGACGTGCTCGTCAAGCGCTACCTCACCAAGCCCGTCGAGCACGCCGTCGACACCGCGCAGTCCCCCGTCGCCGCGATGACGCACCACCTGCTCGAGGTCGCCGACGCCGACAGCAAGAAGGCCGTCGTGCGCGCGCTCGCGTCCGGCACGGGCCGCCGCGTGCTCTTCATGCGCACCAAGCACCAGGCCAAGAAGCTCGCGAAGCAGCTCACGGCCGACGGCATCCCGTCCGTCGACCTGCACGGCAACCTCGGTCAGGGCGCGCGCGAGCGCAACCTCGAGGCGTTCTCGTCCGGCGCCGTCCGCGTCCTCGTGGCGACGGACATCGCCGCGCGCGGCATCCACGTCGACGACGTCGGCCTCGTCGTGCACGTCGACCCGCCCGCCGAGCACAAAGCGTACCTGCACCGCTCCGGCCGCACCGCGCGCGCCGGCGCCGGCGGCGACGTCGTGACGCTCGTGCTCCCCGAGCAGCGTGCCGACGTCCGCGCCCTCACGCGGGCCGCCAAGATCACGGCGCAGCCGCGACCCGTCGCCCTCGGCGACGCGCACCTCGCCGCGCTCGTCGGTGAGGTCGCGGCCCCGGTCGCCCCCGCCCCCGCCGCTCCGGCCACCTCCTCGCGCGCGTCGCAGGGCGGCGGCTCGCGCGGGTCCGGTG
>NZ_BHYL01000331.1 GCF_003851725.1 Cellulomonas algicola | reverse complement strand
CGTGCCGCGCAGCCGGGCCTGGAGGTTCTCCCACGCGACCGGGTCGGCGCCGGTCCCGGGGCCGCCGACGACGTCCGCCAGCGCCGTCCTGCGCTCGGCGTAGGCGTCGGCGATCGGGACGACGTCGAACCGGATGCCCAGGTTCGCGGCGAGCGCGGCGGCGTCGTCGACCGAGCCCGGCGACGAGTACGGGCCGGGCATGCCGACACCGCGCACGGCGTCCGGGCCGAGCGCGTCGACCGCGATCGTGGCCGCCAGCGCGGAGTCGACCCCGCCGGACAGCCCGAGGACGACCCGGGGCAGGCCGACGCGCGTGCAGTAGTCGCGGACGCCGGTGACGAGCGCGGTCCAGACCTCGTCGTGGGGGTCGAGCGGCGGGGCGACGGTCGGTGCGGCGAGCGACCGGCGCGCCGGGACGGCCCCGCGGTCGACCTGCACGACGTCGCGCGTCACGGGCCGTGCGGGGGCGACGGGCAGGTCGAGGACCAGCCGGTCGGGCGTGAACGCGGCGGCGCGGGCGAGCAGCTGCCCGTCGGCGTCGACGACGAGCGACCCGCCGTCGAACACGACCTCGTCCTGCCCGCCGGACGCGTTGACGTAGGCGACGGGGACGGCGCCCGCGACGGCCGCGGCCCGCAGCACGGCGAGCCGCCGTGCGGGTTTGCCGACCTCGTACGGGCTCGCGTTGGTCACGAGCACCGCCTGCGCACCCGCGGCGGCGACCTCGGCGACGAGAGTCGGGTCCCACACGTCCTCGCACACCAGCAGCGCGACGGTGACCGGGCCGTGCGGTGTCGGGACCGCGAACAGCGCCTGGTCGCGGCGTCCGGCGCCGAAGTGCCGCGCGTCGTCGAACACCGAGTACGTCGGCAGCAGGGTCTTGGCGTGCGCGCCCTGGACGCGGCCGTCGGCGAGCACCGCGGCGGCGTTGCGCAGGGGCCGGACGACCGCGTCGAGCGTCGACCCGAGGGCGCGCGCGCCGCCGGCGACGGGGAGCCGGTCGGTCGGCAGCGGTGCCCCGACGACCGTGACGACGTGGCCGGACGTGGCGGCGAGGTCGTCGACGGACCGCGCGGCGGCGTCGACGAACCCGGGCTCGGCGAGCAGGTCCTCGACGGGGTAGCCCGTCACGGACATCTCGGGGGTGAGCAGCACGTCCGCGTCGACCGACTCCGCCCACGCGGAGGCGGCGCGGATGGCGGCGCGGTTGCCGGCGAGGTCGCCGACGCGGACGGGCAGCTGGGCGAGCGCGACCCGCAGGGTCGCCGGGCTGGTCATCGGGGTCCTCCGGTGGTCGCGGTGGTCTTCGCGCGGGCACCGTCGGGGCGCAGCATGGGCGGCTGCAGCGCGGCGGTGCCGGTGGGGCGGTACACGGCGGCGCGACGGCCGCCGGTCGGCCGCGGGTCGGTGCCCGGGTCCTTGGTCGCGAGCGAGCCCGTCTCGGCCTTGCGGCGGAAGTTGCCGGGGTCCAGCCGGACGCCCCACACCGTCTCGTAGACGTGCCGGAGCTCGGACAGCGTGAACGGCGTCTCGACGAACGCGGTCGCGAGCGTCGTGTACTCGAGCTTCGCGGCGACGCGGTCGACCGCGTCGGTGAGGATCTGCGCGTGGTCGAAGGCCAGGTCGGGCGCGTCGGTCGGGTCGCCCGTGAGCGTCAGGCCGGGCAGGAACAGGTCGTCGACGTCCCACCAGTGCGCGGCGGCCGCGTCGGACCCGGCCCGCGGGTCGGGCAGGTTCGGCGCGAACGCCACGTGCGCGACGGACACGACCCGCATACGGGGGTCGCGCTCGGGCGCCGAGTAGGTCGCGAGCTGCTCGAGGTGCCCGTCGAACCGCTCGAGCCCCGTCTCCTCGGCGAGCTCGCGCCACGCGGCCGTCGTCGCGTCCTCGTCGATGCCGACGAACCCGCCCGGCAGCGCCCACGCGCCCGCGTACGGGTCGTCGGCCCGCTGGACGAGCAGGACCTTCAGGTGGCCGTCGCGGATCGTGAAGATCGCCAGGTCGACCGTCACCGCGAACGGCGGGTAGTCGCTCGCGTCGTACCCGTCCGGAGCCTTCGCCGCGCTCACCGCGACTCCTCGAGCCGCACGCCGCGCCCGGTCAGCTCGGTCAGGGCCTTGATCGCGGTCGGCGCCGACACCGCGGCCGTCAGGTCCGTCAGCACCGTGACGACCGTCGCGGCGCGGCGGCGGGCGTCGATCGCGGTCGACGCGACGCAAAAGTCCGTCGCGATCCCGACGACGTCGACGTGCGCGACGTTCCGCGCGAGGAGCAGGTCGGCCAGCCGCCCGAGCCCGTCCGGGGCGTCGACCACGCGGCCCTGGAAGCCCGAGTAGTCCTGCCGCGACTCGCCCTTGACGACGTGCACGGTCCGCTCCGGGAGCACGAGGTTCGGGTGGTACTCGGCGCCCGACGTGCCCGCGACGCAGTGCACGGGCCACGTCGTCACGTAGTCGGGCCCCTCGCCGTCGGCGGCGAAGTGGCCGTCGTTCGTGTCCGGCAGCGGTGCGTGCCAGTCGCGCGTCGCGACGACCGTGTCGTACTCGGCGCCGTGCCGCTTGACGTAGTCGGTGATCCGGGCGGCGGCCTCGGCCCCGCCCGCGACGGCGAGCGCGCCGCCCTCGCAGAAGTCGTTCTGGACGTCGACGACGATGAGGGCGCTCTTCATGCTGCGGTCCTTCCCAGGAGCGGCGTCGCGGTGCGGCGCCCGGTGGCCCGCCCGCGCGGGTGGCGCGCGACGGTGGTGGAGGTGCGGGTGGGGACGGGGCGCGGGGTCATGCGGCGCTCCCGGCGAGGTCGGCGGCGGCTGCCGCGACGAGGCGCGGGCTCCCGTCGGCGAGGTCGAGGTCGGCGGGCAGCAGCTCGGCCTTGGCGCCGCGGTGGTGCGCGCGGACCTCGTCGAGCGTCGGGGCGTGCACGACGTGCCCGTCGCGGATCACGGCGACCTGCAGCGCGCGGCCGGGGACGTCGGTCGCGGGTCCGACGACGACCGTCTCGCGGACCGCGCGGCCCCGGGCGTCGAGCTCGCGGTGGGCCGTCTTGCGACCGCCGGTGCTCGCCTTGCCGGCCGCCGTCTTCGCGACGGGACGCAGCGGGGCGTCGGCGCCGGGCCGGTCGGCGACCGCGACGAGCTTGTAGACCATGCCCGCCGTCGGGTGGCCCGACCCGCCGACGAGTCGCGTTCCGGCGCCGTAGACGTCGACGGGGACGTCGGCGAGGGCGTCGATCGTGTGCTCGTCGAGGTCCGACGTCACCGCGATCCGGGTGCTCGTCGCGCCGAGCGCGTCGAGCCGGGCGCGGGCGGCGCGGGCCTCGGCGGCCAGGTCCCCGGAGTCGATCCGGACGGCGCCGAGCGCGGGTCCGGCGACGGCGACGGCGTTCTCGATGCCGGTGGCCGTGTCGTAGGTGTCGACGAGGAGCGTGGTCCCGGTGCCGAGCGCGGCGACCTGCGACGCGAACGCGGCGCGCTCGTCGGTGTGCGCGAGCGTGAAGGCGTGCGCCGCGGTCCCCCGCGTCGGGACGCCGTACCGGAAGCCGGCCTCGAGGTTGCTGGTCGCGTCGAACCCCGCGACGTACGCGGCCCGGGCTGCGGCGACCGCCGACGCCTCGCCGGTGCGGCGGCTGCCCATCTCCAGGAGCGTCCGGCCGCGCGCCGCCGTCACCATGCGGGCCGCCGCCGACGCGACCGCCGAGTCGTGGTTGAGGACCGACAGGACGAGCGTCTCCAGGACGACGCACTCGGCGAACGTGCCGGTCACGGTGAGGACCGGGCTGCCGGGGAAGCAGATCTCGCCCTCGCGGTACGCGTCGACCTGGCCCGTGAAGCGGTAGTCGCGCAGGTAGGCGGCGGTGCGCGCGTCGGCGATCCCCTGCTCCTCGAGCCACGCGACCTGGGCGTCGGTGAAGCGGAACGCCTGGATCGCCTCGACGAGCCGGCCCAGCCCGGCGACGACGCCGTAGCGGCGACCGGCGGGGAGTCGGCGTGCGAAGGCCTCGAAGACGGCCTGGTGGTGGGCGGTGCCGTCGGCCAGCGCGGCCCGGAGCATCGTGAGCTCGTAGTGGTCGGTCAGCAGAGCGGTGCTCGGGAGGGTGTCAGTGCCGCCGTCGCTTCGAGTCATGTTGACACTATGCGTCGTCCCGAGGTCTGCGCGCAACCAGATCGAGTCAGATTGACTCGATCGGACGACGGCGCCAGCCGCGCGCCACGTCCGGACGCCCCCGTTAGCCCTCCGCGTGGACCGTCAGATGGGCGCCGAGGTGCTGCGTCACGGCATCGACCGCGCCGGGCACGATCGTGAAGTAGGCCCACACCCCGCGCTTCTCCCGGGTGACGAGCCCGGCCTCCGTCAGCTGCTTGAGGTGGTGCGACACCGTCGGCTGGCTCAGCCCGACGGGCTCGATGAGGTCACACACGCACGCCTCCCCGCCCTCGTGGGCCGCGATGAGCGAGAGGAGCCGGAGGCGGGTGGGATCCGCCATCGCCTTGAGCGTGCGGGCGAGCCGCGTCGCGTCGTCCGCACTGATGGTCGGTGCCGCGGCGGGCGTGCAGCACGCGGCGGGCTCGGAGACGACGGGCAGCAGATCCATGGCAGCCATGCGACGAGTCTATGACTGGAAATCGATGGTTGTCGATATTGACAGTGATCGATGCATGGGTGCAGGGTCGGAGCACATCGACGTTCATCGATATGAGGAGGTGCGGGATGTCCGACATCCGCGAGCAGGTCCGGGAGAAGTACGCCGAGGCGGCGCGTCAGGTCGGCGGCGACGCCGGCTGTTGCGGCGGTGGGGGCGGCTGCGGGCCGAGCGACGAGTCGCAGACGTTCGGCGCCGCGCTCTACGACCCGTCCGAGCTGACCGGCATCCCCGTCGAGGCGCAGCTCGTCTCGCTCGGGTGCGGCAACCCGACGGCCGTCGCCGAGCTCCGGGAGGGCGAGCGCGTGCTCGACCTCGGCAGCGGCGGGGGCATCGACGTCCTGCTGTCCGCGAAGCGCGTCGGACCGACGGGCTTCGCGCACGGCGTCGACATGACCGAGGAGATGCTGGCCCTCGCGCGCGCCAACGCCGAGCGGGCCGGCGCGACCAACGTCGCCTTCCACCAGGGCACCATCGAGGACCTGCCGCTCGACGACGCGTCCGTCGACGTCGTCATCTCGAACTGCGTCGTGAACCTCTCCCCCGACAAGCCCGCCGTCCTGGGCGAGGTCTTCCGCGTGCTCGTCCCCGGCGGCCGAGTCGGCATCTCCGACGTCGTCGCCGAGGACGACCTCACGCCCGAGCAGCGCGCCGAGCGCGGCTCCTACGTCGGCTGCATCGCCGGCGCGCTGTCGCGGCAGGAGTACCTCGACGGGCTGGCCGCCGCCGGGTTCGTCGACACCGCCGTCACCTTCACCCACCGGGTCGCGGACGGCATGCACGGCGCGATCGTCCACGCACGCAAGCCGGAGGCCTGACATGCACCCCGAGCTGTTCCTCACGCTCCACCAGCAGCAGCAGCGCGAGCTCGACCGCGCGCTCGCCGTCGCCCTGCTCGTCCGCGAGCGCACCACGCCCGAGCCTCACCTCCGGTGGTCGCGGGTCGGCACGCGCGCCGCCGACGCCGGCCGGAGGATGGTGCTCGCCGCACGGCAGCGGCTCACCGTCAGCGCGGACCGCTCGCCCGCGGCCTGCTGCGCCGCCTGAGCCCCTGGGCTGCGCTACGAGGCGACGACGGGGACCCCGAGGGAGTCGAGCAGTCCGACGACGCGCCCACGGATCTCGTCGCGGATGGGCCGCACGGCCTCGATGCCCTGCCCGGCCGGGTCGTCGAGCACCCAGTCCTCGTAGCGCACGCCCGGGAAGTAGGGGCACGCGTCGCCGCAGCCCATGGTCACCACGACGTCGGACGCCTGCACCGCGTCGCTCGTGAGGACCTTGGGCTGCTCGGCGGCGATGTCGACGCCGACCTCGGCCATCGCCGCGACGGCGACGGGGTTCACCTGCGCGGCGGGCGCCGAACCGGCCGACCGGACCTCGACCGCGCCGGCCGACAGTGCCGAGAGGAACCCGGCGGCCATCTGCGAGCGCCCGGCGTTGTGGACGCACACGAACAGGACGCTGGGCTTGTCGGTCGCGGTCACGGCTGCTCCTCGAGGCGGCGGCGGGCCTGGCGGCTCCGGGGTGTCACATCTTGCTCGGCGGCGTTCAGTCAGTCAACATTGACTCAATGGACACTGAGTGGATGGCGGCGGTCGAGCGGCGCGCTGCGCTCCACGCGGCGCTCTCCGACCCCGGACGGCTCGCCGTCGTCGACCTGCTGTCGCAGGGCGACGCCTCACCGTCCGAGCTCGCGCTCGCGCTCGCCCTGCCCTCCAACCTGCTCGCCCATCACGTCAACGTCCTCGTCGAGCACGGCCTGGTCGAACGCACCCGGTCCGAGGGGGACCGCCGCCGCACCTACCTGCGCCTCCTGCCCTCCGAGCTCGGGCCGGTCACGACCGCGCTCCTGCGACCGCCCCGGGTGCTGTTCGTGTGCACCGCCAACTCCGCCCGCTCGCACCTCGCCGTCGCCGTCTGGCGACGCACCAGCGAGATCCCGGCCGCGTCCGGCGGCACGCACCCGGCCGGCGCGATCGCCCCGGGCGCCCTCGCGGCGGCCGCACGGCACGGCCTCGACCTGCGCGGTGCGGAACCGCGCACCGTGGACGCCGTCCGCCGCGACGACGACCTCGTCATCACCGTGTGCGACCGGGCGCACGAGGAGGTCGGGCTCCGCGCCGACGTGCACTGGTCCCTCCCGGATCCCGTGCGCGACGGCTCCTCGGACGCGTTCGACCGCACGGTGCACGAGCTCGACCGCCGCATCGGCGCGCTCGCACCGCGGCTCGTCGTCGCCTGAGGCGCGGTCAGCACCGGTCGGGCGACCGGCTCACCCGTCGACGGTCATGTCGCCCGTCGCCGGGTCCTCGCCCGTCGGCGCGTACCGGAGCTGGACGACGCCGTGGCTGCCGACCGCGGGTGGCTCGAGCAGACGCAGCCCCGAGGCCCGGACCCCGTCGGGGAACACCTTCTTGCCCTGGCCGAGCACGATCGGGTGGACCCACAGGGTCAGCACGTCGAACAACCGCTCCGCGAGCAGCGTCTGGACGAGGTCGACGCTGCCGATGACGTGCGTGCTCTCGTGCCGGTCGCGCAGCGCGCGCACCTCGGCGGCGAGGTCGGGGCCGAGCAGCGTCGAGCGGTCCCAGGTCAGCTCCGGCGTCCCGCGGCTCGCGACGTACTTCGGCACCGCGTTGAGCCGGCGACCGATCGTGTCCGCGTGCTGCGGCCAGTACGCGGCGAAGATGTCGTACGTCCGACGGCCGAGCAGCAGCGCGTCCATGCCCTCGATCCCGGCGGTCACCTCGCGGCCGACCATGTCGTCGGGCAGCGGCGCCTGCCAGCCGCCGAACGGGAAGCCGCCCGACGTGTCCTCCTCGGGCCCGCCCGGCGCCTGGGCGACGCCGTCGAGCGTGACGAACAGGTCGATGTGCAGGCGGCCCACGGTTCCTCCTCGAACGGTCCTGGCCCGGCGACCATTCGAGCGCAGCGTCGGGCGACCGTCCACCCCCGGTGCACGGCCGGTCGCGGGTTGCCGCGGCCGGGTGTCGGGTCTAACGTCGACAGACATCTATTTTAGAACGCTCTGTGCGCTCTCCCCCCGGCGTCCCGCAGCGGGCGCCCGCGTCCACGACGCCCACCACCACCGGTCCCAGGAGGACCGCATGTCCCGACACCGACTCGTCCGGACCGCGACCGTCGCCGCGATCACCGCCCTCACCACCGCGCTCGCCGGCGCCACCTCGGCCGGCGCCGCCACGGACACGACGCCGCCCGGCACCCCGCTCTACGGGTACGCCGGCGGGTTCCAGTGCCTGATGCTCATCGTCGGAGTCCCGAAGGTCACCGACGACGTCACGCCGCAGGACCAGATCCGGTACCGCGTGCTCGCGAACGGCGTCGACATCGGCGCCCTCGAGGACAAGGGCTCGAGCGGGATGTGGGCGATCCTGCACCTGCGGCAGCCCGGCCCCAACGCGGTGCGCGTCCAGGCCGTCGACCTCGCGGGCAACCGTTCGACCAGCCGCGCCGCGACCGTCACGGGGTACTACACGCCCGGCTGCACCCCGGGCCACCTCTGACCGCTCACGGCTGCCCGACGACGACGCAGCAGCGCCCCGCGCCGGGATCCAGCCGCGCCTCGAGCGCTCCGGGGCAGACCGCGTCGAGCACCCCGTCGACGAGGTCGCGGTTCATCACGCACACGACGTCGGGGAGGTCGGCCGCGAGCCGCTCGAACGGGCAGCTCGTCAGCAGGACCTCGCCGTCGGCGGCGCGCGGCTCGTACCCGTGCCGGGCCAGGACCCGGGCCACCGCCTCCTGGTCGGGCACGGCGGCGTCGACGTCGGCGTGCCCGACGAGGCGGCGCCCCACCTCGCGGGCCGTGGTCGCGAGCGCGTCCCCCACCGCCGTCCCGTCCCGGCGGGCGGCCGCGATCGCCTCGGCCAGGACGCGACCGGCGAGGTCGTAGCGGCGCGCGGGCAGGCTCACCGCCACGTCACGCCCCGCCCGGCGGTACAGCTTCGTGGGGCGCCCCGCCCCCGGCCCGCCACGCCCGGGCGGGCGGCGGTACTCGACCTCCAGCAGTCCCGCGTCGAGCAGCTTGTCGAGGTGGAACTTCGCGACGTGGGTCGGGACGCCCACCCCGGCGGCGGCGGCCTCCCGGCCGACCGACGCGTCCTGCGCGACGACGTAGCCGTAGAGGGCGCGACGGACCGGCTCGCCGAGCGCGGCGAGCGCGGTCACGTCCGCGGCGAACGCGTCGTCCGACACCCGCCACCTCCCTCGCACCGGCGGCCTGCATGCGCCGCGCCGACTCTATCGTCGACGGAGATGTCCGTTGGAGCGCCCCCAGCTGCCGTGCGACGCGTCAGGTCGTGGTCGGCCCCTGCGCCGCCTTCCGGCGCTCGTGCAGCAGGCTCGCGACCTGGCCGACGGCCCCCAGCGCCATGCCGAGCACCGTCCACCCGTTGCCCACGAGGGCGGCGACGACTCCGATCGCGACGAAGACGGCGACGAGGACCCATCGGGTGGAGGTGCGGACCGGCAGCAGCGGCATGACCGCGAGGGTACGGCGTCGCACCTGCTCACGTCCGGCAGACAACAGGTGAGTGCGTGGGCGGGCGGGCGCGAACACGGCGGACCCCCACGGACCGCCGCGCTCCGGACGGTCACCGGGCACGCGACGGCGTGACGTGCCTCGCGTCGCCTCAACGTCGTGACCCGGCGGCCGATGCGACCGGCGAACCCACCCCCTGCGCTGGAGCCCCACCATGCCCCCGTCAGTGCTGCGCCGAACGACCCGCGGGACCGGACGCGCCCTCTCGGCCGCCGTGCACCTCGTCGCCGCCGTCGCCGTCGTCCTCTCCGTCACCGTGCCGCTGCCGGCGTCGGCCCAGGGCCCGACGGACCGCCTGCTGACGGGTCAGGCACTCGCCGCCGGCGACGGACTGCACGCCGTGGGGAGCGCGCACGTGCTGGCCGTCGGGGCGGGCGGCGACGTGACGCTGAGCCTCGGCGGACGCGTCCTGTGGCACACGGGGACGACCGGCAACCCCGGCGCGTGGCTCGTGCAGCAGGCGGGCGGCGCGCTCGAGGTCCGGTCGCGTGCCGACGCGGTGCTCTGGACGACGGCGACGGCGTCGCCCGGTGCGCGGACCGTGCTCAAGCCCGACGGGGTGCTCTACACGATCAGCACCGCCGGGACCGTCGCGTGGAAGAGTGCGGGGGTGCCCGGCCCGACCCTGCGGACGACCGTCGCCGACCGTGTCCCGTCGGGTGGCCTGCTGCTGCCACGCGAGTCCGTCACGAGCCCCGACGGCACCGTCCGGCTGACCATGGGCACGGACGGCGCGCTCGTGCTCACGGCCGCCGACCGGACGGTGTGGCGGTCCCCCGCGACGCGCGCCGGGGCGTCCGCCGTCGTGGCACCCGAGGGCGACCTGCGCGTCGTCGGCACGGACGGCGCGGTGCTGTGGTCGACCGGCACGACGTCGCCGGGCGCGCGGCTCGTCGTCAAGGACCACGGCCGCGCCTACCTGATCTCCGCGACGCACGCGTCGGTCTGGTCGACGCCCGACACGCCCGCCGAGCGCGTGCCGACCGTCGTCTCGCTGCCGCTGCCCGAGCCGCTGCCCGTCGTGTCGGGCGGGCTCGGCGGGACGCGTCCCGGCACGACGACGAGCTCCGGCGCCGCGCTCGACGAGCGACCGCAGACCACCGTGCTCGCGGCCCGGCCGCAGTACGTCGACCCGACCTCGCCGGCCGCTCGCGCTGCCCAGGACGCCCGCGCCGACGGGCGGGACACCGACGCCGCGCTGCTCGCGAAGGCCGCCGCGCAGGGCTCGGCACGGTGGCTCGGCCCGCAGGACGCCACCGCGACCGTCGCGTCGTCGGTCCGGGCGTACGCCGCCACGGCGGCCGCCGCCGGGCAGACACCCGTCCTCGTCACGTACGCCATCCCGGACCGCGACTGCGGCGGGCTCTCCGCGGGCGGGTTCGCGACGGCCGGCGAGTACCGGGCGTGGATCGACCAGGTGGCCGCCGGGCTGGCGCGCGCGAAGGCGGTCGTCGTCGTCGAGCCGGACGCGCTGCTGCACCTCGAGCGGTGCGGTGACCGCGACGCGCGTCTCGCGATGCTCCGGTACGCCGTCGGGGCCCTGACGCGTGCGGGTGCCGAGGTCTACCTCGACGCCGCGAGCAGCAACAGCTTCGGGTGGGGGACGGTCGCGCTGCGCGACATGGCGCTGCGGCTGCGCGCTGCCGGTGTGGACCAGGCCGCGGGGTTCGCGGTCAACACGTCGAACTTCCAGCGCTCCGAGCACGAGGTCGCGTACGGGCGCTACCTGTCGGCGCTGCTGGGCGGTGCGTCGTTCGTCGTCGACACGTCGCGCAACGGCACCGGTGCGCTGGCCGGGCCCGACGGGACCGTGTGGTGCAACCCCGCAGGGCGCGCGCTGGGGTCGCCGCCCCGCGCGACGCTCGACGGCCCGCACGTCGCCGACCTGTGGGTCAAGACCGTCGGGCTCAGCGACGGGACCTGCGCGGGCGGTCCCGCCGCCGGGCGGCTGTGGGAGGAGTACCTCCTCGGGCTGGCGTCGCGCGCCGCGTGGTGAGCGACCGCCAGCCCGAGGAGGCACGTCCCGTCGGGCCGGGGCTCAGCCCGTCATCCGCACGTAGTCGTCGACCAGGCCGACGAACTCCGAGCGCAGGCCGTACGGGTCCTCGCCGAGGGCCTCGCGCGCCCGGTCCCGGGCCCGGGCCGGGCTCGCGTCCGCCGCGTGCTCCGACCGGGAGACCGCCAGACCGAACTCGGCGACGGCCGACGCGAACCGGAAGTCCGCCGTCGGGCGCGTCGTGTACGTGTCCGACCCCGCCGGGAAGACCACCTCGGTGCTCGCGTCCCCGCCCGGCTGCTTGTAGCGGACGTGCACGGTGAGGAAGTCGTCGGAGCCGCCCGGCTCGACGTCCTGGTAGTCGAGGTCGTCCTCCGCCGACGCGCCGTCCGCCGGCACGAGCTCGTAGAACGCCGTCACCGAGTGGCCCGCGCCGACGTCGCCCGCGTCCTTCGTGTCGTCGTCGAACTCCTCGTCCTCGAGCCGCCGGTTGTCGTAGCCCAGCAGCCGGTAGCGCGAGACCGTCGCGGGGTTGAGCTCGACCTGCACCTTGAGGTCCTGCGCGACGACGAACATCGTCGAGTCGAACTCGTCGACCAGGACTTTGCGCGCCTCCTCGAGGGTGTCGATGTAGGCGTAGTTGCCGTTCCCGTGGTCGGCGATGGCCTCCATCGTGACGTCCTTGAGGTTGCCCATCCCGAAGCCCAGGACCGAGACGTAGACGCCGGTCTTCGCGTGCTCCTCGATGAGGTCCGTCACCTGCTCGGGCGTCGACGGGCCGACGTTGAAGTCGCCGTCGGTCGCGAGGATCACCCGGTTGTTGCCGCCCTCGACGAAGTTCTCCGTCGCCAGCTCGTACGCCGTCTCGAGCCCGGCCGCGCCGCCCGTCGAGCCGCCCGCCCGCAGCTCGCGCAGGATCCCCACCAGCTCACGACGGTGGTCGCCCGGCACCGAGTCCGCGAGCACCTGGTTGCTCCCCGCGTACGTCACGATCGACACCGTGTCGTCCTCGTCGAGCTGCTCGACCAGGAGCGAGAACGACTCCGCGAGCAGCGGCAGCTTGTTGGGCTCGTCCATCGACCCGGAGACGTCGAGCAGGAAGACGATGTTGTTACCGCGGCTCGTCGGCTTCTCCGCCGTCGCCTGCACGCCGATCATCGCGAGCCGGTGGTCCGGCGCCCACGGCGCGTCGGCGACCTGCGTCGTCACCGTGAACGGGTCCGCCGCGTCCGGGTCCGGCGCCGGGTAGTCGTAGTCGAAGTAGTTGACGAGCTCCTCGATCCGCACCCCCTCCGGCGCGACACCCTGCCGCAGCTGGCGGCGCAGGTTGCTGTACGACGCGGTGTCGACGTCGGAGGAGAAGGTCGACAGCGGGCTCGTCCGCACGTCCTGGAACGGCTGCTCCGGGGAGTCGTCGTACTCCTCCTGGTCGTCCAGGGGGACGTCGCGCCACTCCTCGGTGGAGAACGAGTCGTCGTAGCCGCCCTCGGCCTGCGACATGTCCATGTCCGCACCCGAGTCGCCCGCGCTGCACGCCGCGAGCGCGCCGACGAGGGTGGCCGCCGCCACGACCGCCGTCGCGCGGGTCGACGCCCGCGCCCGCCCTCGCCTGCCCGCCCGCAGCCCTGCCGTCACGAGTGCCCCCGCCGAGATCCGTCCGCGCATCAGTCGCCTCCATTTGTCCGAGGACTGAAGCCTTGCGGTCCGGAACGGGTCACCGCCAGCACGGGCCCGTCACGTGCACGTCCCGTTCAGGTCACGACCAGCGGCTTTTCAGAGTCGGTCGTGACCGGGCCGAGACACACCCGTGACCAGCCAACTCGCCGCCCGACCGCTCGGCGCACCGCGCCGGTGCGCTCGTCGACATCCCGTGGGAAATGCTCGGGGAATCATTCACGAAAAGGCGCGCTGCGTCGGCATCAATGGACCTGACAATGCGTCAGGACGATCCGGACAAAGCCCGTCCGGCGCTCGCGGTGCGGCCGTGCCGCGGCTACGGCGCGGTGACCGTGCCGTCGAGCACCGACCCCTGCAGGTCCGGGTAGTCGGTCGCCACGGCGCAGTACGCCGACGTCGCGCCCGTCGCCCAGTCGTCCGGGTGCGGGAAGCTCACGTCGGTCCACACCGTCCACTCGTCCAGCAGCTCCGGCGCGCCACGGTCGATCTGCGCGGCGCACTCCGCGAACCCCTCGTCGTACCCGGCGTCGCTCGGGTCCGCATACGTGTCGACCGGAGCCGACAGCGGCAGCACCGCCACGATCTCCAGCGCGTGCGGCTGGCCGCAGTCCACCGGACCCGCCGTCCCGAGGTCGAGCGCGTTCGGGTACTCCTCCAGGCAGTCGCCGACCACCAGGTCCGAGCGCAGGGTGTAGTCGGGCAGCTCCGCCGACGCGTCGCTCGCGAAGTCCGGGTTCGACGCCGCCCAGACCGCGAGCCACACCCAGCCCACGAAGACCAGCGTGCTCACCGCCCCGACGACCACACCCGCGATCGCCATCCCGCGACCCCGGGTGCCGCGCCGGCGGATCCGCCGCAACGCCCCGATGCCCAGACCCAGACCGACCGGTCCCGGGACGCCGCCGAGCAGCAGCAGGCCACCGACGCTCGTGGCGAGCGACGCGATCGCCAGGGCCTCCGTCGGCGGCTGGGCCGCGGGCCCGTACCCGAACGGCGCCCCGTACGCGGGCGCACCGCCGTACGGACCGGGTGCGCCGTAGGCCGGCGGCCCCCCGTACGGCGACCCGTAGCCGGGGGCGGCGCCGTAGGTCGGCGTCGCGGGGGCGGGCGCCCCGTACGGCGCCGGCTGACCGAAGGCGGACGGCTGAGCAGCGGGAGCGGCATGGCCGTACGTCGGCGGCTGCGGGGCCGCGCCGGGCTGGGCGTACGGGCCGGGCTGGGCGTACGGGCCGGGCTGCGCGTACGGATCAGCCGGGCCGTACGAGCCGAGCTGGGCATACGGGCCGGGCTGCGTGTATGAGCCGGGCTGCGTGTATGGGCCGGGCTGGGCGTACACGCCGGGCTGGGCGTACGAGCCCGGCTGGGCGTACGGGCCGGGCGGCACGGGGGTGCCCGCCTGGGCGGAGGGGCCGGGTTGGGCGGCGGGGCCGGGCGGCGCGAACGGCGACGCCTGCTGCGCGGCGGGCGCGGCGAACGGGGAGGCCTCCGCTGCGGGAGCCGCCGACTCGCCGGCCTTCGTCAGGTCGGGTCCGGGGCGTCGGCCGCTCGGCGGTGCGAACGGCGTCCCGCCCGTCTCGTGTCCCGTGTGCTCGCTCACCGGCGCACCGTAACGGAGCGGAAGGCCGCTCCGGACCGCTCCTGCCGCGGTTCACCCGCGCGCCGGGCCGCCGCACCGGCGGTGACGACCGCGAGTGACGCGCGCCATGGGCGGCACGCGAAAGGCCGCGGGCGACGCGCGACGGGCGGCACGCGAAAGGCCGCGGGCGACGCGCGACGGGCGGCACCCCGGTGACGCGAGGCGGCGCCGCGCCCCCTGTCCGCGGCGCCGCCCGTCCGACGACGTGCCGGCGGTCAGCTCGTCTGGTCGAGGCTCTCGACCAGCGCGGTCGAGCCCGGGAAGAAGCGCGGCTCACGCACGCGCACGGGCACGTAGTCCTGGTACTCCTCCGGCTGCGCCGCGAGGAACGCGCCGCTCTTGGTGTACGCGAGCAGCAGCGCGACAGCGCTGGTGTCGGCGTCCCCGTCCTCGTCGACCGCGTACTCGAGCGCCTGCACCGCGGCCAGGTCGCCGCTCTCGAAGGCGGTGACGAGCTCGTCGATGCTCGAGCGGAAGTAGCGGTACCCCTCGACCACCTTCTCGCCCGACGGCTTGTGGATCACGGTCTTGCCGAAGAGCTTCTTCTTCGTCTCGAACAGGTCGGGCTGCGCCACGAGCCAGTCGGTGAGATCGGGGATGTCGGTCATCTGCTTGGCCGGCCTTCCGTTGAGGTCATCGCGCGCTGAGAGCGCTCTCACCCAGTCGTGAGGTCGCAAGTCTGCCCGCCTCGCGTGGCACTTTCGGGCGTTTCGTCCGTATTTCACCCGCGGTGACGCCCACCGGCAGCCCACGCCCCCTCGCCCTTCGCGTCACACCCGCCCCCGGGCCCGGTCGTCGACCGCACGCGCCCGGCCGGTGGACTCCGGTCGCCGCTCGGCGACGTCGCCCGCAGCATGAGCGGGACGGGGCACGACCCCGTCTCCGCACCATCGGTCGGCCGCTGCGGCGGCGACCCGCACACAGGGGGCACTTCCGTGCGACGTCATCTCGTCCTGAGCTCGATCCTCGCCGCCTCGCTCGGCACCGCCGTCGCCGTGCCACCGGCCGCCGCCGACGACCCACCCGTGACGGGGTGGCAGGGCTCGGTGTGCGGCTCGCGCACCGAGGTCCCGTTGACCGTCGCCCGTGACGTGGACGACGCGGGCGTCGTCGTCGGGTACGACCGACGGACCCGGGCGGCGTCCTGGGACTCCCGGACCGGGACCTACCGCTGGTACGGCGGCATCGAGGGCGGCCTGTCCTCGGAGATCAGCGCGATCAGCGGGGGCGGACGCGTCGCAGGCGTCGCCGAGGTCGACGGCCCGACGACGAACCCGGCGAAGGCCGTGCGCGTCGAGGGCCCGCTCCCCCTGCGCCCGGTGGACCGCTCGCTGCGGACCGCCGACCAGGTGCACGACGTCAACGACGCCAACGTCGTCGTCGGCACGAGCGAGGTCCTCGGCGCGCAGGGCGCGACCGAGCCGTTCGTGTGGACCGACCGCAAGCACGTGCTCCCGACGCCCGACGCCTCGTACCGGTTCGTGCAGACCCGGTCGGTCAACGAGGCCGGGTGGGTGCTCGGCGGGGGCTACCACCTCGACGCGCAGGGCGTGTACCACCACCGGGTGCTCGTCTGGCGCCCGGACCGGAGCGTCCTCGAGCTCCCGCCGCTGCCCGACGACGCCATCTTCGTCGCCGAGCACATCGACGAGCAGGGTGGCATCACCGGCCACCGTCTGACCCCCGACTGGGACGACGACGCGCTCGTCACGTGGTCGCCGACCGCGGGGTACACGTTCGTGCCGTCGCCCGGCGGCGACCTGCAGGTCATCTCCGCCGACGACCGCGGCGGTGCGGTCGGGACGATCATCGACCCCACGTCGGGCTCGGCGCTGCCGTTCCTCTACCGCCCGGACACCGGCTTCCGCCGCCTGGCCGGGCCCGACGGGGCGCTGCTGCGCGGCGTGCCCTACCGGATGAGCGAGGCCGGCCAGGTGCTCCTGATGTCCGACCAGCGCCCCTACCTGTGGACCCCGACGTGCCCGGCGGCCTGACACCCAGGGCCGGACGCCCGGTCGACCGCGCGTCGGAGCGGCGTCGCGGGCCGCGCCGCCGCCGTCGACCCGCTGCCGTCGCGCTCCTCGCGCTCGCCGTCGTGGCCGGTCTGTCCGTCGGGGGCACGCCGGTGACGCCCGCGCGTGCGGACGCGGCACCGGCGACCGGCTGGACGGGGACCGTCTGCGGGTCGCTGACCCGGGTGCCCGTCCCGTTCGCGCTCGACCTCGGCGACGACGGGCTCGTCGTCGGCTACGACACCCGCCTCCGCGCGATGTCGTGGCAGGCGACCACGGGCACCACCCGCTGGTACGGCGGCATCGAGGGCGGCCTGCGGTCCGAGCTGACCGCCGTCTCGCCCGGAGGCCGCGTCGCGGGCACCGCCGCGGTGCAGGGCCCGCGGTACGAGATCGCGAAAGCCGTGCGCGTCGACGGCCCGTTGCCACTGGTGCCCGTCGACCGGTCGCCCGACCGCTACGACACCGTCCGCGCCGTCAACGACGCGAACACCGTCGTGGGCGCGAGCGACCCCGTCGCCTCCCCCGGCCGCACCGAGGCGTTCGTCTGGACCGACCGGCGACGCGTGCTCCCCCCACCCTCGGGCGCGTGGAGCTCGACCGAGGCCGTCGCGATCAACGCGTCCGGCTGGGTCCTCGGGTCGGGTGCCGGGACCGACGCGACCGGCGCGTTCCGCCGGCAGGTGCTCCTCTGGTCGCCGACCGGCGGCGTCACCGCGCTGCCGCCGCTCGCCGACGGCAGCCAGGTGGTCCCGGTCGCTCTCGCCGACGACGGCCGGGTCGTCGGATACCGCGTGCGGACCACCGGGCGCGGCGACGCCGTCGTCACGTGGACCTCCTCCGGCGGGTACGACGTGGTGCCCGCGCCAACGCCGGACGGGTCACCGGTCGACCTCCAGGTCACCGACGCCGACGCGGACGGGACGGTCGTCGGCGCGATCCGCGACGAGCGCGCCACCCCGCCGTTGCGCCCGTTCCTCTACGAGACCGGCGTCGGGTTCCAGCTCATGCTCGACTCGGCCGGCGCGCCGCTCCCCACGGTGCCGCAGGCGATCAACGGCGGCCACGAGGCGCTCGTGCGCGTCGGCGCCCACCCTCACCTCTGGACGCCGTGCCGCTGACCACCCGTCGGCGGCGACGACACCGCGCCCGAGACGCTCAGTCCCACCAGAAGTACCAGGACCTCGACCCGACCTGGTCCCCCGCGAGGTCGGTCAACGAGCCGACGCCCTGGTGGACCACGTCGTAGCAGTACTCGTAGTGCTCACGCGCCACCGCGAGCGCCTCCGTCGTGCTCGCGGGCGGACGCTCCACCCACAGCTCCAGCACCTGCTCGCCGTCGAGCGTCACGAGCTCGGCACCGAACCGCTCGTACCAGTCGCGCAGGACGACCGCGTGGTCCACGGGCTCCATGTCGTAGTTCACGCCGCCGTCCCACCCGAGCAGGACGGGCACCTGCCACCCGTGCGCCGCCGGGACCAGCGCCACGAGGCCGTCGGCCTTCGCCACGGTGAACGTCGCCGGATGGCGGGCCAGCGCGGCGGGCTCGACCATCGCCAGCGCGTCGTCGTCGTCCTCGTCGCCGAACGCGTCGTCGCCGCCCAGGTGGGCGTAGCGCTCCGTGCGCCGCGCCCGCAGCGTCCGCAGGTCGTCGAGCGTCATGCGATCCGCGCGCGCCAGCTCCGCAGCGGGGTCGTAGTCGTCGCGGGCAGCACCGGGCAGCACCGCGCACAGGTCGCCCACCTCCGGTCCGAGGAGCACCGGCCACAGGCCCGTGCGCGGGTGCTCCGCGCGCAGCTGCCGCCACCACGCCACCAGGTCGTCGGCGGGCGCGCGGAACGCCAGCACGTCGCCCGTGCTCGTCGTGCCGATCACCTCGGTGGGTGGAGTCTCACCGAGGACCGCGACGCGTTCGAGCGGCTGCTCGGACACCCCCGCGCCGTCCGCGGACCCGGGACGGATCGGATCAGGGGTGCTGCGACGCTTCCTCCACCAGGCCACGGCGTCATCGCACCACGCAGCACCGACAACGGGCGGCGGGTGAATCGCGCGGATGCCCCTTCTGGAGCAGCGACTGTCACCTCTACCGTGACAAACCGGACACCACGACTCGCGCGGTGCCCGTCGTTTCGAGGGGGACTCCATGGCCCGTGCACGTCTAGCACTCACCGCCGCCGCGCTCGCCGGCGCCGCGCTGCTCGCGTCCGCCGCACCCGGCGCGGCCTGCCCGCGGGACCCGCGCGACGACCCGGCGACGTGGGAGTACGAGGGCGTCTACGACTGCACGAAGGCCACCGTCGGCCACGGCGTGCGGACGTACACCAAGCCGTCCCCGGTGGCGTTCGTCGTCATCAAGACCGGCAAGACCTACTTCGTCAGCGAGCTGGGCGACGCCAACGAGGGCGACCGCACCTACACGTTCGACAAGAACATCCGCTTCGTCATCACCTGCAACTTCACCGACGCGTAGGGCAGAGCGCGGCCGTGGCGCGGTACGACGCGCTGCACGGCAGGCCAGCGACCTTCCGGTGAGGAATCGACGAGGGGCGACGCGATGGCCACCCAGCACGGCCCCATCGAGCCTCGAGGCGAGCTCGCGTTCTTGCTCAGCAGCTCGGGCTCGGCGGAGGCCGTCCGGGTGCTGCGCTCGTACTTCGCCCCGCGTCCGCGCGGGCGCTTCTCCGGCTCCCGCTTCGAGGGACTCGGAGGCGGCGGTGACAGACCGGCCGTCGCTGACGAGTTCGTCGCCGAGGACCTCGTGGCGGTCGCGCTCCTGTCCGTCAACATCAAGGGCGACGCCGCGCTCGAGATCCTCGAGCGTCGCCGCGCCCGACTGCACCAGCTCCTCCGCAGGGTCCCGACCGACGTCGCTCTCGCAGACCTCACGGTCGACGACGTCGGCGACGACTGGCCGCTGCGCGCCCTCTACCGCGAGCTCCGGTCGATCGACACGATCGGGAAGACGGCCGCGACCAAGCTCCTCGCCCGCAAGCGCCCGCACATGGCCCCGATCCTCGACACCGTGATCACCGCCGAGCTCCGTATCGTCAAGGGCCAGTACTGGGGTCCGTTGCACGCCTGGCTCACCACGGACGGCAAGGCTCACCACCGACACCTGCTCGACCTCCGCGACGCCGCCGACCTCGGCACCGAGATCTCGGCGCTCCGCGTGTTCGACGTCCTCGCGTGGATGAGCGGCAAGGGCTACACCCGATCAGGCGGGCCCGCGGTGCCGTAGCCTCGACCCGCGACCGGGACTGACACCAGGGACGAACGACACCACAGTCGAGAGGTCCCCCGGTGACAGTCCCATCCGTCGGGGCCTCTAGCTCAACTGGCAGAGCAGCGGACTTTTAATCCGCGGGTTGTGGGTTCGATCCCCACGGGGCCCACAGCACAGCAGCACCGAACGGCCCACAGGCAGGCATGGCGGGTCAGCGGCGGTTCAGCTCGCGGATGTGCAGCACGCCCCGGAGGTCGAGCGCGCGTCGGTCCGCCGAGCTCTCCATCGCGTCGACGACGACAGCGGCTCCCGCCCACCGTGCGCCGGCGTCCTCGACGAGCTGCCGGCACGCCAGGGCCTGGCCGCCCGTCGACGCCCACTCGTCGACGAAGAGCACACGGTCCCCCGTCCGCAGGACGGAACGACGGACCGCGAGGTCGAGGCGGCTGCGCAGGTCGTTCACGGCGGTCAGTCTGGCAGCGGCGCCCACCAGGACGCGGTAGCAGCGCGCTGCGCGCGGGGGTGACGGTTCATCTCTGCAGCGGATCGGATCCGCTCGGCACGACGAGGACGGTCGCCCAGGCCGGTCGCCGCCCTGTGCGCTGCCGGGCGGCGACCGGACGGGGTCAGGACACCCGCTCGACGGGGGCCTGGAGCTCGGTGACCCAGTCGGGACCGGGCTCGTGGCCCTCGGCCTCGAGGTAGACCTCGCGCGTCGGTCCGGCGACGCGGTAGCCGTCGGCGGTGAGCTGCTCGAACAGCGCCATCCACGACTCGCCGATGCCGCTCATGTCGCCGTGGTGGAGCGTGGTCGCGGCGAGCGGCACGGAGGGCAGGGCGACGACGTCGTACCCGTCGCCGGGCTGCGGGTCCGGGCCGGTCGGGTAGGAGACGGTGACGCCGAGGGTGTCGTCGTCGTGCGGCTCGTACCAGAAGGTCGACGGCTCGAGGATCGGCCGGCCGGCGGCCTCGAGGGCGGTGTCGAGCCGCTCGATGAGCGGTCCGACGACGGGGCTGACGTGCTCGGGACCCATTCCCGGCGCGACTCCGGCGAGCGCGTAGACGGTGAGGGACGGCAGGGCGCGGTAGTCGACTGCGACGGACATCGGCACTTCTCCTTCGAGCTGGGAGAGCTTGCGCCGGATCCGGTCGGCGCGGGCGGCCTCGGCCGCGAGCTCCGACTCGATCTCCCGCAGCCGCTCGCGCAGCACCTCGGCGAAGGCCGCGTGCTCGTCGTCGGCGGTGAGGACCGTCGCGATGCGGTCCAGGCCGACGCCGAGGTCGCGAAGCTCGACGAGGCGCAGCAGGTGCGGGACCTGCGCGGGTGCGTAGCGGCGGTACCCGGTGCGGTCGTCGACGTGGACGGGCCGCAGCAGGCCGATCGCGTCGTAGTGGCGCAGCATGCGCACGCTGACCCGACCGATGCCGGCGAACTCTCCGATGGTGTACATGGCGTCGACCACGCTGGAGCCTGACACGGCGTGAGGGTCAAGCACCATGCTCGACGGGGGCGCGGCAGGCCGCCGCGGGCGCCACCAGCAACGGCCCCGAGAACGGCCGTGGGGG
>NZ_BHYL01000330.1 GCF_003851725.1 Cellulomonas algicola | reverse complement strand
CCGGCGCCGCCCCGGCGCTCGTCCGCCGGATCAGACGCCCGCGCCGAGCGCCGCGAGCGAGAAGCGGCTGCGGTCGAGCTCGTCGTCGTCGGCGCCGACCTGGCGCGGCACACCGAGGCCGTCCTCGGCGAGGTCGGCGAGCACCTGACCGGCCCCCGGAGCCAGCGCGACGCCGTGCAGGCCGGTGCCCAGCGCCAGCACGACGCGGCCCACCCGGTCGAGCACCATCGGTCCGGCGGCACGCTCGGTGACCCACGGTCCGGCACCGTCGACGCCGACGCCGGGCAGGCACTGCGCGACGTACTCCACGAGCTCGGTGGCGACGGCCTCGGCGGCGTCCTCCGCGCCGGCCGCGCCGAGCGGTGCGGGCTCGGTCCGGTGCACGAGCACGACGCCCTGGTCGGTCGGCTCGCCGCGCACCCGCAGCGCGGGGTAGCCGGCGTCGGGCCCGAGATCCCCCCGAGCGGACCGGTGCGCGACGGGGTCGGCACGGTGCACGAACGCGGGCCAGGGTCGACTGCCGGACGGGAGCGCTTCCACCCGGTCGGCGCGCACGCGCGTCTCGCGGACGACGTGCGCCGCGGGGACCTCGACGACGCCGTCGAGGAGCCCGGCGGTCGCCGCGCCCGCGCACACGACGACGACCGAGGCGTCGACGTGGTCGCCGTCGTCGACGTGCACGCGCGCGGCGTCGTCGCGCACCTCGACCCGTCGCACGTCCGCGCCGAGCGCCAGGTCCGCACCGTGCGACACCGCCTGCCGGCGCAGCGCCGCGAGCGTCGCGGCGACGTCGGCCACACCGGCGGCGGGCTGCACGACGGCGCGGTCGTCGAACCGCATGCCCGGCCAGCGCTGCTCCGCCTCCGGACCCGTGAGGTACTCGAACGGCACCGACGTGACCAGCAACGTCTCCACGAGCGGGCGCAGCGCCTCGACGGGGCCGTGCTCGACGCAGCCCGTCGGCTCGACCAGGCGCTCGCCGGCCTCGTGCTCGAGGACGTTCCACCACTGGTGGCTGAGGAGCGCGAGCCGGCAGCGGGCGACGTCCGCGTGGCCCGGCCGGACGACGTCGCGTCCCTGCGCGGGGGGCTCCTGCGCACGGTCGAGCAGCAGCACGCGGTGCCCGCGCCGCGCGAGCACCCAGGCCGTCGCGGAGCCCGTCGCCCCGGCACCGACCACCACGACGTCGTACCGGTCCTGCGTCACGTCGCCCCCTCCCGCGCGTGACACCGTGCCCCGTCGCGGGGCAGATTCTAGGGATTCGTCCCGATTCGCGAACATCGCTGTCCGCGAGGAGAGATCGTCTGACCTGGCGGCCCGTCCGTCGTCGATCCGCCAGGTCGCGGCGGGGAGCGGCGACGACCGAGCGACGGGGCCCCCACCCGGGCGGGCTCGTCGTCCTGCGACCGCCGCGGCGCCGCGTCCTCAGTAGCGCGTGATGCCGCCCGTCGTGCCCGCCTGCTTCTCCAGCCGCGCGATCCGCTCGGACATCGGAGGGTGCGTCGCGAACATCTTCGCGAGCCCCTGGCCCGAGAAGGGGTTGGCGATCATGAGGTGCGAGACGTCGACGAGCTCGCGGTCCTGCGGCAGCGGGCGCGCCCTGGTCCCGGACTCGAGCTTGCGCAGCGCCGACGCGAGCGCGAGCGGGTCGCCGGTCAGGCGGGCGCCGTCCTCGTCGGCGTCGTACTCGCGCGTGCGGCTGATCGCGAGCTGGATCAGGGTCGCCGCGAGCGGAGCGAGGAAGGCCAGCAGCAGTCCCGCGAGCGGGTTGCCGCCGCGGTCGCGGTCCGAGCCGCCGCCGAAGAAGAGCGCGAACTGGGCGAGCGACGTGATGATGCCGGCGACGGCGGCTGCGACGGACGACGTGAGGATGTCGCGGTTGTAGACGTGCATGAGCTCGTGGCCCAGGACGCCGCGCAGCTCGCGCTCGTCGAGCAGGTGCAGGATGCCCTCGGTGCAGCACACGGCCGCGTTCTGGGGGTTGCGGCCCGTCGCGAACGCGTTCGGCGCGGCCGTCGGCGACACGTACAGGCGCGGCATCGGCTGGCGGGCCTGCGTCGAGAGCTCCCGGACGATGCGGTACATCGCCGGCTGCTCGATCTCGCTGACCGGGCGCGCGCGCATCGCGCGGATCGCGATCTTGTCGGAGTTCCAGTAGGAGTACGCGGTCATCACGAGGCCGAGCCCCGCGAAGATCAGCAGGTACTTCGGCGTGCCACCGCCGAGCAGCCACCCGATGCCGAGCAGCACCGCCCACAGGGCCCCGAACAGCGCCGCCGTCTTCAGCCCGTTGAAGTGCTGGTGTCCCATCGTGCGCACCCGTTCCTTCCCGCGTCTCGCACCCGACCAACGCGGGCCGCGACCCGCAGGTTCCCTCGTATTGTGTGCTCCACGTCCCGCCGACGACGCCGACGACGCACCCACCTCCCTCCCGAGCCCCGGAGCCCGTGATGCGCACAGCCCGCTGGACCGCCCTGACCGCCGCCCTCGTCGCCACGCTCGCGGTCGCGGCCTGTGCCCCCGTCGACGACGCGCCGACGGGCGACCCGACGTCCACGGCCGGCGGGCTCGCCACGGTCAAGGACGGCGTCCTCACGATCGCGACGTCCGACCCGGCGTACGAGCCGTGGGTCGTCGACAACGACCCGAGCAACGGCGAGGGCTTCGAGTCGGCCGTCGCGTACGCGGTCGCCGAGCAGCTCGGCTACGACGCCGACCAGGTCGAGTGGACCGTCGCGAGCTTCGACCAGATCATCGCGCCGGGTGCGAAGGACTTCGACTTCGCGGTCAACCAGGTGTCGATCAGCGACGAGCGCAGCAAGAGCCTCGCGTTCTCCTCGCCGTACTACGAGACGACGCAGGCCGTCGTGACGCTCGAGGGCTCCCCCGCTGCCGACGCGACGAGCCTCGCCGACCTCAAGGACGTGCGGATCGGCGCGATGGTCGGCACCACGAGCCTGACGGCCGCGCAGAACACCATCGCGCCGACCACGCCCGTCTCGCCGTTCAACGACAACGACCAGGTCAAGCAGGCCCTCACGTCGGGGCTCGTCGACGCGATCGTCGTGGACCTGCCCACCGCGCTCTACGTCACCGCGGCCGAGCTCGACGGCGGCGTCCTCGTCGGCCAGCTCCCGGGCAGCGCGGGCGGCGACCAGTTCGGCCTCGTGATGGACCTCGACAGCCCGCTGACCGCCGACGTGTCCGCCGCGGTCGACGCGCTGCGCGAGGACGGCACGCTCGCCGAGCTCGAGGCGCAGTGGCTGACCGACGCCGCGGGCGCGCCCGTCCTGAAGTGACGGCCGCGTCGGCGGCCCCGGTCGCCTGGGAGCCGTCTGAGCACCAGCGCGCGCGGGACGCCTACCGGCGCACGCGGGCGCGCCGCTCGACCGCGGTGGCGATCGTCTCGACGGTCGCGCTGACCGCCGTCGCGGTGCTCGGGCTCGTCTCGTCGCCCGGGTGGCCGCGGGTCAAGGCGTCGTTCTTCGACCCGGAGGTCGCGCGCGCGTCGCTGCCGGCGGTGCTCGAGGGCCTGTGGCTCAACATCCGCGTCATGGCCGTGTGCGCGGTCGTGATCGTCGTCGTCGCGCTCGGTCTCGCGCTCGCGCGCACGCTGCGCGGCCCCGTGTTCTTCCCGCTGCGGGCGCTCGCGACGGGCTACGTCGACGTGTTCCGCGGGCTGCCGCTGATCCTCGTGCTGCTGCTCGTCGGGTTCGGCCTGCCGGGCCTGCGGCTCCAGGGCGTCCCGACGTCCGCCGTGGTCCTCGGCGGGCTCGCGCTCGTGCTCACCTACTCCGCGTACGTCGCCGAGGTGTTCCGCGCCGGCATCGAGTCCGTGCACCCGTCGCAGGTCGCCGCCGCCCGGTCGCTGGGGCTCACGCGCGGGCAGGCGATGCGGCACGTCGTGCTGCCCCAGGCGGTCCGGCGCGTCGTGCCGCCGCTGCTCAACGACCTCGTCGCGCTGTCGAAGGACTCGGGCCTCATCTCGATCCTCGGCGCGATCGACGCGGTGCGCGCCGCGCAGATCGAGACCGCGCGCTACGCCAACTTCACGCCGTACGTCGTCGCGGGCGTGCTCTTCGTGCTCCTCACGATCCCGCTCACGCGGTTCACCGACGTGCTCGCCCGCCGGTCCGGCTGGCTCGGTGCGCAGGGTTCGCTCGCGGGCGGCGGGGCGCTGCGGTGACCGCGACGGACGAGGCCCCCCTGCTGCGCGTCCGCGGGCTGCGCAAGTCGTTCGGCGAGCACGTCGTGCTGGACGACCTGTCGCTCGACGTCGAGGCGCACCGCGTCGTCGTCCTCATCGGCGCATCCGGGTCCGGGAAGTCCACGCTGCTGCGGTGCGTCGACCTGCTCGAGGACGTCGACGACGGCGTCATCGAGCTCGAGGGCCAGGACATCACCGACCCGCGGCTCGACGCGAACGCCGTGCGCGCGCGGATCGGCATGGTGTTCCAGTCGTACAACCTGTTCCCGCACCTGCGCGTGCTCGACAACGTCACGCTCGCGCCGCGGCTCGTGCACCGCACGCCGCGGCCGCAGGCCGAGGCCGAGGCGATGGCCGTCCTCGAGCGTGTCGGGCTCGCCGACAAGGCCCGCGCGTTCCCGGACGAGCTGTCGGGCGGGCAGCAGCAGCGGGTCGCGATCGCCCGTGCGCTGCTCGGCAGGCCCGCCGTCATGCTGCTCGACGAGGTCACGAGCGCGCTCGACCCCGAGCTCGTCGGCGAGGTGCTCGACCTGCTCGTCGAGCTCAAGTCGACCGGGCTCACGATGGTCGTCGCGACCCACGAGATGGGGTTCGCGCGCGAGGTCGCCGACGAGGTGTGCTTCCTGCACGCCGGGCGCGTGCACGAGCGCGGGACCGCCGCGCAGGTGCTCGGCGACCCGCATCAGGAGCGGACACGCGAGTTCCTGCGGCGGCTGCACGCCTGACGCCGCCGCGGTCGCGGTGCACGTCGACGACCCGGCGCCCCACGCCGACCGTCCGCGGTCGGGGACGCCGCGTCCGACGGCCGACCGTCGACACGCGCGTGCGCCGTCGGCCCGCGGCGGACCGACACGACGAGGCCCGGCCCCCG
>NZ_BHYL01000329.1 GCF_003851725.1 Cellulomonas algicola | reverse complement strand
GGCTGAGGATGACCCCGGAGTTGCCGCGCGCGGCGAGCAGCGCGCCGCGCGCGAACGCGCGCGCCACGGCGAGCGCGCCGGTCCCGGCGGGCAGCGCCGCGACGGCCTCGGCTCCCCCGGTGATCGTCAGCAGCGCGTTCGTGCCGGTGTCGGCGTCCGCGACGGGGAAGACGTTGACCGCGTCGACGGCGGGCCGCGCGAGCGCGAGCGCCGTCCGGGCACCGCCGGCCCAGGCGCGCAGCACGTCGGCGTCGAGCACGTCCATCCCTCCGGTCACCGCCCGGGCGTCGGCTCGAGGCGCACGTCGGCGCCCGCGGCGGGCGGCCCGAGGTCCCGCTGCTGGTCCCCCACCCTGCCGCATCGCGCCCACATTTGGGTCGCCTGCGGGCCATGGGCTAGTCTTGACCGGTTGCCCGACGACTCGGGCACAGGTGACGCGCGGGCCACACCGGCCCGTCGACCCCGATCCGGTCGCCCCAGGCCCGGTGACGGACGCGTCCCGACAACCGACTTCGTCGCGGTCCCCGCGACGTGCCCGCATCGGTCCCGACTCGTCGGGGCCGGGACCGACCGCAAGAACACAGGAGAAGATCGTGGCTGCCAACTGCGACGTCTGCGCCAAGGGCCCGAGCTTCGGGCACAGCATCTCGCACTCGCACGTGCGCACGAAGCGCCGCTGGAACCCGAACATCCAGCGCGTCCGCGCCGTCGTCGCGGGCACCCCGAAGCGCCTCAACGTGTGCACCTCGTGCCTCAAGGCCGGCAAGGTCCAGCGCGCCGTCTGACGCCGCCGCACCACCGGTCGCAAGGCCCGTGAGGCAATCGCCTCGCGGGCCTTCGCCATGCCCGGACCATGTGGCAGGGTGACGTCATGATGGAGCAGCTCGACGAGGTGACCGTCCGCGCCGCCGGAGCCGCTGACGCCGCTGCCATCGCGGCCGTCCACGTCCGGTCCTGGCAGGAGGCGTACGCGGGCATCGTCCCGGCCGACTACCTCGCGAGCCTCGACGTCGACGCCCGCGCGCGCGACTGGCGGGGCTACCTCGCGCACGGTGCCGAGGACCGGGTGCGGACCTGGGTCGCCGAGGCCGGCGGGCAGATCATCGGCTTCATCTCCGTCGGTCCGGCCCGCGACGAGGACGCGAGCCGCGGCGACCGCGAGATCTACTCCATCTACCTCGACCCCGGCACGTGGGGCCACGGGGTCGCGCGCGACCTGATGCGGACCGTCCTGTCCGAGGTCGGCGACCGCACGCGCGTCTCGCTGTGGGTGCTGGCCGCGAACGAGCGAGCCCGCCACTTCTACCGCCGGCACGGGTTCCAGGCCGACGGCGTCGAGCGCTACGACGACGTCGGCGGTGCCGAGCTCCTCGAGGTCCGGTACCGCCGCAACTGACGTCCGGGGGCACTCCTCCCCCTGACCTCGCCGTCACGACCTGGCGCAGCACCTCGCGCCGCTGCTGTACCGTCGCGGCTGCCCCGACGCTCCGACGGCCGCTTCCTCGGGCGTCTTCAGCCCGCGACGCCGTGGCGCTCGTCAGCCCGCGAAGTGGTCCCAGCCCGACGCGACGTCCGGCACGCACCCGCCGACCAGGACCCGAGGCCCGTCACCGCCGCCGGCGGCGCGCACGACGCCGATCCGCCGGAACGGCGCGGGCGGCTCCACGTCCGGCGGGAACGTCGCGAGCAGCCCGTGGTCCTCGCCGCCGCCCAGCACCCACGCGAGCGGGTCGACACCCAGGCGCTCGGCCGTCGGCCGCACGCGCGCGACGTCGCGCGCCAGCCCGTCCGGGCCCGCCGTCGACGGGTCGTCCAGGTCGACGACCGCACCGCTCGCGCGTGCGAGCCTCCCCGCGTCGCGCAGCAGCCCGTCGGACACGTCGAGCATCGCGGTCGCCCCGGCACTCGCGGCGAGCGGCCCGGCCCGCAGCGGCGACGACGGGCGTCGGAACGCCGTGACGGCGTCGGGATCGACGCCGGGCCGGTCCGCGGCGAGCGCCGCCCACCCCGCGGCGGACGTCCCGCA
>NZ_BHYL01000328.1 GCF_003851725.1 Cellulomonas algicola | reverse complement strand
GCGTGCGCGCGCCCCGTCCCCGCCGCGTCGTCGCCCGACCCGGCCGCCGGTGCCTCGTCGTCGCCCGCAGCCCCCGCCGCCCGGACCCGGGGATCGGCACGCCGGCCGTACGCGCGCCGCCACACCACCAGCCCCACGACCGCCAGCCCGCCCCACGACGCCAGCGCCCAGCGCCACCCGACGAGCGACGCGAGCGGCTCGGTCAGGGTCGTGGTGAGCACGCTGCCCGCGTTGAGCGCCGCGGTGTACAGCCCCGTCGCCCGGGGGACCGCCGACGGGAAGTCGCGGCCGATCACGACCGGCACCGCGACGTTCCCCGCGGTGATCGCGACCCCGATCAGCACCGTCCCGACGAGCGCCGTGCCGAACCCGTCGACGGACCGCAGGACCGTCCCGACCAGCACCGTCACGAGCGACGCCGTCACGACACGCGTCGTGCCCTGCCGCGCGAGCAGGACGGCCACGAGGGGCGTCGCGAGCGCGAAGCACAGCACCGGCACACCCGTGAGCAGGCCCACGCCGGCCGCGGACAGGCCCAGGTCGGCCTGGACGTCGTCGACGACGGGAGCGAGCGCGGTGATGGGTGCGCGCAGGTTGAGCGCGTACAGCAGGACCGCGGCGAGCAGGAGCCCGCGCGCACCGTCCGCGGCAGCCCGCCGAGCCGCCGCCGTCATGCCCTCGGGGCCGGTCGGGCCGCCGTCATGCCCTCACGACGCGTCGAACGGTGCCACGACCTCACGCAGCAGGTCCGCGAGCCGCTGCCGGTCCGCCTCGTCGAGCTCGCCGAGCAGCCCGCGCTCGACGTCCAGCAGGTCCGCGAACGCGGCGTCGACCCGCGTCCGGCCCGCCTCCGTCAGCTGCACCAGCACACCGCGCCGGTCGTCCGGCGACGGCTGCCGCTCGACCAGACCGTGCTCGACGAGCCGGTCGATGCGGTTCGTCATGGTGCCGCTCGTCACGAGCGTCTGCGTGAGCAGCGCGCCAGGGGAGAGGCGGTAGGGGGCGCCCGCGCGGCGCAGCGCCGACAGGACGTCGAACTCCCACGTCTCCAGGTCGTGCCGCGCGAAGGCCCCGCGGCGGGCGAGGTCGAGGTGGCGCGCGAGCCGGCTCACGCGCGAGAGGACGGTCAGCGGGCGCACGTCGAGGTCCGGCCGCTCGCGCTCCCACGCGAGCACGATCCGGTCGACCTCGTCCTGCGCCCCGGGGTCGTCGGGCGCCGTCCCCGGCGTCATGAGCGCGAGATTACTCGACGTCGACACAACCGGACCGGGACCCGGGCGTGTCGTCACGCGACCGGCTCGGTGTTGCGCGTGAGCTCCGGGCGCCGCTCGAGCCCGGCCAGCCCGTTCCACGCGAGGTTCACGAGGTGCGCCGCGACCTCGGCCTTGCGCGGGCGGCGCGCGTCGAGCCACCACTGGCCCGTGAGCGCGACCATCCCGACCAGCATCTGCGCGTAGATCGGCGCGGTCCGCGGGTCGAGCCCCTGACTGCGGAACTGGTCGGCGAGCAGGTGCTCGACCTTCGTCGCGACGTCGCCGATGAGGCTCGAGAACGTGCCCGTCGCCTGCGCGACCGGCGAGTCGCGCACGAGGATCCGGAAGCCGTCCTCCGACGCCTCGATGTAGCTGAGCAGCGCGAGCGTCGTCCGCTCGACCAGCACCTTCGGGTGGCCGCCGCCCTCCAGGGCGCCCGTGAGCGCCCCGGTGAGGGCCGTGATCTCCCGGTCGACGACGACCGCGTAGATCCCCTCCTTGCCCCCGAAGTGCTCGTACACGACCGGCTTCGAGACCTCCGCGCGCGACGCGATCTCCTCGATGCTGGTCCCGTCGAAGCCCTTCTCGGCGAACAGGCGGCGGGAGACGTCGAGCAGCTGCGCACGACGTTCGGTCCCCGTCATGCGCGAGCGGGGTGCTCGCCTCGTCTCCGCAGCCACGGGGAACATCATGCCGTGTGCGCCCGCCGGGCCCGCCGTGGTCCGCCCCGCGGTCCCTGGCAGACTGTCGCCCCGACGGCACGGCGCCGGTCCGCCCTGGTGTAACGGCAGCACGCAGGCCTTTGGAGCCTTGCGGTCCAGGTTCGAATCCTGGGGGCGGAGCAGGGTGCACGACGGCACCGTGCGCGGCGCGTCCGGGGGGAGCGGTGCGCGCCGGCGGGACGGGCCGTCGGGACGCCCCGGACGCGGCGGTAGAGTGCAGGTGCCCACGGTCCCGCCGCCCGGAGTGCTCCGGGCAGACCCGCGAGGAGCACCCACAGGTGACGTTCCCCCGCCCGGCTGCCGTCGTCGTCCTCGCTGCTGGTGAGGGAACGCGGATGCGCTCGGCAACCCCCAAGGTCCTGCACACCCTCGCCGGCCGGAGCATGCTCGGCCACGCGCTCGCCACGGCGCGCGCGCTCGACCCCGGTCGGGTCGTCGTCGTGGTCCGCCACGGTCGCGAGGCCGTCGCGGCGCACGTCGCGGAAATCGACCCGCAGGCGCTGCTCGCGGACCAGGACGACATCCCCGGCACCGGCCGCGCCGTCCAGATCGCGATGTCGGCGCTCGACGCCGCCGCGCAGGCGCAGGCCGCCGGTGCGACCGGTCACGGCGTCGGCGAGCCCGGCTCGGCCGCGGGCGTGCTGCTCGACGGCGCGGTCGTCGTGGTCGCGGGCGACGTGCCGCTGCTCGACGCGGGGACGCTCGGCGAGCTGCTCGCCGCGCACCACGCGGACGGCAACGCCGTGACGGTCCTCACGACCGAGGTCGACGACCCGACGGGCTACGGCCGCATCCTGCGCGAGCCCGGCACGGGCGACGTGCTCGGCATCGTCGAGCAGAAGGACGCCGACGACGAGCAGCGCGCGATCACCGAGATCAACTCCTCCATCTACGTGTTCGACGCGGCGGTGCTGCGCGGCGCGCTGGGCCGCCTCGGTCGCGACAACGCGCAGGGCGAGGTCTACCTGACGGACGTGCTGGCGATCGCCCGCACGGACGGCGGGCACGTGCGGGCGCTGCGCACGGACGACCCGCTGGTCGTCGAGGGCGTGAACGACCGCGTGCAGCTCGCGCGGCTGCGGGCGGAGCTCAACCGCCGGATCCTCGAGGACTGGATGCGCGACGGCGTGACGGTCGTGGACCCGGCGACGACGTGGGTCGACGTGGACGTCGAGCTCGAGCGCGACGTCACGCTCCTGCCCGGCACGCAGCTGCACGGCGCGACGGTCGTCCGCGAGGGCGCGACGGTCGGCCCGGACACGACGCTCACGAGCGTCGAGGTCGGCCCGCGCGCGACGGTGAGCCGCACGCACGGCGAGCTCGCGGTGATCGGCGAGGGCGCGAGCGTCGGCCCGTTCGCCTACCTGCGCCCCGGCACGGTGCTCGGCACCGACGGCAAGATCGGCACGTTCGTCGAGACGAAGAACGCGCAGATCGGCACGGGCTCGAAGGTCCCGCACCTGTCCTACGTGGGCGACGCGACGATCGGCGAGCACACGAACATCGGCGCCGCGTCGGTGACCGTCAACTACGACGGCGTCAACAAGCACCGCACGACGATCGGCTCGCACGCCCGCACGGGCGCGGACAACATGTTCGTCGCGCCGGTCACGGTCGGCGACGGCGCGTACACGGGAGCGGGCAGCGTCATCCGGCGCGACGTCCCGCCCGGTGCCCTCGCGGTGTCGGCCGGCTCCCAGCGCAACATCGAGGGCTGGGTCGTGCGTGCCCGCGCCGGCACGGCCGCGGCCGACGCCGCCGCGCGGGCAGGTGCCGGCGCGGCGGACGAGCTGTCCCCGCAGGCGCGCGCCGAGCG
>NZ_BHYL01000327.1 GCF_003851725.1 Cellulomonas algicola | reverse complement strand
TCCCCGCGGCGTCCGCGCCGGACGCGGCACCGGCACCGGCACCGGCGCCGGCACCGGCGCCGGCACCGAACACGGCCGTGGGTGCACCGCCGACGAGCCCGGGCGCGACCGGCACGGTGGGGTCGACGTCCTCGGCCGGACCGCCGGCGACGCCCGCACCAGGGCCGGCTGCGGAGAACGCGCTGGACCGCGACGGTGCCGCGGGCGGCGGGGTGCCAGGTCGGTTGGCGCCCGGCGGCGGCGAGTCGAACGCGCTCCGGACGGACTGACGCTGCACGCGGACGGGTTCGGTGTCCCGCGAGACGATGTCGGCGAGGGTCGGCTCGGTCGCGGCCGCGACGGCGCCGCCGAGGACCGCGGTCGCCTCGGGGACGGCTGCGACGGCGCGGATCTCCCCCCACGGCTCGAGCTCGCGCACGAGCTCGCCAGGGCTGTGGGGGCCGTCGTCGTGCGGGCCGAGCGTCACGGCGCACAGGGTGTCGAGGTCGGCGGGGATGCCGGCGACCAGGTCGGACGGCGGGACGGGCCGCGCGCCGAGGAGCGGGGCCTCGGGCAGGGGGTCGCCGGCGCCGGGACGGTCGCCCGCGGGCCAGAGGCCCGTGAGGGCGGCGTACAGCAGCCGGACGAGCCCGACGGTGTCGGAGCGCGTGGTGGCGCGCGCGTCGCCGCCGGCCGTGCCGAGGAGCGCGGCGTCGAGCGCGAGCCCGCCGAGGAGCACGCGGCCGTCGGAGTTGACGTGCAGGACGGAGGGGCGCAGCGCGAGGTGGTGCACGCCGCGGCGACGGGCGACCTCGAGCGCAGAGGCGGCCTCGCCGATGACGGCCCGCGCCTGGTCGGGCGTGAGGGGCGCCCGCGCGACGAGCTGGGCGAGCGACGGGCCGGTGATCTGCTCGGAGACGACGTAGCCGACGCCCTCGTGCGTGCCGACGTCGAGCACGCGGACCAGGCGGGCGTCGGTGACGAGCGCGGCGCGGCGGGCGGCGTCGAGGGCGGGCGCGACGGCACCGGCCTCGAGGACCCGGACGCGCACGGGGCGGTCGAGGATCTGGTCCGTGGCCTGCCACGCGGTGGCGCCGTCGAGGTCGGAGGGTGCGGGCGCGACGATGCGGTAGCGGCCTGCCAGCACGGTGCCTCGTCCGACCTCGCTCACCAGCACCTCCTCCGGGTTCGTCACGTCAGTCCACCTCCGCCGACCCTACGGGGCGGGCGACGCGGTGGTCACCTGCATGGTAGACGGCGGCCCTGGACAGGACGGCAGACGGGCATGGTATCCGGACGGACCAGGACAGGTGGGGACGGGTCGGGCGACGTGGGGCGGCCTGGGGACGGCGGTCGAGCGACGCGGGCTGTGGACGGCTCGCTCGCGCACCGACGGATCGCGACCCCGCGCGACGCGGGCTGTGGACGGCTCGCTCGCGCACCGACGGATCGCGGCCCGCGCGAACGGACCGTTCGGCGTGGACCCGCGGGTCCGTCAGCCCCGTCCGGGCCGGAGCCGCGCGAGGACGGGCCGCAGCAGCCCGTCGAGCTCCTCGACCCGCAGGACGCGCAGCGCGCCGACGTAGGCGACACCGCCCAGCCCACCGGCGACGACGCACACGACGACGGACCCGAGCAGGCCGTCGGGGAGCCCGAGGGACAGGACGCGCGTCGCGAGCCACGCGACGAGCGCCGCGGGGAGGACGGCGACGAGCGCACGCACGTGCACGCGCACGATGCGCCCGCCGTCGACGCGCCCGAGCCGGCGCCGCAGGTGCCAGATCGCCGCGACGGCACCGACGACGTAGGACACGCTCATCGCGAGGCCCGCGCACGCGGTCCACCACGACGGCGGCGCGACCACCATGCCGAGCAGCGTGCCGACGACGACGACCACGGCCATCGCGACCTGGATGGGCACCATGCTGCGCGCGTCCTCGTACGCGTAGTAGACGCGCTGCGCCATGGACCAGGCACCGAACGCGGGCAGGCCGACGACCATCGCCTGGACGACGCGGGTGGTGGCCTCGACGGCTTCGGCGGGCGCGGTGGCCGCGATGATGTCGGTGACGGGCCGCGCGAGGACGAGCAGCAGCCCGGCGGCGGCGACGGTGAACAGCCCGACGACGCGGACGCCGTAGGAGAAGGTCGACCGCACGCCGTCGACGTCCTCGTCGTGGGCCTGCCCGGACAGCCGCGTGAACAGGGCGGTCGCGAGCGACACGGTGACGAGCGAGTGCGGCAGCATGAAGATGCTGAACGCGACGTCGTACGCGTTGTTCGACGCGACGGTCGCGGCCTCGGCCTCGCTGGGGGCGCGGGAGACGACGCGCGACACGACGAGGTTGCCGAGCAGGCCGATGCCGAGCCCGACGAGCGTCCACGTCGCGACCTGCCCGGCCCGGCCGAGGCCCGAGCCGCGCAGGCCCCACCGGAACCGGTAGCGGACACCCGCGCGACGCAGCGAGGGCACGAGCACGACCGCCTGGGTGACGACACCGAGCGTGGAGATGCCCGCGAGCAGCGCGACCTGACCGGAGGTCCACGACGACGCGACCGCGACACCGCTCGTCTCGGGGCTGCCGAACACGACGATGAACGCGACGAAGCCGCCGATCGCGACGAGGTTGTTCACGACGGGCGCCCACATGTAGGGGCCGAACGAGCCGCGCGCGTTGAGCACCTGCCCGAGCAGCGCGTACACGCCGTAGAAGAACAGCTGCGGGATGCACCAGTAGGCGAACGTCGTCGCGAGCGCCATCTGGTCGGGCGCCGCGTCGGCGTAGAGGTGGACGAGGAGCGGCGCGGCGAACGTGAGGACGACGGTCGCGACGGCGAGGACGACGAACCCGAGGGTCAGGAGGCGGTCGACGTACTCCTGCCCGGCGTCGCGCTTGTAGGCGCGCACGACCTGCGGCACGAGCACGGCGTTGAGGACGCCGCCGGCGAGCAGCATGAACAGGATGTTGGGCAGCTTGTTCGCGACGGAGAACGCGTCGGCGGCCTCGCCCGTGACGCCGATCGCGGCGATCAGCACCATCATCCGCAGCAGCCCGGTGGCCCGGGACACGGCGGTGCCCGACGCCATGAGCGCCGCGCCGCGTCCGATGCTGCCGGGGCCGGTCATGAGGGGTCCTCTCGTCGGGGTGGTCCGGGCGGTGTCCCGACGGGCGGCGGGCCCTGGCCGGCCCTGTCGCCGTCGTCGGGCGCCCTGCCGTGGTCCGTCGCACCGTCGTCGTCCGTCGCACCGCCGGTGTCCGCGACACCGCCGAGCACCCCGAGCGCGGTCGGCGCGTCCGACTCGGCCTCGAGACGGGCACCGCGGCGCGCGCTCTGACCACGGCGGACCGTGCGCACGATCCCGAGGACGAGCCCGACGAGCAGCAGGACGCCGACGACGACCGTGCCGACGTCCTCGATGGTCGGCTGCACGCGTGCGCTGAACTCGACGGGTGCGGACACGGGGGCGCCTTCGACCGTCTCGAGGTGCGCGAGCACCCGGACCTCGCAGTTGGCGTGCGCGACGAACCGGACGACGACGCTGCGCTCGTCCCGCGCGTCGACCTCGACCGGCTCGACGGGTTGCGCCTCGAGGCACGGCTTGCCGGGCGCGACGACGAGCTGCACGGTCACGGGCACGGCGAGCGCGTTGCGAACGGTCATCCGCGCGTCGGTCGACGACCCGAAGATGTTCGCGGTCGGCGGCTGGACGATCGTGAGGCCGCTGGTGCGCGCGTCGAGGTCGGCGACCACGGCGGCGACGAGCGCGTCGCGGCCGGTGCGGTCGGCACGCCACGCGACGGACAGCGGGGCCAGCACCTCCTGGTCGACGCCGGTCAGCAGCGCCTCCGGCTCGGACGTGACCTCGGCGAACGCGAGGGTGCGCTCGCGGGCCGCGGCCAGCACCTGCACCTGCGCGGGCGGCATCTCCGCGGCGTCGGACGCCGAGTCGGACGCCGTCGTCCGCGTCTGGGCCATGCCGTCGAGCAGCGAGGACGCGGGCCGCATCCGGACCCACGGCGCGTCCTCGAGGGCGCGCAGGAGCGTCGTCGTGTAGGCGACGTCGGGGATCCACTCGCGATCGGGAGCCAGGAGCACGTCGGGCGGGTCGGACTCCTCCCGGGTCGCGACCGCGAGCTCGGCGAGGGTGCGCTGCACGGCCGTCGCGGGCGACGCGTCGGGCTCGACGCTGCGCGGGTCGGTGAGGAGGTGGGTGAGGACGGCGTCGGGCGCGAGCGCGGCGACCGTCGTGCCGGCGGCACGGACCTGGGTGCGGGCCGCGGTGGCGTCGTCGTCGTCGTCGGGGTCGCGGGTGGGCAGGACGAACGCGGCGGCGCCCGCGTTCGTGGCGAGACCGATCGTCGCCTCGTCCGGGGTCCGGGTGCCGGTGCCCCACAGGACGACGGGGACGTCGCCGGTGCCGCTCTGCTCGGCCCAGCTGCGTGCGGCGGCTCCGGCCGCGGCGGCGAGGTCGGCGCGGGCGCCGTGCGCGACGGCGGCGACGTCGGGGTCGGACCAGGGCAGGGACAGCACGTCGCGCTCCGCGAGCACCTGCGTCACCTGGTGCGACCACTGCCGGGCGCGCGGTCCGGCGAGGGCCGACTGCGCGAGGAGCGCGGGGTCGACGACGGCGCTGACCGCGGGGGCCTCGTCGAGGAGCCGGGCGAGCTGGGCGAGGCGCTCGCCGGTCGCGGTGGCGTCCTCGAGCCGCGCGACGGACGACGCGTCGGGCGGGCTGACGGCGGCCGCGGGGCTGCTCGACGGACTGGGAGCGGCGTCGGCGTCGCCCGTGCCGTCGGTCTCCGGGCCGGTGGCACCGTCGGTCGCGGCGCCGTCCGGCGGCTGCTCGGCCCCCGCGTCGGTGCCGGGCAGCGTGGGGGCGAGGGGCGGCCCGACGACGGGGACGGCGACGGACACGTCGGTCGCGGGGACGTCGTCGGACGGGAGCCACAGCAGGAAGGTGCGTTGCTGCCCGACGACGCGGCTGCCGGCCCGGGCGTCGACCACGAGCCCGCGCGGTCCCCACACGTCGGCGCCGTCGGCGAGCCGGATGTCCGCGGCGGGCACGGTGAGGTCGACCTGCACGCTCGCCCCGGGCTCGAGCGGGCCCTCGATGCCGGCGACGGCGTCGGTGCTGCGGGACGACAGCCCGCCGGACACCCACGCCTCGAGGTCCGCGCGGGTGTGCGGACGGACACGGCTGATGCGCAGGACGGCGGACGGCGAGGTGACGGCCTCGGCGCCGTCGTTGCGGATGGTCGCGGTGACCGTCAGGTCGTCGCCGGGCCGCAGTACCGCGGGAGTCACGCGCGTGACCTGCACGGATACCGGCCAGGTGGCGGTCGGGCTGGGGGAGGGGGTGCTGGTCGCCCCCGCGGGGGGCACGGCCACGAGCGTCCCGAGGCACAGCACGGCGAGCGTGACGGCGAGCAGGACGACGGCCGCGCGGTGGACCTGGCCGCGGCGCAGGGCCGCGCTCATGCCTCGCCGACGAGCACGACGAGCGCCGCCTCGGCGAGACGCCGTTCGTTCGGGTACGCGAGCCGGTCGTGCAGGTCGGTCACGGCGACCCATGCCGCGTCCTCGGCCTCGCCGTCCGGGTCGCCCTCGACGGTGAGGGTCCCGCCGACGGCGCCGAGCAGGAAGTGGTGGACGACCTTGTGCACGCGGCGGTCGTCGCCGGAGAACCAGTAGTCGATGACGCCGAGCCGCCGCAGCACCTGCCCGGTGATGCCCGTCTCCTCGGCGATCTCGCGGACCGCGGCCTGCTCGGGCGTCTCGGTGCCCTCGAGGTGGCCCTTCGGCAGGCACCACTCGAGGCGGCCGGCGCGGTTGCGGCGTGCGATGACCGCGGCCTGGTAGACCCCGTCGCGCTGCTGGACGACGATCCCCCCCGCGGACGTCTCGTCGACGACGGGCAAGGGGGTCGGGGCGGGCCGCACGACGGCGTGCCGAGGGTCGATCCGCAGCGCGTGCCCACCGGGCGGCGCGGGCACACCCCCGGGCACGGAGGGCTGCGCCGGGCTCGACATGCGGCCACTGTAACGACTCGCCGGGAGCGTCCGGTTCCGCACCGGCCCGCCCGGGTGCGCGCCGCACGACCACGACCGCGTCTGGCAGGCTTGGACGAGTGCCCTCCCTGGACCCGACCGGCGCCGCGACCGGCGTGAGCACCACCGACCCCTCCGCGGCCCTCGCGGCGCTGCGCCGCCGTGCGCTCGGCGTGCTCGCCGGGCTGTCGGGCGACGCGATCGAGCTCGGTGAGCTGTTCCGGGCGGCGGGCCACGAGCTCGCGCTCGTCGGCGGGCCGGTTCGTGACGCGTTCCTCGGCCGGCTGAGCGCGGACCTCGACTTCACGACGTCGGCGACGCCCGACGAGACCGAGGCGATCCTCGCGCGGTGGGGCGACGCGCACTGGGACATCGGCCGCGAGTTCGGCACGATCGGCGCGCGCCGCATGCCGGGCGGCCGCCGGGGCAGCACGCGCGACGTGCTGGTCGAGGTCACGACGTACCGCACCGACGCGTACGACCCGTCGTCGCGCAAGCCCGAGGTCGTGTTCGGCGACTCCCTCGAGGGCGACCTGTCGCGCCGCGACTTCACCGTCAACGCGATGGCGGTGCGCCTGCCGGACCTCACGTTCGTCGACCCGTTCGACGGTCTCGCGGACCTCGCGCGCGGCGTGCTGCGCACCCCGGTGGACCCGCGGCAGTCGTTCGACGACGACCCGCTGCGCATGATGCGCGCGGCGCGCTTCGCGGCGCAGCTCGGCTTCGAGGTCGACCCGGCGGCGCGCACGGCGGCCACCTACATGGCGGAGCGCATCGCGATCGTGTCGGCCGAGCGGGTCCGCGACGAGCTGTCGAAGCTGCTGGTGTCGGCGCAGCCGCGCGTGGGCCTGGAGGTGCTGGTCGAGACGGGCCTCGCGGACCACGTGCTGCCCGAGCTGCCCGCGCTGCGGCTGGAGATCGACGAGCACCACCGGCACAAGGACGTCTACGAGCACTCCCTCACGGTCCTCGACAAGGCGATCGCGCTCGAGACGGGCCCGGACGGCGCCGTCCCCGGGCCTGACCTGGTGCTGCGTCTCGCGGCGCTGCTGCACGACATCGGCAAGCCGCGCACGCGCCGCTTCGAGCAGGGCGGTGGCGTGAGCTTCCACCACCACGAGGTGGTCGGCGCGAAGATGGTCGCGAAGCGGCTCAAGGAGCTGCGGTTCGACAAGGCGACCGTGCAGGCCGTCGCGCGGCTCACCGAGCTGCACCTGCGTTTCCACGGGTACGGCGAAGGCGGGTGGACCGACTCCGCGGTCCGCCGGTACGTGACCGACGCCGGCCCGCTGCTCGAGCGCCTGCACCGGCTGACCCGGTCCGACTGCACGACGCGCAACCAGCGCAAGGCGGCACGCCTCTCGGCGGCCTACGACGACCTGGAGCAGCGCATCGCGACGCTGCGCGAGCAGGAGGAGCTCGCGTCGATCCGCCCCGACCTGGACGGCACGCAGATCATGGAGATCCTCGGCATCGGCCCGGGCCGCGACGTCGGCGCCGCGTACCAGCACCTGCTGGAGCTGCGCATGGACCGCGGTCCGCTGGGCGAGGACGCGGCGCGCGCGGAGCTGCTCGCGTGGTGGGAGGCCCGCACCGCGGGCTGACGTCGTCGGCGTCGCGTCAGGCGCGGCGCACGACGAGGAGGCACACGTCGTCCTCCTGCTGCGCGCCGACGAGCGCGCCGACCAGCGCGTCGCGGACCCCGGCCGCATCCGTCCCGTCGGGGACGGCGGCAAGGGTCGCCTCGAGCGCGGCGAGCCCGTCGGCCAGCGCGCGGTCACGCCGCTCGACCAGGCCGTCGGTGTAGAGCACGAGCGTGGCGCCCGCGGGCACCTCGACGGTCGCGTCGGGCACCGTGGGCAGGCCCGGCAGCCCGACGGGCGTGCGCAGCGAGCCGTCGAGCCGCTGCACGCGCCCGCCCGGCAGCCGGAGCATGGGCGGCGGGTGCCCGGCGCGCGCGTAGTCGAGCCGCACGCCGCCCACGCCGTCGGGCGTCCAGCGTGCGTACACGCACGTCGCGATGTCCGCGAGGTCGAGCCCGCGCACGACGCCGTCGATCCGGTCCAGGACGGCTCCCGGCGCCGAGCCCTCCCACGCGTACGACCGGAGCAGCGACCGCAGCTGGCCCATGGCGGCGGCGGCGCGCAGGTCGTGCCCGACGACGTCGCCGACGGCGAGCCCGACGGTCCCACCCGCGAGGGGCAGCACGTCGAACCAGTCGCCGCCGACCTCCGCGAGACGGCTCGACGGCAGGTACGACGCGGCCACGTCGAGCCCGGGCACGTGCGGGATCTCCGGCAGGAGGCTGTGCTGGAGCGTGAGCGCCGCGCTGCGCTGCGCCAGGAACAGTCGCACGTTCTCGAGCGCGAGCCCCGCGCGGCGACCGAGGTGGGCGGCGGTGACGACGGTGTCGGGCGTGAAGCCGTCGGTCTTCTCGTGCACCAGGCACAGCACGCCGAGCACGCGCTCGCGGGCGCGCAGCGGCACGACCATCGCGCTGCCGAGCCCGAGGCGCTGCAGGAGCGCGAGCTGTGCGGGGGTCGTCCGGCCGGGGAGCGAGCCGACGTCGACCGGGAACGGCTCCGCGACGTAGCCGGGCGGGCTCGCGAGGGCGCCGAGCGTGCGGGGCGAGCGCTGGAGCCAGCTCACGTCCTGCGCGCCCAGGCGGTCGGCGAGCGCGACGTCCGCCGCGCTGCCCGCGACGACGTGCACGTGCTCGAACCGGCCGCGCTCGTCGGTGACCGCGACGAAGCCCCACGTCGCGAGGGGCGGGATCGCGACGTCGGCCAGCGCGTCGACCGCGTCGTTGTAGTCGAGGTGCAGCGCGAGCTCGTCGCTCACGCGCGCGAGCAGGTCGAGGCGGGCTGCGGACCGGTCGTCGCCGAGGCCGGCCTGCTCGGCCTCGACGCGCGCGGTGACGTCGGTCTGCACGGCGACGCGCCGCACCACGGCACCCGTGCTGTCGTGCACGGGCATGATGACGAGCTGGTTCCAGAACGGCGTGCCGTCGCGCCGGTAGTTGAGCAGCAGCGCGCCCGCGGTCCGGCCCTCGTCGATCGCGGTGCGGAGCTCGCCGAGCGCGGCGGGGTCGGTGCCCGTGCCCTGCAGGAACCGGCAGTTGCGCCCGAGCACCTCGGACGCGGGGTGCCCGGTCAGCTGCTCGAACGCGGGGTTGACCCAGATCAGCGGGTCGTCGGGCTGCGTCGGGTCGCTGATGCACGCCGCGACCTCGCCGTCGACGAGCGCGAGGCGCAGGGCCTCCTCCGGGGTCAGGTCGATCACGAGCCCGTCACCTCCCGGGACGTCGGGGCGGCGGCCGGACGGTCGGGACCCGGTGCGGGGTCGTCCGTCCGACCGGTGCGGCCGACGACACGCGTCGTCGCGGCGCCGTAGAGCAGAGCGCCCGCAACGTACCCGACGGCGAGGACGACGAACAGACCGCGCGACCACCCGGTGTCCGGCAGCGTCACCGCGCCGAGCGCGGCGGCGCCGACGAACGCGGCGTTGTAGAGGACGTCGTAGAGCGCGAACGCGCGTCCGCGGAACGCGTCGTCGGTGTCCCGCTGCACGATCGTGTCGACCGCGATCTTCGCGCCCTGCGCGGCGAGGCCCAGCGCGGCTGCGCCCACGAGCACGGCGGGCCGCGCGACGGTCACCGCGAGCAGGCCCTGGCTCAGCGCCGCGAGGCCGAGGCACAGCACGATCCACGTGTGCGGGCCGGTGCGCGGCGACAGCACGGGCGTGAGGACGACGGCGAGCGCGAAGCCGACCGCGGACGCCCCGAGCACGGTGGCGAACGTCGCGAGGCCCGCGCCTGCATCGGCCGGGTCGGACAGCAGGTTGCGCGAGATGAGGATGCTCGCGATGAACGTGACGCCGTACAGGAACCGGTGCGTCGCCATGATGCCCAGCGCGTAGGCGGGCGTCCGGCGCTCGACGAGGTGCCGCGCACCCGCGACGAGCCCGCGCGCGAGCGTGCCGAGCGCGTGGCGCAGCTCCGTGGCGTCGGCCCGCTCGACCGGGCCGAGCTGGTCGCGGCCCAGCCGCGTCGCGAGCGCGGCGGCCGTCCCCATGACCACGGCGGCGAGCGCGAGCGCCGCGGCGTCCTTGCCC
>NZ_BHYL01000326.1 GCF_003851725.1 Cellulomonas algicola | reverse complement strand
CGGTGTGCCGGGCAGCCCGCCTCCGGACGTGCCACCACCGTGCGGCGCGCTCGCGCACGCCGCAACCGGGAGCGGCCGGTACGGTCGCGGGCCGCGGTCGTGCCGGCCCGTCCCGTCGGTCGAGGCGCCGGTCGAGCCGTCGGTCGAGCCGTCAGTCGAGCAGGAGCGACGCGAGCGCCGCACCCACGACGACTCCCACGCCCGCGAGCCACACGAGCGTCGGCAGCCGCTGCCAGAACGTGCGCCTCATCGCAGCACCACCCGACTGTCCCGCACGTCGACGTCGACCTCCGGGAGCGGTCGCTGGGCGGGTCCGCGGACGACGTCGCCCGACCGGGCGTCGAACACGCTGCCGTGGCACGGGCAGCGGATCTCGCCGTCCGCGACCTCGCCGACCAGGCAGCCCTGGTGGGTGCAGACCGCGCTGAACCCCTCGACGTCGTCACCGTCCCGGACGAGCACCACCTGGCGGTCGGTGAGGACGAGGCCGCCGCCGTCGGGGACGTCGGACAACGCCGCGAGGACGACACCGTCGCTGTCCCCGCCGTCGTCGCCGTCGTCGGCCCCGTCCTCGGTGTCCGCACCGGTCCCGCCGTCGTCTGCGGCCGGACCGCCGCCCGGCGGGGCGTAGTCGCCGTCCTCGGTGGCCGGCGCGAGCGTGGACATGCCGACGAACCCGACGACGCCGGCCGCGACGGTCACGCCGACCGCCTCGAGCACCTCGCGCCGCCGGTACCCCTCGGACGCCCCCTCCGTCACGCGTGCACCTCCCGCCGTCACACCCGGGGGAGCCCGGGCTGGGTGAAGAACCACAGCGCCGACGTGAACCACACGACGACGAGCAGCGTCGCGACGGTGGCACCCAGCAGGGGCACCACGACGGACGGCAGGCGGGGGAGGCGCAGGGCCAGCATCTTCGCGGCGAACGCGCCGTAGAACAGGCACCCGGCGACGCTGTGCACCAGGACGCGCGACGGCTCGTCCTCGAAGCCCAGCGACCACACGCACTGGAACGCGACGGGCAGCGTGAGCAGGAACGCGACGACGCCGCTCCACCGGTGCAGCAGCGCGACCCAGCCGGGAGCGCCGCCCCGCACGCCGGGCAGCCGACCCCACATCGCGAGCGCGGACAGCACCTGCACGACGACCAGCACGAGCGCGGCGGAGGTGAACCACGCCTTGAGCTGCAGCATCCCGCTGAACCACAGGGTCAGCAGCGACGCGCCGTCGCCGGGGTGCGCGTCCGCGTAGGCGGCGAGCGCTGCGGCGACGCCCAGCCCCAGCGCGGCGACGCCCGCGAGCGACCACTGCCACCGCGCGGTGGCGGACGGCGGGGAGGGTGGCGCCTGCGTCACGCCCATGCGGCCAGCGTCCCGGGCCGGGGGCACCGGTGTCCAGACGTGCCCGGCCGCCGGCGTCCCGACGTGCTGGGGGCACCGCTGTCCGGACGTGGCCGCCGCGACGCGACGACGGCCGCCCGGTGCGCCCGGACGGCCGTCGTGCGGTGTGCGTCGGTCAGCTCCGGTGACCACCGAGCGGCGGGTTCGCGTTGTGCACGAGCTCGAGCGCCATCTGCGGGAACCACTGGCCGGCCGCCGGGTCGGCGTAGCCGCGGACCGGGTCGACGCCGCCGTCGGGTGCCCAGCGCGTGCACTGGCCGTCGGACTCGCCGGGGATCTTGATCCACAGGTACGCGTCGACGTACGGGTCGCCGGTGCTGGTCGTCGGGCGCAGGCCGAGGCCGCGGTCCGGCGGGTTGCACCACACCTGCGGGTCGCCCTCGGGGTGGTCCGCCGGCGGCGTCCACGGGCCCTGGCCGTTGCGGCTGGTGTCGACGACGGCGTGCTTGAGGACCTCGGGCCCGGCCGGCGGGTTGGCGGCGTTCGTGACGTTCTCGACGTACCACTGGTCCGTCAGGCCCCACGTGCTGAAGTCGTTCGGGTCGGCGGGGTAGTACTGGCTCGCGCAGTAGTCGAAGTGCCCGAGCCGCCAGCCGCCCTCGGCGTCGTTCGTGCCGTACCAGAGGCACTGCGAGATCCAGCTCGCGAACTTCGCCTGACGCTCGCTGAGCTCGTAGTTCGAGACGTTGAGGAAGAAGCCGTCGGCCTTCTCGACGCCCGCCTTGTGCAGCCGGTCGGCGACGTCGCCGACGCCGAGCCACGCCGAGTGGGTGCCGTCGAGGTACAGGCGCACGTTCGGGAGCACCGACAGCCGGTCCACCGCGCCGTTGAGCTGCGCGAACCGGTCGGACGCGGCCGTCGCCGGGTCGGCCTCGGCGGGCTGGCACCACTCGGTCGCGCCGGTGATCGACGTGTACCAGGGGATGATCCCGAGGCCGTCGGGCTCGAGCACGACGATGGCCTCGCTCTTGCCGATGCCCTTCGCGAGCCCGTCGATCCACGCGAGGTACGACGCGGTGTCGAGCGCGCCGCCCGCGGAGTACTGCGCGCAGTCCCGGTACGGCAGGTTGTAGGCCACGATCACCGGGACCGCGCGCTGCTGCTTGGCGCTCCTGACCGTCTTCTCGACGGACTTGCGCACGTCCTTGGGCGTGCCGCTCGTGAACCACACCGCCTGCGGGGTCGCGACCATCTTCGTGACGGCCTTCGCGTCCGCGTACCGGCGGTCCTTCACGAGCTGCTTGATCTGCGCGACCGCGCCCTCGTTGGGCGGGGGCGTGTAGAGCCGGGTCGTCGACGACGGACCACCCGGGCCGGGGCGGCCGTGCGCCGTCGCAGGCGCGGCGGAGAGCAGTGAGAGCGCTACCACGGCGGCGGCCGCGGCGAGCGCTGCGAGGGGCGAACGGGTGTGACGTGCCACGGAAGGCTCCTACGTCGTTGTCGGATGACCGGTGCCGTGCGCGGCGGAAGGGGGTGGACCGCCGTCCCAGGAGCATGACAATCCGGACGGGCGAGGGCAAGGGCCTCGCGCGGGTGATCGTCGCCTCCGACCGTCGGGCGCGGCCCGACCCGGGCCGGGTGGCCGAGCGGGCGAGGAGGAGGACCATCGTGCGCATGGCCGACGACGCACCGCGCACCTGGACCGTCGACGACCACCTCCGGGACGCCGACCCCGCGCACGTCGAGCTCTGGCACCGGGTGGTGGCGCTCGTCGAGGCGTGCGGCCCCGTGACGGTCCTCGCGCACCAGACGACCGTGACGTTCGCCGGGGAGCGGCGCGGCTTCGCCGGGGCCCGCCCGACGCGGCACGGGGTCGACGGCTTCCTCGACCTGCAGCGCCCGCTCGGGCCCGACCGCCGGATCCGGCGGGTCTCGCCGTACACGAAGCGTCTGTTCGTGCACCAGTTCCGGGTGACGTCCGCGGACGACCTCGACGACGCGTTCGAGGGCTGGGTCCGCGAGGCCTACGCGGTCGGAGCGGGCGCGCACCTGCGCTGACCGGTCGGACCGCACCGCGGTCGCCTGGCCCGGCCACGCGGTCGCGCCACGGCTGCGCGGCGACCGCCCGCGGGCGGCTCGACGACCCTGCGGCGGCGCCCCCGGCGAGGGTCAGCGCGGGGCGAGCGTCATCGGGACGTGCGGGATGCCGTCCTCGTCGTAGTCGTCGCCCGCACGCGCGAAGCCGAGGCGTCCGTACCAGTCCTCGAGGTGCGTCTGGGCGTGCAGGTGGATCTCGGCGTCCGGGCGGCACAGGGCGATGCCGTGCTCCAGCAGCGCGCGCGCGACACCGCGCCCGCGCGCCGCCGGCGCCGTCGCGACCCGGCCGATGGCGGGTGCGGTGCCGTGCACGCCGAGGACCCGGATCGTGCCCAGCAGGTCGCCGTCGTCGTGCGCCCAGACCAGGAGCGTGTCGTCCAGCAGGTCACGGCCGTCGAGGTCGGGGTAGGCGCAGGCCTGCTCGACCACGAACACGTCGACGCGCAGACGCAGCACCGCGTAGAGCTCCGCGGCGGAGATGTCGGCGGGGGTACGGGTCTCGACGGTCAGGGTCACCGGGTCAGGGTAGGCGTGCGCCCGCCGTAGGGTGACGACGTGCACCTCCACCGCGACCCGTGGCTCGTCGTGGTCGTCGCCGTCGGCGGTGCGCTCGGCACGCTCGCCCGGTACGGGCTGTCCCACGCGGTGCCGGACCGGGGCGGCGTCCCCGTCGCGACGCTCGTCGAGAACGTCGTCGGCGCGTTCCTCCTCGGGCTCCTGCTCGAGGCGCTCGCGCGCTCCGGCCCCGACACCGGGCGTCGCCGGGTCGCGCGGCTCGGGCTGGGCACGGGCGTGCTCGGGGGCTTCACCACGTACTCGACGTTCGCGCTCGAGGTCGCCGACCGGCTCGCCGACGGGCGGACCGGGCTCGCCCTCGCCTACGCGCTCGCGAGCGTCGTGCTCGGCGTCGCGGCGTGCGCGGGCGGCGTGGTGGTCGGCGCGCGACGTCACCGGGAGGCCGCCGCGTGACGCTGCTGCTCGTCGCGCTGGCCGGCGGCCTCGGCGCTGCGCTGCGCTTCGGCGTCGACGGCGAGATCCGGGCCCGCGTGCCACGGCACCTGCCGGTGTCGACCATCGTGGTCAACGTGACGGGGTCGGCGCTGCTGGGCGCGCTCGTAGCGGCGCTCGTACAGGGTCTGCTCCCGGCGACGGTCTACGTCGCGGCGGCCACCGGGTTCTGCGGCGGCTACACCACGTTCTCGACGTCGATGTTCGAGACGGTGCGGCTCGCGCAGGCCGGCGCCTACCGCCTCGCGGTCGGCAACGCTGCGCTCACGCTCGTGCTCGCCGTCGCGGCTGCCGCCGTCGGCTACGGGGTGGTGTCCGGCGTCGCGTGAGGCGTCCCGCTCCCGGCCGCGTGCGTCGCGGCTGCGGGCGGCCCGGCCGGCGGGGGACCGCTGGGCGCGGGACCGGCCGGCGCGGGACCGACCGGCGCGACCGCCCAGGGC
>NZ_BHYL01000325.1 GCF_003851725.1 Cellulomonas algicola | reverse complement strand
CCGCCGAGCACGACGGCGACACCGCCGGCCCGCCCGCGCTGCGGGCGCTCGCGCTGGACCCCCGACGCGACGGCACGGTCGCGCGGTCGGTGCGGCGCCTCGGCGCGTGCGCCGCAGCCGTGCGCGACCAGCTCTCGACAGACACGTTCGGCCCGATCGCGCGCATCGAGCGGGCGCTGCGCGACGAGCGCGCCCGCAGCCGCACCCCGCGGTCGGCGTCGTCGGCGGCCGACCTGCGCGCCGTCACCGCCGGGCTGCGGCCCGCGCTCGACGGCGTCCTCGAGGGGCTGCTGGCCGTCGCGGGCATCGCCGCCGAGGGGCTCGTCCGTGACGTCGGGTGGCGGCTCCTCGACGCGGGCCGTCGCATCGAGCGCGCGCAGCACCTCGTCGAGACGCTGCAGGCCACGCTCGTCGACCAGCGCCCGGTGACCGTCGACCGCCTGGTCCTGGAGTCGGTCCTCACGACGCACGAGTCCGTCATCACCGCGCGTCGCCGGTACCAGGGTGGCGCGCGCGTGCCGCAGGTGCTGGACCTCCTGGTGGTCGACCGCACGAACCCGCGGTCGCTGGCCTACCAGCTCGACCGCCTCCAGGAGGACCTCGCGGCCGTGCCCGTCGCGGGCGCGTCGACCGACCAGCGCGACCACCTGCTCGGTGACGTCGTGGCGCTCGTCGAGGAGCTGAACCCCGCCGCGGCCTCGGTCGTCGGCACGGACGGCCGGCGGACGCGGCTCGCCGAGACGCTCGAGTCGATGCGCTGGCGGCTGCGCTCCGCCGCCGACGAGATCGAGAAGGTGCACTTCGTCCGCCCCGCGCCCGGCCAGGCGCTCGAGGACCTCTGGGACGCGCCCGCATGAGCCGCACCTACGACCTCGTGCACCGCACGACGTACACCTACGCGCAGCCCGTCACCGACTCCTACGGCCGCACGACGCTCACGCCCCGCGACGTGCCCGGCCAGGCGTGCCTCGCGACGACGCTCGACATCGACCCGGCGCCCGCCGACACCGCCGCGCACGTCGACTACTTCGGCAACCGCACGACGTACTTCGGCGTCACCGAGCCGCACACGCGCCTCGTCGTGACGTCCCGGTCGACGATCGAGGTCTCCCGCGCGGCCGAGCCGGAGCCCGACCGGCTGCCCACGATGCCGTGGGAGGAGGTCGCCGAGTCCGTCCGCGACGGCGTCGCGACCGTCGACGAGCACGCGCTGGTCCGGCTGCGCGAGGCCCTGCTCCCGTCACCGCACGTCAGTCGCACGCCCGCGGTCCGGGACTTCGCGGCGCCCACCCTGACCCCGGGCCGCCCGATCGGCGAGGTGCTCGTCGACCTCGCGCACCGCATCCGCACCGAGCTCGCGTACCGCTCGGGGTCGACGACCGTCCACACCACGCAGGACCAGCTCCTCGCGCAGCGTGCCGGGGTCTGCCAGGACTTCGCGCACCTCATGATCGCGGCGCTGCGGCTGCACGGCCTGCCCGCCCGCTACTCGTCCGGCTACATCGAGACCCGCCCGCCCGCGGGCCGCGAGAAGCTGCGCGGCGCCGACGCGTCGCACGCGTGGGTGTCGGCGTGGGCGCCGGGGGCGGGGTGGGTCGAGATCGACCCGACCAACGACCAGCTCGTCGACGACCGGTACGTGCTGCTCGGCTGGGGCCGCGACTACCACGACGTCCCGCCGCTGCGCGGCGTCATCTTCACCGAGGGTCGCGGCGCGCACCCGTCGGTCCAGGTCGACCTGGTCCCGTCGGGCAGCGACCCGTTCCTCTGACGTCGCGCGGGCTGCAGGCCGACGGACCAGCGGACGGGCGGCCGTGCAGACGGGCGCACCGGCGGACGGACGCACCGGCGGACGACCGCACGGCAGACCGGCGTACACCGGCGGACCGGCGGACGGGCGGACGGGCGCAGCGGCGGACGGGCAGACGGCCGATCCCGTCGTCAGCGCAGGTCGCGCGCCCGGTCGGTGAGCTCGTCGGGCGTCACGACGAACCCGCCGCTGTCCACGACGGTCCCGCCCGCGACCCGCCACAGCGTCGCGGCGACCCGCGCGACGGACGGGGTCACGCGCGACCGCGCGATGAGGTGCAGCTGCGACGGCTGCTCCTGGAGCAGCTCGGTCGAGTCCGGCGGCTGCCACGCGACGTGGTAGGCCCACGTCCCGTACTGCCGCTGGTCGACGGTGGAGAGCACGAGCGGGACCTCGCGCGCGCGGGCGGCGCGGATCGTCACGACGCCGTCGTACTCGAACGCGGCGGCGACCGAGAACGGCTGCGCGGTCGGGTCGGACGGTGCGGGCTGCGGCGCGTCCGCGGGCCCGATCCGGGCGCCGGCGAGCGCGGGCCGGACGAGCGGGACGACGTCCTGCGGGGCGAGCGGGAGCGACGACCAGAGGGTGAGGTCGACGGCCGCGGCGGGGTCGGGGGCGACGACGCGCGACCCGTCGGCGGGCAGGACCGCCCCGCGCACGCGCCGCGCGGCGGCGACGGTCCATCCCTCCGCGAGGTCGTGCCG
>NZ_BHYL01000324.1 GCF_003851725.1 Cellulomonas algicola | reverse complement strand
CGCCGCACGCGACCGAGCCCGGCGCGACCGCCGCCCACCCGCGCCCCGCGCCCGCACCGGCGTGGTCGGCGCTCGCCTCCACCGCGTCGTCCGCTCCCGCCGCCCGGTCCGCCGTCGAGACGACCGTCATGGCACCGCTGCCGCTCGACGACGAGCCCGAGCCCGCCGCCCCCTGGGCCTCGGCGCGCGCGGCCGCCGTCGCCACGGAGACCGAGGCCGACGTCGAGCGACCGATCCGCTCGCGCACCGCGACGGTCCGCCCGACCGACCGCCACCCGGCCCGGATGCCGCGCCTCGCGGTCCGCCTCGGGGTCCTCGGTGCGCTCGCCGGCGTCACCGTCGTCATCCCGACCGTCAGCCAGGGTGCGCTCGAGGGGGTCGGCGTGCCGGGCTCCGACTCGCGCGCGGCCGAGGAGTCCCTGCCCGACACCGTCTCGGCGCTCACCGCGTCGTCGCTGTCGATCCTCCCGCCGTCGTCCCTCGTCTCGGCCGACGGCGCGCTCGCCGCCCGTGAGGCCGCGGGCACGAGCCGCACCGAGATCCGCTCCGCGCTCCCCGGCTGCGACGGCACCGACCGGCCCGCGGGGGAGAACGGCCTGCTCCGGACGGCCGACCTGTGCACCCTGTGGGACGGGCACACGCAGCTCCGCGCGGACGCGGCCGTCTCGCTCGCCGAGTTCAACCAGGCGTTCGTCGCGCGGTTCGGCGGCGACCTGTGCCTCAGCTCCGGCTACCGCTCGCTCGCGCAGCAGCGCGTCGTGAAGGCGCAGAAGGGCGGCCTCGCCGCCGCCCCCGGCAAGAGCAACCACGGCTGGGGCCTCGCCGTCGACCTCTGCCAGACGCAGACGTCGGGCGCCAAGTGGGCGTGGATCCTCGACAACGGGCCCGCGTTCGGCTGGGAGAACCCGGCCTGGGCGAAGCGCGGCGGCAGCGGGCCGTTCGAGCCGTGGCACTGGGAGTACGCCAAGGGCGTCCAGGAGGACGGCGAGTACTACGGCCGCTGACCGGCCGACCACCGCGCCCGGCTCACCCCGCCGCATCCGCTAGTCCTCGCATCCGCTGGTCCGCGCGTGCGCTGATCCTCGCGTGCGCTGAACCTCGCGCGCCCCGTCGGCGCCGCTCGGCCCCCGCGCCTCGCGCGCCTCGTCGGCGCCGCTCGGCCCCCCGCGACTCGGTGCGCCTCGCCTCGGACATGACGAGGGCGCCCAGGCGGGAGCCCGGACGCCCTCGACGGCGGCTGCGGTCAGAGCAGGCGCAGACCCCATGCGACCCGGTGGCTCGCCCTCGGCTCGAGCCGGACCAGGTCCGTGCCCGTGCGGAACGCGTCGGCGACGCACGTCATCGGCTCGGCTGCGACGCCGCGGCGGTCGAGGCGCGGGATGCCGTCGCCCGTGCACACCTGCCACGCGACGAAGCTCTCGTCGGCCCACATCGCGACCGTCCGGCCGTCGGGGCGTCCCAGGCGGATCCAGGACAGGCCCGCGTCGTCGCGCGTGACGCCGACCCACGCGTCGTCGAGCTCCACGCCGCGCAGCGGGACGGCGGTGCGCAGATCGAACGTGCCGCTCACCGGCTCGGTGCCGGTCGGGAGCAGCCGGTCGTCCACGGTGACGTGCACGTCGGCGTCGACCTGCAGGGTGCACTCGTCGACGGTCGCGTCGCCCGGGGAGAGCCACGGGTGGAAGCCGATGCCGTAGGGGGCGGTGGTCTCGTCGACGTTGGCCGCGGTCACCTCGATGCGCAGGCCCTCGTCGTCGAGCGTGTAGGCGACCGCGAGGTGCACGGACCACGGGTAGCCCGGCGTCGGGACGATCGTGTGCTCGAGGACGAGCCGGTCGTCGGTGTGCTCGCTCGCGGTGAACGCGACGTACGCGACGAGGCCGTGCAGCGCGGTCCGGCGTGCGTGCTCCGTGACGGGCACCTCGTAGTCGGTGCCGTCGAACGCGTACTCGCCGTCCGTGAGCCGGTTGGGCCAGGGGGCGAGGACCGCGCCCGAGTACGCGGGGGCCGACTCGGTCTCGGCGAACGGCAGGACGACGTCGACGCCGCCGACGGTGTACTCGCGCAGGCTCGCGCCGACGGCGGCGACCACCACGCGGGCGTCGCCGCGGGTGAGGGTGTGCTGGGTGCCCGTGGGCAGCGCGCGCGCGGGCCGGTGGGGGGCGGTGCTCGTGTTCACGCTCACACGGTAGTGGTCGGCGGGCCGGGTGCTGCGCGTCCTGGCCGCGCGCGCATCGCTCCGGGGCCGGGTCGTGTAATGTCGCGACATACCGAACGGTCGGTTTCGCGCTCGCCCGCGCATCGACAGCCTGCGTGGCGGTCGCACGGGCGTCCGGCAGGCCGCGGCGAGAGGACGTGATGAACAGGTTCGACGGCAGGGTCGCCCTGGTGACGGGTGCGAGCCGGGGCATCGGGCTCGCGGTCGCGCAGCGGCTCGCGGACGAGGGGGCGCGCGTCGTCCTCACCGGCCGGCGCGCCGAGACGCTCGACGAGGCCGTCGCCGCGATCGGGCCCGACCGTGCCGTCGGCGTCGCCGGCAAGGTCGACGACCCCGAGCACCGGGCCGCCGCGGTCGCCACGGCCGTCGACCGGTTCGGCCGGCTCGACCACCTCGTCAACAACGCCGGCATCAACCCGGTCTACGGTCCGCTGCTCGACATCGAGCGGGCTGCCGTCGACAAGATCCTCGCGGTCAACGTCGTCGCCGCCCTCGAGTGGACGCGGGACGCCGTCGCGGCCGGGCTCGGCGCGCACGAGGGTGCGTCGGTCGTGTGCACGGGGTCGGCCGCGGGGCTGACGTCGAGCCCCGGCATCGCGCTGTACGGCGTCTCTAAGGCCGCGCTGCTCAACCTCACCGCGCAGCTCGCGGTCGAGCTCGCGCCGCGCGTGCGCGTCAACGCGGTGGCGCCCGCCGTGGTCCGCACGCAGCTGGCCCGCCGCCTCTACGAGGACGACGAGACGGCCGTCGCGGCGCGGTACCCGCTCGGGCGGATCGGGGAGCCCGAGGACGTCGCCGGGCCCGTCGCGTTCCTGCTGTCCGGTGACGCCGCCTGGGTGACGGGGCAGACGCTCGTGCTCGACGGTGGCGTCAGCGTGCGCCCGTGGGGGGAAGGATGACCGCATGAAGCAGACCAGCGTGGCCGACGACGTCCTGCGGGCCGCACTCGGGCTGTTCGCGGCCCAGGGGTACGCGAACACCTCCGTGCAGCAGGTCGTCGACGCGGCGGGCGTCACCAAGGGCGCCATGTACCACTACTTCCAGTCGAAGGACGACCTGCTCTTCGCCGTCTACGACCGGATGCTCACGCTCCAGACCGACCACCTCGAGGCGATCGCGGCGCGCGACGAGCCCGCCGACGTCCTCCTGCGGGAGGCGTGCGTCGACGTCATCGAGACGTCGATCGACTTCCTGCTCGAGGGCACCGTCTTCTTCCGCAGCGTGCACATGCTGTCGCAGCCGCGTCAGCAGGAGGTCACGCGACGCCGCCGCGCGTACCACGACACGTTCGCGGCGCTGCTGGAGAAGGGCCAGGCCGAGGGGTACTACCGCACGGACGTGCCGCGCGGCGTGATCGTCGCGCACTTCTTCGCCGACGTGCACTACCTGCCGACGTGGTTCTCGTCCGACGGGCCGGAGACCAAGGAGCAGGTCGCCGCGCAGCTCACCGACCTGTTCCTCGCGGGCATCGCCGCCCGTCCGGAGGGCTGAGCCGTGCGCGCGTGGCACGTGGAGCGGTACGGCGAGCCCGTCGACGTGCTGCGCCTCGCGGAGGTGCCCGACCCGGCCACGGGCCCCGGGCAGGTGCTCGTGGGCGTCCGCGCGGTCGCGGTGAACTTCCCCGACGTCCTGCTCGCGCGCGGGCAGTACCAGGAGCGGCCGCCGCTGCCGTTCGTGCCCGGCATCGAGCTGTGCGGGGACGTGCTCGCGGTCGGCGACGGCGTCGAGCACGTGGCCGTCGGCGACCGCGTCGTCGGGTCGCGGATCGGGGTGCTCGCCGAGCGCGCGGTGCTCGACGCGCACGAGGTGTGGCCCGCCCCCGCCGGGCTGTCCGACGAGCAGGCCGCCGGGTTCGTCATCGCGTACCAGACGGCGTGGTTCGCGCTGCACCGGCGGGCGGGCCTGCGGCGCGGCGAGAGCGTGCTCGTCACCGCCGCCGCGGGCGGTGTCGGGACCGCCACCGTGCAGCTCGCCGCCGCTGCCGGGGCGCGGGTCGTGGGTGTCGTCGGGTCGGAGGCGAAGGCTGCCGCGGCCCGTGACGCCGGCGCGCACGTGGTCGTGGACCGGTCCGCGCAGGACGTCGCCGCCGCCGTGCGGGACGCCACCGGCGGGGCGGGCGTCGACGTGGTCGTCGACCCGGTCGGCGGTGACGCGTACGAGGCGGCGACGCGGTGCGTCGCGTTCGAGGGGCGCATCGTGGTCGTCGGCTTCGCGGGCGGCACGATCCAGGACGCCCGCGCGGGCCATGCCCTCGTGAAGAACTACGGCGTCCTCGGGCTGCACTGGGCGCTCTACGCGCGGCGGCGACCGGACCTCGTCCGGCTCGCGCACCGGGCGCTCACGGGCCTCGTCGAGCAGGGTGCGGTGCGCCCCGTCGTGAGCGACGTCGTGCCGTTCGAGCGGGCGCCCGAGGCGGTCGCGCGGCTCGCGGGCGGCGGGACGACCGGGCGGCTCGTCGTGCGCGTCGCCTGACCCGGGACAGCCGGGCCCGGCGCTCCTGCCGCGTCCCGGGACCACGCCGACGACCTCCGGAGGTCCGCATGGCACGGCTCGACGGATCGGTGGCGCTCGTCAGCGGCGGCGCACGCGGGCTCGGCGCGGCGTACGTGCGCGCGCTGCACGCAGCGGGGGCGGCCGTCGTCGTGGGCGACGTGCTGGTCGACGAGGCCGAGCGGCTCGCGGCCGAGCTCGGGCCGGGCGCGCTCGCGGTGCCGCTCGACGTGACGTCGGAGGAGTCGTGGGCCGCGGCGGTCGGGGCGGCGGCGGCGCTCGGTGTCGTCGACGTGCTCGTCAACAACGCAGGGATCGCGAACGCGGGGCGGCTCGAGCGGTACGGCAAGGACCAGTGGGACGCCGTGATCGCGGTCAACCTCACGGGCACGTTCCTCGGTGCGCGGGCGGTGGTGCCGGGCATGCGGGCTGCCGGGCGCGGCTCGATCGTCAACATCTCGTCGGTCGAGGGCATGCGGGGCGACGCGGGGCTGCACGGGTACGTGGCGTCGAAGTTCGGCGTGCGCGGCCTGACGAAGTCGCTCGCGGTCGAGCTCGGCCCCGAGGGGATCCGTGTGAACTCGGTGCACCCGGGGTTCGTGGTGACGCCCATGACCGAACGTCTCGACGCGTCGCGCCAGCGCATCCCGCTCGGGCGCACGGCGACGCCCGAGGACGTCGTGGGGGCGGTGCTCTTCCTCGCGTCGGCGGACTCCGCGTACGTGACCGGGACCGAGCTGGTGGTGGACGGCGGCATGATCGCCGGCGTGCCGCACGCCTGACCCGTGAGGCTGACGCCCGCAGGGCACCCACCGCGGTGGGGGCATACCGGCTGGTCGGTTTCTGTTGTAGCCTCGGCGCATCGCGTCACGACGAGGTGCACGAGAGGTCGACCGTGAGTCTGCGCAGCCCGACAGCCGGACCGCCCATCGAGGGGGCGGCGCCGACCGGGCCGCGCCTCGTCGTCCGGGGTCTCACCGTCCGCTTCGGCGGGCTCACCGCGGTCGAGGACGTCGACCTCGACGTGTCCGACGGCGAGGTCGTCGCCCTCATCGGCCCCAACGGCGCAGGCAAGACCACGGTCTTCAACGCCGTCTGCGGGCTCGTGCGACCCGCGCGCGGGACGGTCACCTTCGAGGGGCGCCCGCTGGGCCCCACCGCAGGTCTCGCGCGCCGCGGCGTCGCCCGCACGCTCCAGGGCCTCGGGCTGTTCCCCGGCCTGAGCGTGCGGGAGAACGTCGCCGTCGGCGTGCCGGGCGGCGGGGTCGACGCCGCCGCGCGCGCCGACGCGCAGCTCGCGGACCTCGGGCTCGCGGCGCGCGCGTCGCAGCCCGTCGGCTCGTTGCCGTACGC
>NZ_BHYL01000323.1 GCF_003851725.1 Cellulomonas algicola | reverse complement strand
GCCCGGTGGCGCGCGAACGGGCGGTCGTCCCGTCGCCCAGGACGGCGGCCGGGGCGCTCACGACGGCACCACGAGCCGGTCGCCGGCCGCGGGGGCCGCGGTCGTCGGGCGGGTGGCGCGGACGCGTCGGTCGAGCTCGCGCAGCCGGCGGTCGTCGTCCGCGTCCGCGCGCACGTCGCCGTACGCGACGTCGTCGAACAGGTCGCCGGCCGTCCGGAGGTCGGCGACCAGCCCGGGCAGGCGCTGCGCCGCGGCCGAGACGGCCTCGTGCGCGGTGCGGCCCGGCCGCTCGTCGAGGACAGTCCGCTCCTCGAGCCCGCGGACCACGGCCCGGAACCGCTCGAGGACCGCGAGGTGCCAGTCACCGGCGGCCGCGGCGGCGTCCGCGGCGGCGCGCAGCTGCTCGGCGGTCCGCCGGTCGTCGACGGAGAGCACGACGGCGCCCGTCCGGGCGCGCGTCCTCGAGCGCCGCACGGGGCCGACGAACCACAGGACGCCGAGCACGAGCGCCACGCCCGCGACGACGGCGACCGTCAGCGCGACGCCGTCGGGCAGCCCGAGCGACGGCACCGAGTCCAGCTGCTCCCGCAGCCACTCCAGGACACGCTGCAGGAGCGACGGCTGCCGGTGGTACTCGGGCCGGGCGAGCTCGTCGCGGGCCCACTCGCGGGCCGTCTCGGCGTCCGGCTGGACGGGGACGTCGCGCAGGAGCGCGGCGACGACGGACAGCGCGGTCATCCGGCCTGGGCGGCTCGTGCGAGCTCGAGGTCGAGCCCCTCGCGGCGCATGCGGACGTCGATGTAGAGCAGCGCGTAGATCGCCGCGGTGAACGCGGTCGTGAGCGTGTAGGCGATGACGTTGCCGATGCCCGTCAGGACGATCGAGACGAACGACGTGCCGGTCGGGTCCTGCGTGACGAGCGTCCCGACGAGCTCGAACGGGAACATCACGAAGTAGCTCGCGACGCTCACCATGATCTGGACGAGCACGTAGTACCCGAGCAGACGCCAGAAGCTGCCGCGCGTGAGCCGCCAGGCGCGCGCGACGGTCGACCAGAAGCCCTTGCCCTCGAGCATGAGCGCCGCGGGCGCGAGCAGCGTGCGGATCGTGAACCAGATGCCGGCGACGACGAGCCCCAGCCAGCCGAGGATCCCGACGGCCACCGCGAGCCCGGTCTGGTCGGCTGCGGCGAGGCCGATCACGGCGCCGACCAGGAGCGCGGCGACCAGCAGCACCGCGGCGCCCGCCAGGAGCGTGAACCCGACGACCCACCACACGCGGCCCGAGCGCAGGACCTCGCCGATGGTGATGGTGCGCCCCAGCACGGAGCGGCTGACGGACACGATGAGCAGGCCCGTGAGGACCGTCGTGGCGAGCCAGATGATCGGCGCGGTCAGGAGCGTGCCGACGGCCCATCCCAGCATCGCGTCGAGGCCGCTGGCGCCGGACGGGTCGAGCTCGAGCAGCGCGTCGCTGATCGCACCCGCGACGAGGCCCTGCACGTACCACGTGAGGATCGTCGACAGGACGACCGCGGCACCGACGACGAGCGCGGACAGCCCGAACATGACGCGCGGGTTGGCCCGGATCGCCTTGAACGCGCCGTCGAGCACCTCGCCGAGGCCGAGCGGCCGCAGCGGCACGATGCCCGGCTGGAGGGCGGGCGGCTTCCACGCGGAGCCCGGCGGGGGCGGGGGCGGCACGGGGGCGCCCCAGCCGCCCTGGCTCGCGCCCCACTGCGCCGGTGGTGCGGGGGGTGCGGGCGGGCCGGACGGGGGGACGCCGGGGC
>NZ_BHYL01000322.1 GCF_003851725.1 Cellulomonas algicola | reverse complement strand
GTCCGAGGGGACGGTCCTCACGCTGGCCGACACGGTCGCCGCGCGGGCCGCGTCCCACGACCCGCGCCTCCCCGCCGCGACGGTGCTCGGCAGCGTGCTCGACGACGCGCGCGCCGCGCTCGAGCTCATCAGCGCCGAGCACCCGGTCCTGCGTCGTGAGCACGTCCCGGACGCCGGGGCGTGCGCGCTCCTGGTGGTGCTCGACGCGCTGCACCGCGCGGTGACCGGGACGCCCGAACCGACGACGCCCGCGCCCTGGCTGCCGCCCGTCGAGCACCACGCGCACGCGGACCACGAGGGGAGCGGGGCCTTCGAGGTCATGCTGGTCGTGCGCGCGGACGCCGACGAGGACCTGGCCGGCCCGCTGCAGGCACGGCTGGCGGAGGTCGGCGACTCGGTGGCGGTCGTCGGCGGGGACGGCGTCTGGCACGTGCACGTGCACACCGACGACCCGGCGGCCGCCATCGACGCGGCGGCGCTCGGGGCGCGCGAGCAGGCCGTCGTGCGGCTCGTCGACGCCCCGCACGGGCAGACCCTCGACGACGCGGAGCCCGCGGCCCGCTGGGGGCTCGTCGCGTGCACCGCCGCTCCGGCCCTGGCCGCCTGGTACGCGGCGGCGGGCGCGGTCGTGCTCGTCGTGCCGGACACACCCGTCACCGCGACGCACGTCGCGCGGGCGGTCGCCGACACGGGAGCGTCCGACGTCGCGCTCCTGCCCGGGGGCGTCGTCGGGGCGGAGGCGCTCACGGACCGGCCCGGCACGGTCGTCGAGGTGCTCGACGCGGATGACGAGCTGCGCGTCGTCGTCGCGACCCTCGCGTTCGCGTCGTCGGCGTCGTCGTCCGGGACGGCGGCGGCGGTGCACGACGCGGTCCGCGCGCTGGGCCGGCTGCGGGTCGTCCGCGTCGACGACGCGTCCGCGCTGCCCGCGGCCGTCGACGACGTGCTGACCGGGCCGGGCGGCGAGAGCCTCACCGTGCTCCACCGCGACCCGCTCGACGACGCGACGTCCGCGCACGTCGAGGCAGCGGCCGCGGCGCGCGGGCTCGAGCCGGTGCTCGTCGGGCCGACCCGGAGCGGGGCGGCGTTCTGGGTGGGGGTGGACTGATGGCGCGGCGGGTGCAGGGCGGTCAGGGCGGTGTCCGGTACGTCGACGGCGTCGAGCCGCGCGGCGGGTACCTGGACTCCCCGGTGACGTCGGTCGCGCCGCGCGCGGGCAAGCCGTTCGCGGCGCTCGGGATGCGGACCGTCGGCGACCTGCTGCGGCACTACCCGTTCCGGTACGCCGACCCGGGGACGCTGACCGACATCGCGAGCCTGCGCGTCGGGGACACCGTGACGGTCGTCGCGGACGTGCGGCAGGCCGTCGTGCGCCGGGCGCGGTCGACGAACGCGTCGCGGCTCGAGGTGCGGATCACCGACGGTCGCGCCGAGCTGCAGCTCATCTTCTTCGGCGGTGCGCGGCACCACGAGCGCCTGCTCGTCCCCGGGCGGCGCGGGCTGTTCACCGGGCAGATCTCCGCGTTCGGCGGGCACCTGCAGCTCGCGCACCCCACCTACGAGATGTTCGACGACGACGGCGAGGGCGAGCGGGTCGCGGTCGAGCGCGCGTCGTGGCCGCGGCCCGTCTACCGGGCCGGCTCGGGGCTCGACACGACGAAGATCGCGGCCGCCGTCCGCACGGTCCTCGGCACGCTGCGCGACGAGGACGTCGTCGACCCGGTCCCGCCGGAGCTCCGCGAGGAGCGCGGGCTGGCGGACCTGCACCGCACGCTGCGCGACCTGCACGAGCCGCACACCGCGGCCGACTGGCAGGCCGCGCGCGACCGGCTGCGCTACGAGGAGGCGTTCGTCCTGCAGGCCGAGCTCGCGCGCCGACGGGCCCGCGCCGCGGCCGAGCCCGCCACCGCTCGCCCCCCGGTGGCCGACGGCCTGCTCGCCGCGTTCGACGCGCGCCTGCCGTTCACGCTCACCGCGGGCCAGGTGGAGGTGGGCGAGACCATCGCGGCCGAGCTCGCACGTCCCGTCCCCATGCAGCGGCTGCTGCAGGGCGAGGTCGGGTCCGGCAAGACGCTCGTCGCGCTGCGCGCGATGCTCCAGGTCGTCGACGGCGGCGGCCAGGCCGCTCTGCTCGCGCCGACCGAGGTGCTCGCCGCGCAGCACGCCCGGTCGCTGCGCGCGCTGCTCGGCGACCTCGCGGAGGGCGGCATGCTCGGCGGCGCGGACACCGCGACGCGGGTCGTGCTGCTCACCGGGTCGCAGTCGACCGCGGCCCGCAAGGCCGCGCTGCTCGACGCGGCGAGCGGTGCCGCGGGGATCGTCGTCGGGACGCACGCGCTGCTCTCCGCCACGGTGCAGTTCGCGGACCTCGGGCTCGTCGTCGTCGACGAGCAGCACAAGTTCGGCGTCGAGCAGCGCGACACGCTGCGCGCCAAGGCGTCCACCAGCCCGCACCTGCTCGTCATGACGGCGACGCCCATCCCGCGGACCGTCGCGATGACCGTCTTCGGCGACCTCGAGACGTCGGTGCTCCGCGAGGTGCCCGCGGGTCGCAGCGGCGTCGTGACGCACGTCGTGCCCGCGGACAACCCCGTCTGGATGTCGCGCACGTGGGTGCGCGTGCGCGAGGAGGTCGACAAGGGCGGCCGCGCGTACGTCGTGTGCCCGCGCATCGACGGCGACGACGACCAGGGCGCCGACGACGCGGACCTCGTCCGCGAGGACGCGCCCGAGGACGACGCCGGGCCGACCACCCCACGCCGCCCGCTGCGCGCGGTGCTCGAGGTCGCCGCCGAGCTCGCCGAGGAGCCCGCGCTGTCCGGCCTCGGGGTCGGCGTCCTGCACGGGCGCATGCCGCCCGACGAGAAGGACCGCGCGCTCGCGGACTTCGCGTCCGGGCGCGTGCCGGTGCTCGTGTCGACGACGGTCGTCGAGGTCGGCGTCGACGTCCCCGAGGCCACCGTCATGGTGATCCTCGACGCGGACCGGTTCGGGGTGTCGCAGCTGCACCAGCTGCGCGGCCGCATCGGGCGCGGCACGGCACCGGGTGTCTGCCTGCTCGTGTCGACGGCCGAGCCCGGCACGCCCGCGGCGGAGCGCGTCGACACGCTCGCGCGCACGTCGGACGGGTTCGCGCTCGCGAGCTTCGACCTCGAGCAGCGCGGTGAGGGCGACGTGCTCGGTGCGTCCCAGTGGGGCGGGTCCTCGTCGCTGCGCCTGCTGCGCGTCACGCGCGACGGCGACGTGATCGAGCAGGCGCGCCAGGACGCGCGCGCGCTCGTCGAGCGCGACCCGGAGCTCGCGTCGTGGCCCCCGCTGGACGACGCGATCCGCGCGCTGCTCGCGGGGGACCGCGAGGAGTTCCTCGACCGCACCTGAGGGCGCGCCCCCGCCGGATGACGGCGTCACCACGGACGCGCCGTCGCGGCTCGTCGCGGCGGTCCCGCACCCCGGCTGGTGCGTCGACGAGCCCCGGTGCGGCGTGCACGGGTGGGCGGTCTACCCTGGCGGGCGTGTCGAAGCCCGTCGTGCGCGCCCAGGACCTGGTAGTCGGCTACGGCGGGGCACCGGTGTGCGCGCCGGTGAGCTTCACGCTCGCCCCGGGCAAGGCGGTCGCGCTGGTCGGCGCCAACGGCTCGGGCAAGTCGACCGTGCTCAAGACGATCCTCGGCCTGCTCACGCCCGCGCAGGGCACCCTGCGCGTGTTCGGGGACCCCGTCGACGAGCGCGACGTGCTCTTCCGCACCCGGGTCGCGGCGGTGCTCGACGACGACGCGTACTTCCCGGCGCTCACGGTCGCGGAGCACCTGTACCTCACCGCGCGCGGCCACGGCGTGCTCGGCGCCGACGGCGTCGTCGACACGCTGCTCGACGAGTTCGGGCTGTCCGACCACCGTCGCGCGCTGCCCGTCGCGCTGTCCTCGGGCCAGCGCCGGCGCCTGCTCCTCGCCGCCGGGTTCGCGCGCCCGCGGTCGCTGCTGGTGCTCGACGAGCCCGAGCAGCGCCTCGACCGCGCGATGCGCGACCGGCTCGCCGACCGCCTGAACGTCGAGAAGCGCGACGGCGGTGCGGTGCTGCTCGCGACGCACGACCCCGACCTGGTGCGTGCGGTCGCCGACCGTGCGGTGGTCGTCTCGGACGACGTCAGCCGCGTGGTCGACCCGGCCGAGGCGGCCCGCGTCATCAGCCGGGAGAACCCGTGAGCGACGAGGCGGCCGTCGCGCCCTCCGACGTCGGCGAGGTCCCGTCCGCCCGGGCCATCCGTCGCTACACCGCGCACGCGGGCAACGCGCGCGGCGGCGCGAACCTGGGGTCGGTCCTGTCCGACGTCTACTACGCGGTGATCGCGGTCGGCGTGGGCGTGCTCGTCGCGCTCGGTGCCGCGCGCACCCTCCGGCTCGAGGTGCACCCGGCGTCGCACGTGGTCACGGGGTGGGCGCTCGACCTGTCGACCCTCGTCGCGGTCGTGCTCGTCGCGGGCGCCGGGGCGCTGCTGTCGGTCGCCGGTCGCCTCGGGCCCGTCGGGGCCGGTGGTGCCGAGGCGGCGTGGTGGCTGGGCCTGCCCGTCGACCGGCGGGGCCTGCTGCGGCCTGCGTCCCTGCGCCTGCCGGTCGTGGCCGGACTCGTCGGCGGTGTGCTGGTCGCGGTGCTCGACGCGGGGTTGCTGGCCGAGTCCGGCAGCACCGTCAGCCGCGTCGCCGTCGCCGCCGCGTTCGTCGCCGCGGCCGTCGTCCTCGTGGCCGCCGCCGCGCAGACCACGGGTACCGCGCGCCGCACGCTCGCGCTCACGGGCGACCTCGTCGCGGTGACCGCGCTCGCCGCGGCCGCGGTCCTGCTCGTCACCGACGTCCAGGTCCCGCCGCCCGCGCCCGGCTGGGTCGTCGTCGCCGTGCTCGCGGTGCTCGTCGTGGGGCTCGGCGTGCTCGTCGACCGCCGCCTGGCGCACATCCCGGAGCGCTCGCTGCGCGAGAGCGGCTCGGTCGCGGCCCAGGCGGTCGGTGCGGTCGTCTCGCTCGACTCGCGCGAGCTCGGCCGCGCGCTCACCGACGGCGCGCTGCCGTCCGCGCGTCGACGCGTCAGCCGGCTGCGGACCGCGCGCGGGGCCGCGTCCGCGCTCGTCACGGCCGACCTCGTGGTGCTGCGGCGCTCGACCCGGCACCTCGTGCAGCTCCTCGTCGCGGCGCTCGTGCCCGCGATCGTCGTGGTCGTCCCGCAGCTCGCGTCCCCGTTCGGCGTCCTCCTGGCCGTCCTCGTGTCCGGCTACGTCGCGGCGAGCGCGACGGGGGAGGGCGCGCGCCGCGCCGAGATGGCCCCCGTGCTCGACCGGCTCCTGCCGCTCGAGGCGAAGACGGTCCGGCGGCTGCGCATGGTCGTCCCCGGCGCCGCGATGCTCGTCTGGTCGCTCCTGGCGTTCGCGGCCGTCGGGCTGTGGGCCGACCGGCTCGTCGGGTGGCTCGCGCTCGCGGTCGCCGCGACGCCGGTCTGGGCGGCCGCGGCCGTCCGGGCCGCGTACCGCTCGGCGCCGGACTGGTCGGGACCGCTCGTCTCGACGCCCATGGGTGCCCTGCCGGGCGGTGTCGCCGCGGTGCTCGCCCGCGGGCCCGACGTCGTCGTGCTCGGCCTGCTGCCCGTGTGGATCGCGATCCTCGTCGGCCGGACCGGGCCGGTGTTCCTCGCCGCGCAGGCGCTGTTCTCCGTGATCGCGGTGCTCGTCGCGTCGTCGATCGAGACCCGGCCCCTCATGGAGCGGATCATGGACGCGCAGGAGAACCCGCCCGAGAAGTCCGGGGCGCGGCGGTGACGCGCATCGTCGCCGGGGCCGCGGGCGGCCGCACGCTCCAGGTGCCGCGCCGCGGCACGCGGCCGACGAGCGAGCGCGTCCGCGAGGCGCTGTTCTCCCGGCTCGAGCACCTGGGCGTCGTGTCCGGCGCGCGCGTGCTCGACCTGTACGCCGGCTCGGGCGCGCTCGGGCTGGAGGCCGCCAGCCGGGGCGCGGTCGCCGTGACGCTCGTCGAGTCGTCGCGCGACGCCGCCGACGTGTGCCGGCGGAACGCCGCGACGCTCGGGCTCCGCGGGGTCACCGTGGCCGCCGAGCGCGCCGAGAAGTTCGTCCAGCGCCGGCCCGTCGCCCCGTGGGACCTGGTGCTCGTCGACCCGCCCTACGACGTCGCGGAGCCCGACCTCGGCACGGTGCTGGCCCACGTCGCACCGGGCGTCGCCGACGACGGCGTGCTCGCCGTCGAGCGCTCGTCACGCTCGCCCGAGCCCACGTGGCCCACCGGCTGGGAGGGCGTCGAGCGGCGCGTCTACGGCGAGACGGTCGTCTGGTTCGGGGAGCGGACGCCGGTCGACGGCACCCCCGACGACGGCGGGCAACCCGACGACGCCGCGGGCGACGGCGACGCCGCGGACGGGCGAGCGCCGCGCCCGGACGAGGACTGACCCGGCCGCGTCCGACGGGCGCGCACCGGCCGTTCGCCTACCCTGGCCGGGTGACCACAGCCGTCTGCCCGGGATCCTTCGACCCCCTCACCCTCGGCCACGTGGACGTGGTGCGGCGTGCGCGGACGATGTTCGACGAGGTCGTCGTCGCCGTGGCGCGCAACTCGTCGAAGACGCCGCTGCTGACCGCCGACGAGCGCGTCGCGCTGGCCCGCGCGGCGCTCGCGCACGTCGACGGCGTGCGGGTCGAGGCGGTCGACGGACTGCTCGCGGACTTCGTGCGGGAGCAGGGCGCGTCGGCGGTCGTGAAGGGCCTGCGCAGCGGCGCGGACTTCGACGCCGAGCTGCCCATGGCGCTCATGAACCGGCACCTGTCGGGCGTCGAGACGGTGTTCGTGGTCGGCGACCCGGCGCTCGCGCACGTGGCGTCGTCGCTGGTGAAGGACGTGGCCCGGTTCGGCGGGCCGATCGACGACCTGGTGCCGGCCGAGGTCGGTGAGGCGGTGCGCGCGGCGCTCGCGCGGACGGGAGGGAGTGCACGATGACCGACGAGGACGCGACGACCCGGCCCGAGGGCCTCACGGGTGTGCTGGACGCGATCGCGGCGGCGGTGACGCAGGCCCGGGCGATGCCCATGTCGTCGTCCGTGCTGGTGAACCGGGCGGAGCTGCTGGACCTGCTGGACCAGGCGCGCGACGTGCTGCCCACGCAGCTCACGCGCGCGGACCAGGTGCTCGCGGACGCCGACGCGGCACGGGCCGAGGCGCGGGGGCAGGCGGACCGCATCATCGCCGAGGCACGGCAGCGCGCCGACGAGCTCGTCGACTCGGAGGCCGTCGTCGTGGCGGCGCGCGAGCGGGCGCAGCAGATCGTGCAGGAGGCCGAGGAGTCGGCGACGGTCCTGCGGCGTGACGCGGACGACTACTGCGACCGCCGGCTGGCGGACTTCGAGATCGACCTCGGCAAGGTGCTGAGCCAGGTGCAGGCGGGTCGTGCGAAGCTCGCGGACCGGCTGGACGGTGGCGCGGACGACCGGTCGGAGGGCTCCGTCCTCTGAGCCGAGGCCCCGGCTGACCGGCCGGTCGAGCAGCCCGTCGACCGGTGCCGTCGGGCGAGGTCGGGGCTGATTTGGGAGCCCCCGGTCGCGTGTCGTAGAGTTGGCGGTTGGTCCTGCCGGTCGTGGCGTGGACCGAGATCCAAGACGAGGGGACCTTCGGCCGTGCAGCGCCCTGTTCACCTCGATCCCCGTTCGCCGTTCGTGCTCGACACGCATGAGCTCGGCCGACGTCCGGGATCGACGCGGACCGTGCAGCTCACGGTCGGTGCCCCGGAGGATCTCGGGACCGACGTGATCGGCATCCGTCCTGGTACCGACATCGAGCTGGACCTCCGGCTCGAGGCGGTCATGGAGGGAGTCCTGGTCTCCGGATCCGTCCGTGGCCGGGCGGTCGGGGAGTGCGTGCGCTGCCTGGAAGAGGTCGTCGAGGACGTCGACGTCACCCTCCAGGAGCTCTACGTCTACCCCGAGCGCGCCGCCGCTGCGGTCGAGGAGGGCGACGAGGACGAGGACGTGCGTGAGCTGGAGGGCGATCTGATCGACCTCGAGCCCGCGCTGCGGGACGTGGTGGTGCCGGCTCTGCCGTTCCAGCCGCTGTGCCGCCCCGACTGCCCGGGTCTGTGCTCCGAGTGCGGAGCTCGCCTGGCGGACGACCCTGACCATTCGCATGAGACGCTTGACCCTCGCTGGTCCGCCCTGAGCGGCCTGTCGAGCAAGGTCGACGAGACGAAAGAGAGCTAGCCGTGGCGGTTCCGAAGCGCAAGATGTCGCGCAGCAACACCCGTGCGCGTCGGTCGCAGTGGAAGACCACTGCCGCGACGCTGACCTCGTGCCCCGTCTGCAAGGCGGACAAGCTGGCGCACACCGCGTGCCCGTCGTGCGGTGCGTACAACGGCCGTCGCTACGCCGAGGCCGTGCGCAGCGAGCACGAGGCCCGCTGACACCCTCGCTCGTCGCCGTGACGCACCTGACCGCCCTGTGACCGGGATGAGTGCCGCGGCCGACAGGCTCATCGAGAAGCTCGGGGTCCACCTGGACCCCGAGCTTCTCGTGCTGGCGCTGACCCACCGCTCGTTCGCGCACGAGGCCGGTGGCATCCCCACGAACGAGCGGCTCGAGTTCCTCGGCGACACCGTCCTCGGTCTCGTCGTGACCGAGTCGCTCTACCGCCGTCACCCCGACCAGCCCGAGGGTGCGCTCGCGAAGATGCGGGCCGCGACCGTCTCGCAGCGTGCGCTCGCCGGTGTCGCGCGCGACCTGGACCTGGGCGCGTTCGTGCTGCTCGGCAAGGGCGAGCTCGCGACCGGCGGGGCGGACAAGGACTCGATCCTCTCGGACACGCTCGAGGCGATCTTCGGCGCGGTGTACCTGTCGCACGGGCTCGAGACGGCCCGCACGGTCGTCGACCGGTTCGTCGGGCCGACGCTCGACGCGGCCGCGGGCCTCGGTGCGGGGCTCGACTGGAAGACCTCGTTGCAGGAGCTGTCCGCGGCGCTGGGCCTGGGGGCTCCGTCGTACGAGGTCGTCGGGGAGGGTCCCGACCACGCCCGGACGTTCACCGCACGCGCCGTCCTCGCGGGCGAGGCGCGCGGCTCGGGCACCGGCCCGGCGAAGAAGCTCGCCGAGCAGCACGCCGCCGAGGACGCCTACCGCACCCTGGAGGCGCTCGCGGCGCTCGGGCCGGCCGCGGACGGCGGACCCGACGGCCCCGCGGGGGACGTGCCCGTCCCGGCCGACGAGCACGCCGTCGCCGCCGCGGACGCGTCCGTCGAGGGCTGAGGCGGGTGCCGGAGCTCCCCGAGGTCGAGACCGTCCGTGACGGGCTCGCACGTCACGTCCTGGGCCGGACGGTCACCGGGGTCGCCGTCCACCGCGACTACAGCGTGCGGCGGCACGTCGCCGGACCCCTCGACTTCGGCGGGCGGCTCACCGGCCGGCGACTGGACGCGGCGGTGCGGCGCGGCAAGTTCCTGTGGCTGCTGCTCGACGGCGAGGACGACGCGCTCCTCGCACACCTCGGCATGAGCGGGCAGCTGCTCGTGCGTGACGCCGCGAGCCTCGACGAGGCGGCCCGGCACCCCCACCTGCGCGTGCGGCTCGGGTTCGACGACGGGTCGGCGCTCGACTTCGTCGACCAGCGGACGTTCGGCCACCTCAGCGTCCCGGACCTCGTGCCGACACCCGACGGGGAGCCCGGCGGGCTCGGCTCGGACCGCGCCGCGGTGCCCGAGCCCGTCGCGCACATCGCCCGTGACCTGCTGGACCCCGCGCTCGACCGCGCGCGCCTCGTCGAGGCCGTCCGCGCCCGCCGCACCGGGGTCAAGCGCGCGCTGCTCGACCAG
>NZ_BHYL01000321.1:247-2591 GCF_003851725.1 Cellulomonas algicola | reverse complement strand
GGCCCGACCGGCCGCACCCCGGCCGGCGCCCGCGTCGGCCACCCCCAAGCCGCCGGCACCCCGCCCGGCCCCGCGGCCCCGGCCGCAGGCCCCGGGTCAGTCCGGCTGACCGACCTGATCACGCCGGCCCGGTTCCCCGCCGGGCCGCACGACGACGAGTCGCGCACGATCCGCGCGCGATGAGATGGACAAGGAGACACGGCAGCCATGCCGAAGAACAAGACGCACTCCGGTGCCAAGAAGCGCTTCCGGATCACCGGCAGCGGCAAGGTCATGCGTGAGCAGGCCAACGGCCGTCACCTCCTCGAGCACAAGTCGAGCCGTCGCACCCGCCGCATCGCCGGCGACGTCGTCGTCTCCGCCGCTGACACCCCGAAGATCAAGAAGCTGCTCGGCAAGTGACCCGTCCGGGGTCGCGACGAGCGATCCCGGGGCACTCGAGCCCTAGACAAGCAAGGAGCATCACGTGGCACGCGTGAAGCGGGCGGTCAACGCCCAGAAGAAGCGCCGGGCAACTCTCGAGCGCGCCAGCGGCTACCGCGGGCAGCGCTCGCGCCTCTACCGCAAGGCGAAGGAGCAGGTCACCCACTCCCTCGTCTACGCCTACCGCGACCGCAAGGTCCGCAAGCAGGACTTCCGCAAGCTGTGGATCCAGCGCATCAACGCGGCGTCGCGCGAGCAGGGCCTGACGTACAACCGCCTCATCCAGGGCCTCAAGCTCGCGGGTGTCGAGGTCGACCGTCGTGTCCTCGCGGACCTCGCGGTCAACGACGCGGCGGCGTTCAACGCCCTCGTGCAGGTCGCCAAGGACGCGCTGCCCGCCGACGTCAACGCGCCGTCGGCTGCGTGACGACTGCCTCGCAGCAGCACAGCACCTCCCCGGACGCCCGGCCGATGCCCGAGCTGACCAACCCCCGCGCCGAGCGGGTGAAGGCAGTGCGGGCGCTGGCCGGGCGTCCGGCGCGTGCGCGGTCGGGTCGGTTCCTCGTCGAGGGACCGCAGGCCGTGCGCGAGGCCGTGCGTGCCGAGCACGTGCGCGTGCACGACCTGTACGTCACCGACGCGGCCGCCGAGCGGTACGGCGAGATCGTGTCTGCCGCGGGCGGGCGGGGGATCGTCGCCCGGACCGCCACGCCCGAGGTGCTCGACGCGATGAGCGCCGACGCCCAGGGCGTCCTCGCGGTCGCGGACCAGGTCGACGTCGGCCTGGACGACGTCCTCGCGAGCCGTCCGCGCCTGGTGGCGCTGCTCGCGCACGTCCGGGACCCGGGGAACGCCGGGACGGTCGTGCGGGCAGCCGACGCCGCAGGCGCCGACGCCGTCGTCCTCACGCGCGAGAGCGTCGACCTCCACAACCCCAAGGTGGTCCGCTCGACCGCCGGGTCGCTGTTCCACCTGCCCGTCGCGACCGGTGCCGACCTCGCGTCCGCCGTCGCAGCGCTGCACGACCGCGGCGTGATTGTGCTGGCGGCCGACGGCACGGGCGAGCACGACATCGACGACCTGCTCGACGTCGCGGGAGCCGCACCCGACGGCGTGCCGGACCTCGCCGCACCGACGGCGTGGGTCTTCGGCAACGAGGCGTGGGGCCTGCGCGACGAGGACCGCGCGCTGGCCGACGCCGTCGTCCGCGTCCCGATCCGGGGCCGTGCCGAGTCCCTCAACCTCGCCACGGCGGCGACGGTCTGCCTCTACGCGAGCGCCCGCGCCCAGCGCTGACGTGCAGCACCTTCGCCCGGCGCTGACGGGACGCGTCCGCGCCCAGGGCTGACGGGACGCGCCACCCCCAGGGGCTGAGGTGACGCGCCCGCGGCACTGCGGTCGGGGCCGCGCTACTCTGCTCGTCCGCGGTCGGGAAGCCCGACCTCAGTGATGGTCCCGGCGTACCGACGAACGCCGTCACGATGCCCCCAGCACCGTCGCCCTCCGCAGCACCGTCGTCCGCCCGCACACCACGGGGCCCCGTGTCCGTCGATCCGGTCCCGAGCCCCACGGTGGCGCCATGAGGCTGTTCGCGGCCGTGTGGCCGCCCGACGACGTCCTCGACCACCTCGACCTCGCGCTCGCGACCGTCCGGGGCGGTCCGGCCGGGGCGTCGAGCGCGGTCCGCTGGTCCGCCCGCGAGACGTGGCACCTGACGGCGGCCTTCTACGGCGAGCTGCCCGACGGGGCCGTACCGGGCCTGGTGGCCGACCTCGCCGCGGTCGCGCGGGACCGCGCACCGTTCACGCTGGCGCTGCGCGGTGCCGGCGTGTTCTCGCACCGGACGATGTGGGTCGGGGTCGGCGGTGAGGTCGAGGAGCAGCGGCGGCTGAGCGGCGCGTGCGTCGACGCGGGCGTCGAC
>NZ_BHYL01000321.1:0-237 GCF_003851725.1 Cellulomonas algicola | reverse complement strand
CTGCTCGTCCGCGGTCGGGAAGCCCGACCTCAGTGATGGTCCCGGCGTACCGACGAACGCCGTCACGATGCCCCCAGCACCGTCGCCCTCCGCAGCACCGTCGTCCGCCCGCACACCAAGGGGCCCCGTGTCCGTCGATCCGGTCCCGAGCCCCACGGTGGCGCCATGAGGCTGTTCGCGGCCGTGTGGCCGCCCGACGACGTCCTCGACCACCTCGACCTCGCGCTCGCGACCGTC
>NZ_BHYL01000320.1 GCF_003851725.1 Cellulomonas algicola | reverse complement strand
GTGGTGGACGGCCCGGACGGCGGAGCCGGTCTCGTCGCGCCGCGCGACGCGGTCGCGGTGCAGGGGGAGGCCGGGCGGGGGGACGCGGTCGCGGCACTGGGCGCGCGCGTGGCGGGCCTCGCCGAGCTGCCGCCGGGTCGCGAGGCGCAGGCGCGGACGCTGGGCGTCGAGGTCCGGTCGCTCGCGGACGTCGTCGAGGACCTGCCGGCGGTGGCGGACGCGTCGTGGCCGGACCTGTACGCGGCGCTCGAGGGGCTCGCGGACGACTCGCGCGCGCGGGAGTCGCTCGGCGCGCTGCCGGTCCCGCTCGCGGACGGCCGGGTCGTGCGGGGCGCGCGCGGCACGCTCATGCTGGACGGCGACCTCGCGGACCGGCTCGGCGCGGACGCGCTCGACGTGCTGGGCCGCTGGGGGCTGCGGATCGTCCACCCGGCGGCGGAGCACCCGTTGCTGCAGCGGCTCGGGGCGTTCGACGCGGACGCGGAGGCGCTGCTGACGCAGCCGGCGGTCAGGGCGGCGGTGCTGGCGGCTGCGGACGACGACGACCTCGACGCGGCCGTGGAGGTGACCGACGCGGTGCTGGCGGTCGTCGCGGCGACGCTGCCGGGCGGGCCGCCGCCGGAGGCACGTCCGTGGCTCGGGCTGCTCACGCTCACGGCGGCCGACGGTGAGCCGACCCCGGCCGACGGTCTCGTGCTGCCCGGCGGTCCTGCGGCGGCGCTGCTCGACGACCGCGTGCTCGCGCCCGTGTCGGTCGGGGACGTCGACCGGTGGGGTGCGGACGTGCTCGAGGCAGCGGGTGTCCGGGCGGACCTCGTCGTCGTGCGCGTGGACCACGTCGTCGCGGACGCCGCGTCGCTCGGCGACGACACGTCCGACCCGTGGGTGCTCGCCGCGCAGTCGCTGGACGGCTGGGAGGAGTACCTCGACCACCTCGCGGACCGCCTGGGCCCGGGCGCCTACGTCGGCGAGGCGGTGGCGGTCGCGGACCTGGACGCGGTCGCGGACGGCGCGTGGCCGGCGGTGCTCGCGCGGGTCGGCGGGGAGCCGGCGCTGCGTCGCGCGCTCGTCGAGCGGGTGCGCGGGGAGGACGGCGCGACGGCCCCGTCGTACACGGCGTGGTGGCTGCGGACGCACGCGGACCTCGCACCGGCGGGTCCGTTCGCCGCGAGCGGCCCGGGTGGGGAGGCCGGCGCGGACGCGGTCGTCGCCGCGCTCCTGCCGCCCGCGCCCGACCTGCTCGCGGCGTGCGACGTGGGCATGCAGCGCGCGCTCGGGGGTGTGGCCACGCTCGCGGAGGTGGACGAGCCGGCGTGGACGGCGCTGCTCGACGCGGGGACTGTCGGGTCCCCGGTCGACCTGCGCGTCGCCGCGGCCGTGTGGCGCGCCGCCCGGCCGGACGTGCCGCCGCAGCGGGTGCCGGCGCTGGTCGGCGTGGGGC
>NZ_BHYL01000319.1 GCF_003851725.1 Cellulomonas algicola | reverse complement strand
ACCCCGACCCGCGCTGACCTCCGCGCGCACCTCCGGTCCGACGTGAGCCCCCGACGGGCCGCCGGTCAGGCGGGCGCGCCTGCGGCCGCCCGGTCAGACGTGCGCCGGCGCGAGCGCGTCCGCGATCTCGCCCGCCCACCGCGCGACCGCGGCCATGTCACGGTGGTCGCCCTCGCGGGCCCGCGCGGCGGAGATGGTCGCGCGCTCGGCGAACGACAGGACCGACCGGTCGAGTCGACCGTGGAAGCTGCGGTGCCCGCGCGCGCCGACGCGCTCCGCGAGCGCCCGGATCTCGTGCGGGGAGTTCGCGCTCGCCGCGGGCTGCGTCGCGAGGCCCGACGACAGCAGCCAGACGGGTCGCGTCGCGAGCTCGTCGGCGAGCCGGTCGGCCAGGTCGCGGGCCGCGGGCATCCAGTGGGCGACGTACACGGCGGAGCCCAGGACGACGGCGTCGACACCCTCGAGGTCGGTCACGTCGTCGGGCGGCGTCATGGTCACGTCGTGACCTCGCTCGCGCAGCGTCTGCGCGACGACCTCGCCGATTCCCCACGTGCCCCCGTGCCGCGAGGCGATGGTGACCAGGATCCGCATGCCCGCTCCCTCCCTGCCGCCGTCCGGCTCTCGGACCGCTCGTCCATCGTCGCCCGGCGCTGGCCTGGACGGATGGGCCCGAGGTCCTGAGAGACGAGGGTCACGACGGGTCCGGGATGCCCGGTTGTGCGGCGCGCAGCTTGTCGGTCAGGCGGCGCAGCTCGGCGAGCTCGTCGGCGTCGAGCGCGCCGCCGACGAGGCGCCGGATCGAGCGCACGTGCCGGCGCCCGATCTCGCGCTGCACGCGCTCGCCCTCGGGCGTCAGGGTCACCGCGACCCCGCGCGCGTCGCCCCGCACCGGCCCGCGCAGCACGAGCCCCGCGGCCTCGAGCCGCTCGACCATCCGGGAGAGGCTCGGTTGGGTCAGCAGGCTGCTCTCGCCGAGCTCCTTGAGGCGCGCCGTGAGGTCGTGGCACCGGGAGAGCGTGAACAGCACGTCGTACTCGCGGATCGTCAGCGGGTCCCACACGTCGTCGCGCTGGAAGCGACGCATGAGCGCCACCTGCGCGCGGAACAGCGCCTCCCACGCCTCAGCCGCCTCACGCGTGCTCGCGGCGCGCCCGACCGGTCCCTCGACCATCGACTCCCCCTCCGGCGATCGCAACGCCGACGCTATCGAAACTGCAGGCCACGACGTGCCGAAATGATTCAGCACCTCCCCGGCGAACGCATGCCACGAGCAGTGTGCACGCGGCATCCGCACCATGAGGAGGACTCCATGCCCACCACACCACCCGCACCCTGCCCTACGACCCGCCGTTCCCGCACGGCGTTGCGCACGACGCTCGCGGCAGCCGCCGCCACGCTCGTCCTCGGGACGGCCGTCGCCGTCCCCGCGCACGCCGCCACGACCCTGAAGGAGGCCGCCGACGCCGCCGGCAAGGACATCGGCTTCGCGCTCGACCCGAACCGCCTGTCCGAGTCCGCGTACAAGTCGATCGCCGACACCGAGTTCAACCTCGTCGTCGCCGAGAACGCGATGAAGTGGGACGCGACGGAGCCGTCGCAGAACAGCTTCAGCTTCGGCGCGGGCGACCAGGTCGCGAGCTACGCCGCCGCGACCGGCAAGGAGCTGTACGGGCACACGCTCGTGTGGCACTCGCAGCTGCCCGACTGGGCGAAGAACCTCAACGGCAGCGCCCTCGAGAGCGCGATGGTCAACCACGTGACGAAGGTCGCGGACCACTTCGAGGGCAAGGTCGCGTCGTGGGACGTCGTCAACGAGGCGTTCGCCGACGGCGGCGGCCGGCGGCAGGACTCGACGTTCCAGCAGAAGCTCGGCAACGGCTACATCGAGACGGCGTTCCGGGCCGCGCGCGCGGCCGACCCGACCGCGAAGCTCTGCATCAACGACTACAACGTCGAGGGCGTCAACGCGAAGAGCAACTCGCTGTACGACCTCGTCAAGGACTTCAAGGCACGCGGCGTGCCGATCGACTGCGTCGGCTTCCAGTCGCACCTCATCGTCGGCCAGGTCCCCGGCGACTTCCGGCAGAACCTGCAGCGGTTCGCCGACCTGGGCGTCGACGTGCGCATCACCGAGCTCGACATCCGCATGCCGATGCCGTCCGACTCCTCGAAGCTCGCGACGCAGGCCGCCGACTACAAGAAGGTCGTCCAGGCCTGCCTCCAGGTCACGCGCTGCGAGGGCGTGACCATCTGGGGCATCACCGACAAGTACTCGTGGGTCCCGGACGTGTTCTCGGGCCAGGGCGCCGCGCTGGTGTGGAACGACGGCTACGCCAAGAAGCCCGCGCACGCGGCGATCCTCGAGGCGTTCGGCGCGACCCCGACGCCCACCCCGACGACACCCACCCCGACTCCGACGACGCCGACCCCCACACCGACGACGCCGACGCCGACCCCGACGACCACCCCCACGACGCCCGTCGGCGCGTGCCGGGTCGCCTACGGCGTGAACCAGTGGAACACCGGGTTCACCGCCAACGTCACGATCACGAACACGTCGTCGTCCGCGCTCAACGGCTGGACCCTGACGTTCGCGTTCCCGTCCGGCCAGACCATCACGCAGGCCTGGTCGTCGGTCTCGTCGCAGTCCGGCTCCCAGGTCACGCTGCGCAACGCCGCGTGGAACGGGTCGCTCGCACCCGGCGGCAGCACGCAGATCGGCTTCAACGGCGCCCACAACGGCACCAACACCGCGCCGAACGCGTTCGCGCTCAACGGCACGCCCTGCTCGGTGGCCTGACGCCGCAGCACGCCACGACCGCACCGGTGCCCGCCGCTCGCGCGGGCACCGGTGCGCGTCCGTGCCACGGCTCCGCCCGTCGCTACGCTGACGCGATGAGCACCGACGCGGCAGCCCGCACCACCTACCTGCTGGTCGACGGCGAGAACATCGACGCGACCCTCGGGTCGTCGATCCTCGGCGGGCGGCCGACGCCCGACCAGCGGCCGCGCTGGGAGCGGGTGCTCGGGTTCGCGGAGCAGACGTGGGGGCAGCCCGTGAAGGGGCTGTTCTTCCTCAACGCCTCGAACGGCAACCTGCCGATGTCGTTCGTCCAGGCGCTCCTCGCGATCGGGTTCCAGCCCATCCCCCTGTCCGGGGAGTCGTACGAGAAGGTCGTCGACATCGGCATCAAGCGCACGCTGCAGGCGATCGCGTCGCGCGGCGGCGACGTGCTGCTCGCGAGCCACGACGGCGACTTCGCGCCCGAGGTCGAGACGCTCGTCGACGACGAGGGCCGCCGGGTCGGGCTCCTCGCGTTCCGCGAGTTCACGTCGACCGCGCTCGCGGGCCTCACCGCCCGCGGCCTCCAGGTGTTCGACCTCGAGTCCGACGTCGCCGCGTTCAACGTCCAGCTGCCGCGTCTGCGGATCATCCCGCTCGACGAGTTCGACCCGCTCCGCTACCTCTGACGCGGCCGCTCGCGGGCGCCGCCTGCGTGATCGGGGTCACAGACCCATAACGGTTCGGTCGCATGTCCGGTTCGTCCGCTTCTGGCGGTCGTGCGGACACCGTCCTTGCTGGTAGACAGTCCTCCGCGCGCCCTCCCGGCCGGGGCCGCCGTGCTCGACGTCAACGGCGACGTCGGGTGCGGCGGCCTCCCGGGAGGGCCTTGTCGTCCAGCGGCTGAACCTCTCCGCGTCGTCGCTCGGCCGCCGAACCCCTGCGCGTCGTCGGTCAGCGGCCGAGCCGCTGCGCGTCGTCGCTCAGCCGCCGAGACCCTCCGCGAGCACGCGGTCGATCGCGGCCTGGACCTGGTCGCGGTGCGCGGTGGCGAACAGCTCGACGCCGTGCGCGCCGCCCGGCAGCTCGAGGAACGTCGTCGGGTCGTCGAGCCGCGACACCCAGCGCGACGAGCCGACCGCGACGTCGCCGTCGTTCGTCGACGCCACGACCAGGAGCGGCCCGTCGTACGTGCTCGTCTCCGCACGCGCGTCGACGCCGTCCATCTCGGCGGGCGGTCCCAGGGCCACCACGGCCACGGCGTCGGCCTCGTCCGCGAGCGCGGCGACGTACGTGCCGCCCTTGGAGGCCCCGACGAGCGCCACCTGCTGCGCGCCGACCGACCGGACGACGTCGACCGCGCCGAGCAGCGACGCCGCGGAGTCGGAACCCCACGAGAACGACGCGACGAGGTAGCCGGCGTCGGACAGGCGCGTCAGCTGGTCGGCCCACTGGCACGGGCCGCCCTGGTTCTGCGGCGCGAGCACGACGGCCCGCGTCCCGGAGCCCCGCCAGGCGACGAGCGTCGGGTCGTCCTGCGGCCCGATGGCGGCGGCGGTGGTGCCGTCGGGCAGGCACGGCGGCGCCTCCGCGGCGCGGGACGACGGCGACGGCGCACCGGCGGCCGCGTCGGAGCGGCCGTCGCCCGTCGGCTCACCACCGCCTGTGCACGCCCCGAGCAGCAGCAGGCCGAGCACCACGACGCCCGCGCCGCGCACGCCGCCGCGGACGCTCACCCCGTGAAGCCCTGCGCGAGCACGCCGTCGATCGCCACCTGGACGTGCGACGCGTGCTCGCCCTCGAGCAGCGCGACGCCGTGCGCTCCCCCGCTGAGCTCCATGAAGGTGCTCGGGTCGTCGGCGCGCGCGACCTCGCGCGACCCGTCGACGCTCACCTGGCTGTCGTCGGTCGAGGCGATCACGAGCAGCGGACCGTCGTACGTGCTGGCCTCGGACGACGCGTCGATGCCGTCGAACGTCGCGGGCGGCCCGAGCGCGACGACCGCGACCGCGTCGGCCTCGTCCGCGAGCGCGGCCGAGAACGCCCCGCCCTTCGAGGCCCCGACGAGCGCGACGTCCTGCGCGCCGACGGACCGGAGCGCGTCGACGGCGCCGAGCAGCGAGGCCGCGGAGTCGTCGGCCCACGAGAACGACGCCACGAGGTAGCCCTGGCCCGCGAGGCGGGTCATCTCGTTCGTCCACTGGCAGTAGTCGGCCTGGTTCTGGGGTGCGAGCACGACGCCCTTGCTGCCGGCACCGGTCCACACGACGACCGTCGGGTCGTCCTCGGGGCCGGTCGCGGCGGCGGCCGAGCCCTCGGGTGCGCAGTCGGGGACGTCGACGGGCCGGATCGCGGGCGACGGGCCGACCGAGACGGTCTCCTCGGGTGCGGCGTCGGGCTCGGGCGTGTCGCCACCGCCCGTGCACCCGGCGAGCAGGAGCGCTCCCACACCGACGGCGAGCAGGCCCGCCCTGACCTTCACGACACTGTGCATGCGGGCATTCCTAGGGCTCACCCGGACGCCGCACAACCCCGTGTCCACCTGCTGGTTCGCACCCGTCCGGGGCGCGGCGTCGGCGCGTCAGGCCGTCGCGACCCCGTCCGGCACGGCGTCCGCGGCGACCGCGTCGTACCGGTCGAGCACGATCGCCGCGAGCCGCGGGTCCGGCGCGAGCGGCGGGCTGACGACGTCCGCGCCCGCCTCGCGCACGCGGTCGTAGAAGTAACCGGGAGCCAGCAGGTAGGACGCGACGACGACGCGACCGCCCGGGACGAGGTCGGCGCGTGCGGCGGCGACGGCGACGGGCACGCGCGGCTCGGCACCGGCGCCGTACCCGATCGTGACCGGCTGCGTGAGGCGGTCGGCCAGACCTGCGGCGACGGCCTCGACGGCGAGCGCGGCCGACGGGTCCGTCGAGCCGGCGGCGGCGAGCACGACCGCGTCGTCGGGGGCGAGCCCGGCGTCGTGCAGCCGTTCGACGAGGACGTCGACGAGGCGGGGGTCGGGGCCGAGCGGCCCGGACGCGACGGCACCCGGCCGGTCGACCGCGGCGGCGACGTCGACCTTCACGTGGAAGCCGACCGACAGGAGCAGCGGCACCACGACGACACCGCCGCGCTGCTCGGCGAGCGCGTCGGCCACGACGGCCGCGACCTCGGGCACCTGCACGTCGACGAACGCCTCGCGCACGCGCAGCCCGGGCCGGGTCGCGGCGACGTCGGCGAGGATCGACCGGATCGCCTCCCGGCCCCCGAGGTCGTCGGTGCCGTGCGAGCACCCGACGAGCACCGGGCCGGTCACCGCCGCGGGCGTCCCCTCGGCGTGCAGCGCGCTGGTCATCGTGCCTCCTCGAGCTCCAGCCGGTAGCCCCGCTTGACCACCGTGCGGATCAGGGCGCGGCTGCCCGACGCCTCGCGCAGCCGTGCGATCGCGACCTCCGCGGCGTGCGGGTCGGTCGAGTCGCCCGGCAGGACCGCGAGCACCTGGTCCCGCGGGACGACGGACCCGCGCGCACCTGCGAGCAGCCGGAGCACCTCCAGGCCGCTCGGGGTGAGCGGGAGGACGTGCCCGTCGAGCACCGCCGCCCCACGGTAGACCCGCAGCGGGCCGGCGACGGTCGCGAGGTCCTGCATGCCGCCGTAGTACGAGACGACCGCCCGCACGAGCGAACCGAGCCGGCCGCGGTCCGGGACCAGCGGCTCGACGCCGCGCTCGAGGAGCGGGCGGGCCGTCACCGGACCGACCGCGGCCATCACGACGGTGCCCGCGCGGCAGTGGTGCACGATCTCGTCCGCGACGCCCTCGGCCTCGGCGGCCTGCCACCACGCCTCGGCACCGGGCGCGGACGTGAAGACGACCGCGTCGACCTCGCCCGTGGCGACCGCACGCACGGACGCGGTCACGACGGCCGGGTCCGGCGGCGGACCCCAGCGGTAGACGACGAGGCTGCGCACGCGCGCACCCGCGGCGGCGAACGCCTCGTCGAGCCCGTCGGCGCCCGCGCCGTGGTGCTGCACGGCGATGTCGTGGCCCGCGACGCCCTCGTCGAGCAGGACCTCGGCGATCTCGGCGCTGGTCTCCGACTCGGCGACCCAGTCGGCCGTGAGGCCCGCGGCCTGGATCGCGCCGCGTGCCTTGGGGCCGCGCGCGACGATGCGGGTGCCGCGCAGCATCTCGACGAGGGGCTCCGCGAGACCGGCCGCGTCGGCAGCCTCGATCCAGCCGCGGAAGCCGATGCCGGTCGTCACGACGACCGTGTCCGGCGGGTCGGCGAGCAACGACCGGGTGCCGGCCAGCAGCGCCGCGTCGTCGATGTGCGGGACCATCCCGAGCGCCGGGGCGTGCCGGACCGCCGCGCCGCGCCGGCCCAGGGCAGCGGCGAGCTCCGCGGACCGCCGGTCCGCGGTGATCAGGACGACGCAGCCGGCGAGGGTCTGGTCGATCGGCTCGCTCACGAGGTCATTGTGTCGCGTGCGCGGACCGCGTCCGTCGGCCGGTCCGCCGTCGGCGCGTCGTCGCACGCGTCGGGCGCGGCGGCGTCGAGCAGCCCTTCGGCGGCGACGGCACCGACGACGAGCACGGCGGGCGCCCGGACGCCGACCTCGGCGGCACGCGCGGCGACGTCGGCGAGCGGGGCACGCGTGACGCGCTGGGTCGGCAGCGTGCCGTCCTCGACGACCGCGACCGGCGTGAGCGGGTCGACGCCCGCCGCGACCGCCTGCGCCGCGAGGTCGGCCAGGACGGTGACGCCCATGAGCACCACGACCGTGCACGACGCGTCGCGCAGCCCGGTGAGCGCGGCGGACGACCAGCCGTCGTGGCCGTTCATCACGTGCACGGCGCCGACGGTCCCCCGGTGCGTGAGCGGGATCCCGGCCGCCGCAGGCGCCGCGAGCGCGCTCGAGACGCCCGGCACGACGTCGACGTCCACGCCGGCCTCGCGGCAGGCCAGGACCTCCTCGCCGCCGCGCCCGTACAGGAACGGGTCGCCGCCCTTGAGCCGCACGACGAACCGTCCGCGCTGCGCCTGCTCGACGAGGATGCGGTTGATCTCGTGCTGCGGCACGGGGTGGTGGCCGGGCGACTTGCCGACGTCGATCACCTCGACGTCGGGCGCGAGCTCGTCGAGCACGCCGACGGGTCCGAGCCGGTCGGTCACGACGACGTCGGCCTGCGCGAGCGCGCGGCGGGCGCCGAGCGTCAGCAGGTCGACGCGCCCGGGTCCGCCGCCGACGAGCACGACCCGTCCGGCGCCCGGGCGTCGCCGGCGCAGGTCCACGCGCCCTTCGCGCAGGTGCGCGTCGACGGCGTCGCGGACCGCGGCGGTGCGGCGCGGGTCGGGGACGCCGGTCGACACGACGCCGACCAGGACCTCGTCGTGCCGGGTGGTCGCGGGCGTCCGAGCGGTGCCGCGCGTGCCGGTGCCCGCGTCGACGCAGAACGTCGCACGCTCCGCCGCCCACCCGACGACGGCGTCGTCGGTCGCACGGTCACCCGTCGCGGTGTGCACGAGCCACGCGCCGTCGAGGTCGCGCGCCTCGACCTCGCGCGAGCGCCACTCGACGAGCCCCCAGCGGTGCATGTCGGCGAGCACCTCGCACAGCGCGGGCGCGACGACGACGACCGACGCGGCGTCGGCGAGCAGCCCCTGGACGCGGCGGGCGGCGACCGGTCCCCCGCCGACCACGACGACGCGCCGACCGGCCAGGTCGACGCCCAGCATCGTCGTCACGGGGCCACCGGGACGTCGACCTCGACCACGCCCTCGACGACGCGGACCGGGAAGCTGCGCAGGTCGGCGGGCAGGTCGCGCACGGGCACCTTCCCGACCGTGTCGAGGCAGCGGCCCGTCGTCAGGTCGAAGACCTGCTTGTACATGGGCGACGCGACCGTCGGCACCTCGACGTCGTCGACCCAGCGCGACCCGACGATGCCGCGCGAGATCACGAACGCGTCCGAGAACGGGTCGTGCTGGTCGACCGCGAGCACGCGGTCGTCGACGAGCCGGAACAGCGCGACCTGGTGCCCGCCGAGCAGCGCCGCTGCGCCGCGCTCGGGCGCGAGGTGCCGGAGCGCGCAGACGGGCTGCCAGCCCGTCTGGTCGAGCTCGGGCAGCGTGGGGGTCTCCGAGACGGTCATGCGCGCACCTCCAGGGTCGTGCCGGCGACGAGGACGGGTTCTCCGCGGAGCGCGGCGTCGCGCTCGTCCGCGGTGGCGGGGCGGGCCTGACCGCGCTCGGGCACGTACGCGAGCGACGGGTCGGGCGTGGCGGGCGCGTTGACGAACGACGCGAACCGGCGCAGCTTCTCGGGGTCCTCGAGGGTCGCGCGCCACTCGTCCTCGTAGGTGTCGACGTGCTGCGCCATCTGCGCGTCGAGGTCCGCCGCGATGCCGAGGGTGTCGTCGATGACGACGCCGCGGAGCGCGTCGACGCCGCCCTCGAGGTCCTCGAGCCACGGCGCGGTGCGCTGGAGGCGGTCGGCGGTGCGGATGTAGTACAGGAGGAAGCGGTCGATCGTGCGGATGAGGTCCTCGGTCGACAGGTCCTCGGCGAGCAGCACCGCGTGCTTCGGGGTGAAGCCGCCGTTGCCGCCGACGTAGACGTTCCAGCCCTTGTCGGTCGCGATGACGCCGACGTCCTTGCCGCGGGCCTCCGCGCACTCCCGGGCGCACCCGGAGACGCCCATCTTGAGCTTGTGCGGCGAGCGCAGGCCGCGGTAGCGCAGCTCGAGCAGGACCGCGAGCGCCACGGAGTCCTGCACGCCGAACCGGCACCACGTGGACCCGACGCACGACTTCACGGTGCGCAGCGACTTGCCGTACGCGTGACCCGACTCGAACCCGGCGTCGACGAGGCGCTGCCAGATGACGGGCAGCTGGTCGATGCGGGCGCCGAACAGGTCGATGCGCTGCCCGCCGGTGATCTTCGTGTAGAGCCCGAAGTCCTTCGCGACCTCGCCGATCGCGATGAGCCCCTCGGGCGTGACCTCGCCGCCGGGGATGCGCGGGACGACCGAGTACGAGCCGTCCTTCTGCAGGTTCGCCATGACGTGGTCGTTGGTGTCCTGCAGCGCGGCGCGCTCGCCCTCGAGGACGTGCGCGGGCGCCGTCGTCGCGAGGATCGACGCGACGGCCGGCTTGCAGATGTCGCAGCCGCGGCCCTCGGCACGCGTCCCGAACCGCTCGACGACCTCGGTGAACGACCGCACCCCGGAGATGCGCACCGCGTCGTAGAGCTGCGCGCGGGACAGCGCGAAGTGCTCGCACAGCGCGTTGCTCACCGTGATGCCCTGCTTGGACAGCTCGGTCGTGACGAGCTTCTTGACGAGCGGGAGGCACGAGCCGCACGACGTGCCGGCCTTGGTGCACGCCTTGACCGCGCCGACGTCGGTGCAGCCGTGCTCGGTGACCGCGCCGCGGATCGTCCCGGCGGACACGTTGTTGCACGAGCAGACGCCCGCGTCGTCGGGCAGCTCCAGGTCGGGGAGCCCGCCGCCACCGCCCTCGGGCAGCAGGAACGCGGCCGGGTCGCCGGGGAGCTCGCGGCCGAGCATCGGGCGCAGGCTCGCGTACGCGGACGCGTCGCCGACGAGGACGCCGCCGAGCAGCGTGCGCGCGTCGTCGGACATGACGAGCTTCTTGTAGACGCCCGCGACCGGGTCGGCCCAGACGAGCTCGAGCGCACCCTCGGTGCGGCCGAACGCGTCGCCGAAGCTCGCGACGTCGACGCCCGCCAGCTTGAGCTTGGTCGCGGTGTCCGCGCCCGGGAACTCGGCCGCGCCGCCCAGCAGGCGGTCCGCGGTGACCTCGGCCATCGCGTAGCCCGGGGCGACCAGGCCGATGCACGCGCCCTGGATGCACGCGACCTCGCCGACCGCGGAGACGTCGCGGTCGGACGACACGCACGTGTCGTCGACGACCACGCCGCCGCGCGGGCCCACCTCGAGGCCCGCCGCGCGGGCGAGCTCGTCGCGCGGCCGCACGCCCGCGGCCACGACCACGACGTCGGCGTCGACCCGACCGCCGTCCGCGAGGTCGAGGCGTCCCACACCGCCGCGTCGGTGCGGGCGGATCTTCACGGTCATCGCGTTGACCCGGACGCCGACGCCGATCGTGTTGATGAGCCGCCGCAGCGCCTCGCCGCCGCCCAGGTCGAGCTGCGTGTCCATGAGGTGCGAGCCGACCTGCAGCACCGTCGCCTGGGCCCCGAGCGCGTGGAGCGCACCCGCCGCCTCGAGGCCGAGCAGGCCGCCGCCCAGCACCGCGCCGCGCACCGGGCGGACCAGGTCCTGCTGGAGCTTCTCGACGTACCCGCGCAGCGCCGCGACGTCGTCGACCGTCCGGTAGACGAACACGCCCGGCAGGTCCGCGCCCTCGGTCGGCGGCACCCACGCGTACGAACCCGTCGCGAGGACGAGGTGGTCGTAGACGTACGTGCGCCCCGACGCGGCCGTCACCGTGCGCGTCGCCCGGTCGACGGCCGTCACGGCGTCGTCGCGGACCAGCGTGACGAGCGGGTCGTCCCACAGCGCGGGGTCGCCGAGCTCGAGCTCCTCGGGCTTGCGGCCCGAGAAGTAGCTCGTGAGCGCGACGCGGTCGTACGGGCGCCGCGGCTCCTCCGCGAGGACCGTGATGCGCCAGGCGCCCGCGGTGTCGCGGTCGCGCAGCGCCTCGACGAGCCGCTGGGCGACCATGCCGCCGCCGACGACGACGAGGTGACGTGAGTTCATGGGGGGCTCCGTCGGGTAGGGACGAGGGCGTGCTCCGACGGTAGGAACCGCGTGTTTCGTCCACGGGTGCGCGCGCGTTACCTCGGCGGAACGGTTCTCTCACTCGGGGCGTGGTAGCCGTGTGAGCCCGGCCGGCGTCGGACGTCGGTGCGAGGCTGTGCGGCATGAGCGCCGTCATCGCCCTGCTGCGGGCCGTCAACGTCGGGGGGCGGACCATGAAGGCCGCCCAGCTGAGGACCGTCGCCGAGGGCCTGGGCCACGAGCAGGTCGCCACGTACGTGAACAGCGGGAACGTCGTGCTGGTCCCCGCCGGCGGGCAGTCGCCGTCCGACGTCGCGGCCGGGCTGTCGCACGCGCTCGCGCAGGAGGTCGGGTTCGACGTGCCCGTCGTCGCACGCACCACGGCCGAGTGGGACCGCCTCGTCGGCGTGCTGCCCTTCCCCGCGCAGGCGCGCGAGGACCCGTCGCACCTCGCCGTCGTGTGCTGGGACGACGTGCCCGACGTGGCCTCGGTCCGCGAGTTCGACGCGTCGCGGTACGGCGACGAGGTCGTCGTCTGGCACGGTCGCGAGACGTACGCGTACTACCCGCACGGGCAGGGCCGGTCGAAGCTCACGATCGACGTCCTGTCGCGCGCCGCGGGACGCGTCGGGACCGCGCGCAACTGGAACACCGTCCTCGCGCTGCAGCGACTCGCGCACGAGCGGGACGGCTGATCTCCACCCGAAGACGGAGGGAGCGCCGCGGACGCTCTGCTTGGATCGGTGGGTGGCCACCCTCGCGTTCGACGCGCTGACCAAGGCGTACGGCGACGTCCAGGCCCTGCGGGGCATGACGTTCGACGTGCGCGCCGGCGAGATCTTCGGGTTCGTCGGCTCCAACGGCGCCGGCAAGTCCACGACGATGCGGATCGCGGTCGGCGTGCTCGCCGCCGACTCCGGCACCGTGACGTGGGACGGCCGGCCCGTCGACCACGCCGTCCGGCGGCGGATCGGGTACATGCCCGAGGAGCGCGGGCTGTACCCGCGCATGAAGGTCGGCGAGCAGCTCGTCTACCTCGCGCGGCTGCACGGCCTCGACCCCGCCGCGGCGCGCGCGTCGATGGAGCACTGGACCGAGGTGCTGGGTGTCGCCGGGCGCCGCGACGACGAGGTGCTCAAGCTGTCGCTCGGCAACCAGCAGCGCGTGCAGCTCGCCGCCGCGCTCGTGCACCACCCCGAGATCCTCGTGCTCGACGAGCCGTTCTCCGGCCTCGACCCCGTCGCCGTCGACGTCATGAGCACCGTGCTGCGCGAGCAGGCCGCGGGCGGGGTGCCCGTGATCTTCTCGTCGCACCAGCTCGAGCTCGTCGAGCGCCTGTCCGACCGCGTGGGGATCGTCCGCGCCGGGTCGATGGTCGCCGTCGGCGGGATCGACGAGCTGCGCAGCACCGGCGACCGGCGGTGGGTCGTCGACGGTCCGCCCGCCGCCGACTGGCTGCCCGCGGTGCCCACGGCACGGCTCTCCGACGGCGTGGACGCGGGACGCGTCGTCGTCGAGGCCGTCACCGGCGCACCCGCGGACGTCGACCAGCAGCTGCTGCGCGCGGCGCTCGCCGCCGGGCCGGTGCGCGAGTTCGCCGTCGTCCGGCCGACCCTCACCGAGCTGTACCGGCACGTCGTCACCGCCGAGACCCCCGAGCAGGCGGGAGCCCGCGCATGACCACGACCCACGACACCGACCTCTCCGCGGGTGCGGCCGTCCGGCTCGTCGCCGGGCGCGAGATCAGCACGCGCCTGCGCTCCAAGCCGTTCCTGTGGACCACGCTCGCGCTGGTCGCCGCGGTCGTGCTCGCGGGCGTCGTCGCGGGGCTCGTCGGCAACCGGGAGCCCGACCCGCAGGTCGTCGGCGTGGTGGCCGACGCGTCCGACGTCGCCGACCCGCTCGTCGCGACCGCGCAGGCCGCGGGCGTCCCCGTCGAGGTGCGGGACGTCGCGGACACCGCCGAGGGCGAGGACCTGGTGACGTCGGGCGACGTCGACGTGCTCGTCACCGGGGTCGACCCCGAGCTGGCCGTCGTGGTCCAGGACGACGTGCCCGAGCCGCTGCAGCCCGTGCTCGCGTCGCTCGCGCAGCAGGTCGCGCTGGCCGGCGCGGTCACCGACCTGGGCGGCGACCCCGCGGAGGTCGCGAGCCAGGTCGCGGGCGCCACGCCGTCGGTCACGACGCTCGGCTCGCCGCCGCAGGTCGACGGCGCGCAGATCATCGCGGGCTACCTCGCCGGGATCCTGCTGTTCATCGGGCTCATGACCGCCGGGCAGCTCGTCGCGCAGGGCGTCGTCGAGGAGAAGACCAGCCGCGTCGTCGAGCTGCTGCTCGCGACCGTCCGGCCCTGGCACCTCATGGCGGGCAAGGTGCTCGGCATCGGCATCATCGGGCTCGCGCAGGTCGCGCTCGTCGTGCTCGCGGGCGGCGGGACCGCCTGGGCGTTCGGCCTGCTCGACACGACGACGCTCGACCTCGGGGCCACCGCCGCGTGGGCGCTCGTGTGGTTCGTCATCGGGTTCCTCATGTACGCGCTGCTGCTCGCCGCGCTCGCCGCGCTCGTGTCGCGGCAGGAGGACGTCGGCTCGGTGATCTCGCCGGTCCTGTTCGTCATGGGCATCCCCTACGTCCTCGCGATCTCCGTGACGCCGTGGGACCCCGACAACGCGCTCGTGACCGCGCTGTCGTTCGTGCCGTTCTGCGCGCCGATGATCATGCCCGTGCGCGTCGCGCTCGGCGCCGTGGAGACGTGGGAGATCCTGCTCGCCGCCGGCCTGTCGCTCGCGCTCGTGCCGTTCCTCGTGTGGTTCGCCGGGCGCGTCTACGCGAACGCCGTCCTGCACTCGGGCGGGCGGATGAAGCTCACGGACGCCCTGCGCGGGACGCCGACCGCCGTCTGAGCCGGCGTCGCCGTCCGGGATCGCCCGCGAGCGCCTAGCGTGGCCCCATGACGACGCTCTTCACGAAGATCATCGACGGCGAGATCCCCGGCCGGTTCGTGTGGGCGGACGACGTCGCCGTCGCGTTCACCACGATCGCGCCGATCACCGACGGGCACACGCTCGTCGTGCCGCGCGACGAGGTCGTCGAGCTGACGCAGGCGTCCGACGACCTGCTCGCGCACCTCACGCGCGTCGCGAAGGTCGTCGGTCAGGCGCAGCAGGCCGCGTGGGCGGCGCCGCGCGTCGCCCTGCTGGTCGCCGGGTTCGAGGTGCCGCACCTGCACCTGCACGTGCTCCCCGCGTGGGACGAGTCGTCGCTGACCTTCGCCAACGCCCGGCACGACGTGCCCGCCGAGGACCTCGACGCCGCCGCCGAGCGTGTGCGCGCCGCGCTGCGCGACGCCGGGCACGGCGCGCACGTCCCCGCCGCGCTCGGGTCGCCCGCGCTCTGACCCCCAGGTCCGCCGCCCGGACGCACCGGGCGGTCCCCCGTCCTGACCCTCGACCCCCGCCCCCGGGCGGGCCGACCTCCCGGAGGTGACCGTGCGACGCAGCGACGGTGCCGCCGCCCTCGCCGGCGTCGCGGCCGGTGTCGTGACGGTCGGCGTCGGCTCGCTCGTCGCCGTGCTCACCGGGCCGTCGACCGACCCGCTGGTCGCGGTCGGTGCCGCGTTCGTCGACGCGACGCCCGGGTGGCTCAAGGACTTCGCTGCGTCGACGTTCGGGACGGCCGACAAGGTCGTGCTCGGGATCGGCGAGGTGCTCGTGCTCGCGGCGCTCGCCGCGCTCGCCGGAGTGCTCGCGCACCGGCGCTGGGCGTGGGGGGCGACCGTCGTCGTCGCGCTCGGCGCGGTCGCGGGCCTGGCCGCGATGGGCCGACCCGACGCCGGGGTGCTCGCTCCCCTGCCGGCCGTGGCGGGTGCGGCCGCCGGGCTGCTCGTCCTGCGCGCCCTGCTGCGCCGGATCCCCGCCGGACCGTCCGTCGTCGCCGCGCGCCCGCCGGCGGCGACCCCGGCC
>NZ_BHYL01000318.1 GCF_003851725.1 Cellulomonas algicola | reverse complement strand
CGCGACGCTCGCGGCCGTGAGGACCGCGGGGAGCAGACTGAACGCGAGCGCGATGCCCGTCACGGCCGCGGGGGGCTGGTCCGCGAGCGCGCCGCCCTCGCGCGAGACGAAGCCGGTGACCGCGAGCGCGCCGAGGACGAGCGTCGGGCCGAGCGCGAGACCCGCGGTCTCGGCGGCCGTCCAGACGCCGCCGAGCACGCCGGCCCGGTCGGTGCCGCGTTCGCGGGCGTCGACGGCGGCGACGTCGGGGAGCATCGCGAGGGGGAAGAGCTGCATGCCCGCGTAGGCGACGCCGGCGAGGGCGACGAGCGCGTAGACCCAGGGTCCGGGCGCCCACAGCATCGGCACGAGCGCGAGGGTCGCGGCGACGAAGAGGCCGGACGCGGCGACGTACCCGCCGCGCTTGCCGAGCCGTCGTCCGGTGCGGGTCGCGAACGGCATGACGAGCAGCGCGGGGGCGACGAGCGCGACGAACAGCACGGTGACGGCGTCCTCGGAGCCGAGGACGTAGGTGGCGACGTACGGGGCGCACGCGAGCATGGCGCCGGTGGCGAGGGCCTGGAGCACGAAGGTCGCGAGGAGCGTGCGGAAGGCGGGGATCTCGCGCAGGGCGGCGACGCCGAGGCGGAGGGCGTCGCCGCGCACGCCGGGTCGTGGGGCGACCGCGGGGCCGTCGGCGGGCGGGGTGACGGCGGCGCGGCGGGGTGCTCCCCACCAGGCGCCGAGCATGCCGAGCCCGAGCACGGCGCCGCAGACGACGCCCATGACGAGGTAGCCGGTGCGCCCGCCGCCGGCCGCGTCGCGCACGAGGGGGCCGCCGGCGCCGAACGCGAGGATCGCGACGGCGAGCACGGCGATGCGCGGGGCGAGCAGCCGGGTGCGCTCGGCGGAGGTCGACGCGATCTCGGCGGGCAGGGCGATGTACGGGACCTGGAAGAGGCTGAACGCGGTGGCGGCACCGACGAACCAGACGACGACCCAGGCGGCGGCGGGGACGCCGGCAAGGGAGGCGGGTGCCGCGAAGACGGCGGCGAACAGCGGCGGCAGCGTGAGTGCGCCGGCGAGCAGGTAGCGGCGGCGGCTGCCGTGCCGGGCGGCGGACGCGTCGGAGCGGGCGCCGACGAACGGGTCGATCACGACGTCCCACAGCTTGGGCACGGTGACGACCAGGGACGCGAGCCCGGCGGCGACGCCGAGCGTGTCGGTGAGGTAGTACGCGAGCACCAGGCCGGGCAGCGTGCCGAAGCCGCCGGTGCCGACCGAGCCTGCCGCGTAGCCCACCACGGTGCGCCGCGGCACGTGCGCGGCGGGTGACGTCGTCGTCATGGGCGCCGATGATGCCAGGGCGGGGGCGCGGTCCGCGGGCGGCGCGCGACGCGCGTCAGACGGGCCGCACGGCGACCTCGACGTCGTCGGTGCCGTCGAGCAGGACGGGGACGGACGTCGTCGAGACGAGGTCGCCGGGCGTGAAGGCGCGCGCGTCCGGGTCGGCGCCGGCCCGGACGCGGACCGTGAAGCGGCGGCGGGGGTCGGGGCCGGCCGCGGCGGGGACGTCGACCTCGAGGACCGTGCCCTCGGCGGGGACGTCGACGTCGCGCAGGAGCCGCTCCCCCACGCGGACGGCGGGGGCGTCGGCGCGCGAGACGTCCTCGACGGACACGAGCAGCGAGGGCAGCGTCGTCGGGGCGCCGGTGCCGGGCAGGGCGACGCGCACCCGCACGCTCGCCGCGGGGTCGTCGTCGGGCGTCATCGCCCCACCGTAGTCCGTGTGACGTATCTCACACCGAGGCGTGGGGCTCCTCTTCCTCGAGGCGCGGGCCGCCGGGGCCCGCGCGCCAGGGGAAGGCACCACCATGGCCACGAAGAGCACGTCCGGGTCCGGCGGGGGCGGCGGCCGCCGCCGCAGCGAACCCACCGGCGGGCCGACCGGCGGCACGCCCGAGCGTCCCGAGGAGCGCTCGTCCGTCGACACCGGAACGACCGTCATCAGCGGCGTCGGCTTCGCCGAGAAGGCGGTCACCTACGCCAAGGTCGGCGACCTCGCGGTCTTCGAGGGCGACATCGTCCTCGGCCGGCACGCCGACCTCGAGGCCGCGCGCGCCCGGGGCGACGACGTCTCCTTCGGCGTCGCGATCACCGGCAGCCGCTACCGCTGGCCGAACGCCACCGTGCCGTACGACATCGACCCCGCGCTGCCGAACCAGAACCGCGTGACCGACGCGATCGCGCACTGGGAGCAGTACACGCCCCTGCGGTTCGTCCAGCGGACCGCCGCGAACGCCGGCACCTACCCCAACTACGTGCACTTCCTCGACGGCGGCGGCTGCTGGTCGGCCGTCGGCATGGTCGGCGGGCGTCAGGACCTCTCGCTCGGCAGCGGCTGCACGACCGGCAACGCGATCCACGAGATCGGGCACGCCATCGGGCTGTGGCACGAGCAGAGCCGCGAGGACCGCGACAGCTTCGTCACCGTCAACCTCGCGAACGTCGACCCCGGCTACGTGCACAACTTCGACCAGCACATCAGCGACGGCGACGACATCGGGGACTACGACTACGGCTCGATCATGCACTACCCCGCCACGGCGTTCTCCACCAACGGGCAGCCCACGATCGTGCCCGTCCAGCCCGGCGTCCAGATCGGCCAGCGCCTGCGGCTCTCGGACGGCGACATCGCCGCCGCCCGCACCCTCTACCCCACGAACCCCCAGCCGACCATCAAGAAGGTCACGGACGACCCGGGCGGGTTCAAGAAGCCCATCGACGACCAGACCGGGTTCAAGAAGGTCCGCGACGACCACAAGCCGTTCGTCGACCCGCCGAAGCACCTCCTCGACCCGAAGCAGCTCCTCGACCCCAAGCAGGTCCTCGACCCCAAGCACGTGTTCGACCCGCCGAAGCAGCTCACCGACCCGCCCAAGCAGCTCATCGACCCGCCCAAGAACGCGTTCGACCCTCCCGGCGGGCTCGGCGGCGGCCTCCCGCCGATCCCGCTCCCGCAGCCCGGCGGCGGCCTCCCGTTCGCGCTCGCGACACCCCACCACGCCGCGTCCGCAGCCGCGTACGAGCCCGCCCCGGTGGCGCCCGCGGACCAGACCGCGGCGCTCCTCGCCGCCGCCGCGCAGGCCGCCGAGGTCGCCGCGCAGGCGCTCGCCCAGGTCGCCGCCGCGCTGCGTGCGCTCGGCGGCCAGACGGGTCCGGGCGCATGATCCTGATCGAGTCGCACGAGGGCGACGACCACCTCGCCCCCGTCCGCACGGAGCTCGAGCGCCGCGGCCACGACGTCGTGGTGCTCGACTCCGGGCGCTACCCGCTCGCCACCGCCGTCACCGTCGCGTACGACGACGGCGACGCCCCGGCGCTCGCGGTCACGGTCGACGGCAAGGAGCACGACCTCACCGACTGCCGTGCGGCGTGGTGGCGTCGGCCGCTGCCGTACACGCTCGACCCGTCCGTCACCGACCCGGCCGCGCAGGTGTTCGCGCTCACCGAGAGCGACGAGGGCCTGCGCGGGCTGCGCGCGCTCCTGCCGGCCGTCTGGGTCAACGACCCCGACGCCGACACCCGTGCTTCCCACAAGGCGTACCAGCTGCGCGAGGCGCGCCGGGCGGGTCTCGTCACGCCGCGCACGGTCATGACCAGCGACCCCGACCGGGCCCGGGCCTTCGTCGCGACGCACGGGCCGGGGCGGACCGTCTACAAGTCGTTCCTCGCCCAGGTGTCGGCCTGGCGCGAGACCCGCGTGCTGCGGCCCGACGAGGTCGAGCTGCTCGACGCCGTGCGGCACGCGCCCGTGATCTTCCAGGAGTACGTGCCCGGCGACGTCGACCTGCGCGTCACCGTCGTCGGGGACGCCGTGCACGCCGCCGCGATCCACTCGGCCCGCACGGCCTACGCGCTCGACTTCCGGCTCGAGCTCGACACCGTCCCCATGGAGCCGTACGCACTGCCCGCACCCGTGCGCGACGCCGTCGTGCGGCTCATGCGCCGGCTGGGGCTCGTCTACGGCGCGATCGACCTGCGCGTCCGGCCCGACGGCGAGCACGTGTTCTTCGAGGTCAACCCGTCCGGGCAGTGGCTGTTCGTCGAGGAGCGCACGGGCCTGCCGCTCACGCGCACGTTCGTCGACGTGCTCGCCGGGCTGGACCGGGACCCCGCCGACGGGTGCGTCACCTGCGAGCAGAACCGCCCGATCAGCGCACCGGGCTGACCGGGACCGGACCGCGGCCCGGCCCGCGCGCGTCCCGGTCGCCGCCCGTCACCCGGACGGGCGGCGACCGGACGAGGACCAGGTCACCCGGATGCCAGTCATGCCCCGTGACCTGCGCGCCGATGTCTAGGAGGTGCTGGGTCCCGTACCGGTGTGGGTCACCGTGCTGCAGCTGCTCGTCGCCGGTCTCGTGGCGGGCTTCTGCGTGCTGCACTGGCTCTGGCGGCGCGGCGAGGCACGCCACCCCGGCGCCGCGTGGTCGCTGCTGTGGTCGGCCGACGTCGCGCTGCTGCTGCTCGTCGGCGGCCTGTTCCCCCTCGTCCCCGCGGGACTGCCGCGCGACGCCGTCGAGGTCACGCACGGCCTGCTCGTCGCGGGCTTCCTGCTGATCGCCCTGCCCGCCGCGCAGGCGATCGGGCACGGTGCGTCCGTGCGGTGGTGGGTCGCCACCGCGACCGTCCTGCTCGTCGCGCGCACGGTGTCGTGGTTCGTGCCGGCCCCCGAGGCGGCGCTCGTCGACGTGGGCTGCCTGCTCGCCGCCGTGCTCGTCGTCATCGTCTACGTGCTGGTCGCGTTCGGCCGCACGCCCATGGGGTCGCTCGGCACGCTGCTCGTCATCGCGGGCGTCGAGTCCGTCGCCATCCTCCTGGCGGGCGTCCTGCTGCCCGACGAGGCGCTCAGCGCGATCCTCGCCGCGCTCTGGGCGGTCCCGCTCGCCGTCGGCCTCGAGGTGCTCGCGCTGCGCCGCCTGGTCGGCGCGCAGGACACCGCCGCCCGCCAGCACCGCATGCGCGACGCCGTCGCGAGCCTCTCGAACGCCGCGTGGTTCGCCCGCGACCCCGAGCGGCTGCTGCTCACGGCCCGCGACGCCGCGCGTGCCGTCCTCGACGACGACTCCATCGAGGGCTCGCTGCGGCCGATCGCCCGCGGCCGGTTCGTCGCCGAGCTGTTCCCGGCCGAGGGCACCGACCTCGACCCGCACGCCCGCAGCTTCCTCGTCGACCTCGCGCAGATCGTCGCGGCCGCCGGAGAGCGCTACCACCTCAACGACCGTCTCCACGCGACCGCGTTCTCCGACCCGCTCACCACGCTGCCCAACCGGCGCGCCGTCGAGCAGCACCTCGTCGACGTGCTCGACCGCGCGAACGTCGAACGGACACGTGTCGCCGTCGTCTACTGCGACGTCGACGGCTTCAAGCGCGTCAACGACGAGCTCGGCCACGCCCGGGGCGACGCCCTGCTCGCGCGCGTCGCCGACCACCTCCGCACGGTCGTCACGGGCGAGGACGTCCTCGTCGGACGGCTCGGCGGCGACGAGTTCGTCGCGATCGTCGCGCGCGCGCCCGAGGACGCGGCGCTCGTCGCGCTCGCCCGCTCGCTGCGCGAGGGCTTCGAGGACCGGTCGCACGGCGGCCGCCCCACGCGCCTCACCGTCGGCGTGGCGACCTGGGTGCCCGGCGACGTCGTCGACCCCGACGCGCTCGTGCGGCACGCCGACACCGCGATGCTCGAGGCCAAGCGCTCGCGCAGCGGGTTCCGCGTCTTCGACCGCGCGCTGCGCCGTCGCGTCGAGGCCGAGCGGCTGCAGCGCGTCGCGCTCGAGGAGGCCGTCGCGCTCGGGCAGTTCACCGCGCACTTCCAGCCCGTCGTCGACACCACCACGCTCGAGGTCCTCCAGGTCGAGGCGCTCGCCCGGTGGAACCACCACGGCCACCTCGTGCTGCCCGCGGACTGGCTCGACCTCGCGGAGGAGTCCGGGCTCATCGTCCCGATCGGCCTGGCCGTGCTGCGCGAGAGCCGGCGCGCGCTCGACCGCTTCCAGATGCCCGTCGCCGTCAACGTGGCGTCCCGCCAGCTCACCGAGCCCGACGCGCTCGAGCAGTTCGAGACCGCCTGGGGCGACTCCTACTGGGAGCACCTCACGCTCGAGATCACCGAGAGCGCGCTCGTGCAGACCGTGCAGGCCGTGCCCGTGCTGTCCGAGCTGCGGGCCCGCGGCGCGCGCGTCGCCGTCGACGACTTCGGCACCGGCTACAGCTCGATCTCCCGCCTCGGGCGCCTGCCCGTCGACGTGCTCAAGATCGACCGCTCGTTCATCCGCGAGCTCGGCACCGAGCGCGGCCGTGGCGCGGTCCGGGCGATCCTCGCGCTCGCCGAGAACCACGGGCTCGACGTGGTCGCCGAGGGTGTCGAGACCGCCGCGCAGCTCACGACGCTCGTCGACCTCGGGGTGCGACGCGTGCAGGGGAACTTCCTCGGACGCGCGACCCCGTCGCTGCCCGTCCGCGGCCCGCGCCCCGTCACCGAGGCGATCCCGGTCGTGACGCCCGCGCACACGCTCCGCAGCGTGCCGACGGCCCCCCGCGGGGGGGT
>NZ_BHYL01000317.1 GCF_003851725.1 Cellulomonas algicola | reverse complement strand
GCGACGAGCCGGGCGGCGAGCGTCACGGTCGTCGCGGCGAGGGCGGCCCCGAGCAGCGCGACGGCGAGCACACCCGAGCCCGTGACGCGCCCCTGCTCGCGTGCCGCGCCGAGCGTGCGCGCGAACGGCCGGTCCACGACGACGTTCTGCGCGCGTTCCTCGAGCGCGCTCTCGAGCTCGCCGGGCAGCGCGTCGACGGCGGCGCCCGCGCGCGTGAGGTCGACGGCGTCGGCCCGGGCCAGGTCGGGCTGCACGACGAGCGCGACCCGGCGCAGCGGGATCCCGCTGGCGTCGACACCGCCGGGCGCGACGACGAACGGGCCGTAGGCCGCGAGGTGACCGCGGAAGTCGGGGCCGACGCCCGACCCCCGCAGCGGGTCTTCCTGCCAGGACGCGCCCGGACGGGGCGTGAACGTGCCGACGACGGTCACGGCGACCCCGGACCCGCCCGCCTCGGCCGCGAGGGTCGTCGTGCTGCCGACCTCGAGGTCGAGCGCACCGGCCGCCGCGACGGGCAGCGCGGCCTCCCCGGGGGCGGTGGGCCACCGGCCGGCGACGACGGTCCCACGCGCGTCCCGGTCGTCGAGCTCGGCGAGGTAGCCCAGCCGGACCGGGCCGCCGTCCGCGGGCAGGTACTGCATGACGCTCGACGTCCACGTGGTCCGCGTCGTCGGGAGGTCGCCGAACGGTGCCGTGAGCAGCGCGGCCGCCGTGGCGACGGCGTCCGACGCGTCGCGCGCGGTCGCGGCGACGAGCGGGTCCACATCAGGGTCGTCGGCGTCCTCGGGGAAACCCAGCGCGACCCCGACCTGCACGTCGGGCGCGGGTGCGTCGGACATCGCGAGCTGCAGCGCACGCTGCGGCGCCGCGGTCGTCAGCAGCACGCACACGCCCACGAGCGCCGACCCCGCGACCATGACGGCGAGGACGGCGGCGAGCACGGCCGCCTGCGCGCGTCCGCGTCGCCAGACGTGCTCACCCACGCGCGTCCGCCTCGACCACCCGGCCGTCGACGAGGTGCAGCGCGCGGTCCGCGAGCGCGATCATCACAGGGTCGTGCGTCGAGACGATCGCGGTCATCCCCTCGGCCTCGACGACGCCGCGGATGAGCGCCATGACGGCCAGGCCGGTCTCGCTGTCGAGCTGTCCGGTGGGCTCGTCGGCGACGAGGAGACGGGGCGAGGAGGCGAGGGCGCGGGCGATGGCGACGCGCTGCTGCTGGCCGCCGGACAGCTCGTCGGGCCGCTGCTCGGCGTGCTCGGCGAGGCCGACGAGCTCGAGGAGCATCGCGACGCGACGCTCGCGCACGTCGACGGGAGCCTCGTGCAGCCGCAGGGGGACGCCGACGTTCTCCGCGGCGGTCAGGGCGGGCATGAGCCCGAACGTCTGGAAGACGAACGCGACGCGGTCGCGGCGCAGCGTGGCCTGACCGTCGTCGTCCAGCCCCGCGACGTCGACACCGTCGACGTGCACGGTGCCCTCGTCGGGGCGGTCGAGGCCGCCGACGAGGTTGAGCAGCGTCGTCTTGCCCGATCCCGAACGTCCGACGAGCGCGACGAGCTCCCCGGGAGCGACGTCGAGGTCGACGCCGCGCAGCGCGTGCACGGCGGACCGACCGCTCCCGAACGTGCGGTGCGCGCCGCGGACCTGGACCGCCGCGCCGGGGGTGGGGCTCACCGGGCACCGCCGTCGCGCCAGACGGCCAGGTGGTCGGCCTCGAGCACGAGGCGCACGCGGCTGGTGAGCGCGAGGGCCTCGCGGTACTCGCGGGGCACCTGCAGCCGGCCCGCGCGGTCCATGACGGCGTACTCCTCGTGCACGACGTCGCCGTCGGTCTCCCGACGCAGGACCTCGCTGCTCGTGCGGCCGTCGCGGATCGCGACGGTCCGCTCGACGAGCGAGCTGACCGCGGGGTCGTGCGTGACGACCACGACGGTGGTGCCCGCATCGCGGTTGACGGTGCGCAGCGTCTCGAAGACCTCCTGCGTGGTGGTCGTGTCGAGCTCGCCCGTGGGCTCGTCGGCGAGCAGGAGCTGCGGTGCGTTCGCGAGGGCCGTGGCGATGGCGACGCGCTGCTGCTCACCGCCCGACATCTCCTGCGGTCGCCGGTCGGCGACGTGACCGACGCCCACGAGGTCGAGCAGCTCGTCGGCGCGGCGGCGCCGCTGCCGGCGGGGGACCGTCGTGATCGGCAGCGTCACGTTCTGTCGCGCGGTCAGGTAGGGCAGGAGGTTGCGGGACGTCTGCTGCCACACGAACCCGACCGTCCGGCGGCGGTAGACGACGCGCTCCCGAGCGGGCATCGCCATGAGGTCCCATTGCCCGACCCGCACGCGACCGGCGGTCGGCGCGTCCATCCCCGAGAGCACCCCGAGCAGCGTCGACTTGCCCGACCCGCTCGCCCCGACGACCGCGACCATCTCGCCCTCGTGCACGAGCAGGTCGAGCCCTTGCAGCGCCTGCACCTCGACGCTGCCGGACTGGTAGATGCGGACGAGGTTGTCGCACACGACGAGCGCGTCGTGCCCGTACTGCGCCGGGCGCGGGGCGCGGCCGCCCAGGGCTTCGAGCGTGCTCTCGGACACCGGCGGCTCCTCCCGTCATCGCGAACGTCCACCGCGCACAGTAGGCGTGTTCACGCTCACACGGGGCACGGACGCGCGCGTGACCCGCGGACACCTGAGGCCCGCGACGCGCAGGGCCGTCACGGTGCGGTGCGCACGGGCCGCATGCTCGGCGGATGACGTCCGTCCCGACCCCCGGCGGCGCGCGCGCCCCGCAGCGCGGTCTGGCGCCTCGACCCCGACGAGCCCCGGGTGCTGCACGTCGAGGGGGACGTCGACGTGCTCGCCGTCCTCCGCCTCACTGAGGCGCACGGCTCCGACCCGCCTGACGCTGGGACGCGACCTCGCGGCCGCGGGCGTGCGCGAGGCGGACCTCACGCGCGCGACGTTCGTCGACTCGTCGGTCGTCGCGCTCCTGCTCGCCGTGTCGTCCCACCAGCCGCACGGGCGCCTGCGCGGTGCGAGCGGCAGCCCGCTCATGGCGCTCGAGGCGTCCCGGGTCCAGCCGATGTTCGACCTGGTCGACGTCGGCCCCGCGCTCTGAGCGACCGTCCGACCCTGGCCGACACCTGCCGACACCGTCGGGAGCGGGCGTCGCGGGGCGTCGCGCCCTGGTTCCCGTGCGGGATGCGCCGCTAGCGTGGCGACCACCGAGGTCCACGCCGAGCGGGAAGGGCCGCCCATGCGATCCGTGCTCGTCACGGGCGCGTCGACCGGTATCGGCCGCGCGACCACTGCGGCGCTCGTCGCCGCGCGCTTCCACGTCTGGGCGACCGTCCGCCGGCCCGACGACGCCGCGAGCCTACGGGCCGACCACGGCGACGCCGTCACCCCGCTCCTCCTCGACATCACCGACGACGACGCGGTGCGTGCCGCGGGCAACGAGGTCCGCGCCGCCGGACCGCTGTACGCCCTCGTCAACAACGCCGGTGCCGCGCTTCCCGGGCCGCTCGAGCACCTGCCGCTCGACGTGCTCCGCCGCCAGCTCGAGGTCAACCTCGTCGCCCAGCTGGGGGTGACGCAGGCGATGCTGCCCGCGCTCCGCGCGAGCCGGGACATCGGGCAGGACGCACGGATCGTCATGATCGGCTCGATCGGGGGGCGGATCGCCGGGCCCGTGCTGGGCGCGTACAGCGCGGCGAAGTTCGGCCTCGTCGGCCTGACCGGGTCGCTGCGCGCCGAGCTCGCACCGTCGGGCATCCGGGTGCTGCTCGTCGAGCCGGGAGCGATCGCGACGCCGATCTGGTCGCGCGGCGCGTCCGCGGGCCAGGAGGTCGCCGACGGGATGCCGCCCGAGGCGCTCGCGCGCTACCGCGCCCAGATCGACCACGCGCTGGAGAACGCACGCCGCAGCGCGGTCCGCGGCGCCCCGCCGGAGCGGGTCGCGGACGTCGTCGTGCGCGCGCTCCTCGACCGGAACCCGGCACCGCGCCGCGTGGTCGGCCGGGACGCCCGGATCGCCGCCGCGATGGTGCGGGTGCTGCCGCACCGCGCGGTCGCCCGCCTCACCGCGGCGCGGCGCTGAGCGCGCCCGCCTTGAAGCGGCGGACCGCCC
>NZ_BHYL01000316.1 GCF_003851725.1 Cellulomonas algicola | reverse complement strand
CCACTGCGGCGCTCGCCGTCGTCACCGCGGTGCTCGTGTCACGGCAGCGGGTCGGCGGCGCGATGACGCCGGCGGAGCGGGCCGCGCTCGCGGACGGGACGCCCGTGCCGGACGTGCCGACCGTCGACGTCGCCGACGGGCCGCGCCGCGCGGGCGCGCCGACGTGGTGGTTCCTCGCCGCCATCGTCGCGGCCATCGCGCTCGAGAACGCGACGACCTACTGGGCGACGGACCTCGTGCGCGAGCAGACCGGCGCCGGCGCGGGCATCGCGGCCGCGACCACGGCCGGGCTCGTCGCCGGCATGACGGCCGTGCGGTTCGTCGTCGCGCCGCTGTCGCTGCGCGTGCGGCCCGCGCTGCTGCTGGTCGTCGCGTTCGGCGTGGCGATCGTCGGGTGGGTGATCCTGTGGACCGCGACCGTGCCCGGCGTCGCGCTCGCAGGCCTCGTCGTCGCCGGGTTCGGGTACGGCGCGCAGTACCCGCTGTCGATCTCCCTGCTGCTCGCCGCGGCGCCCGGCCAGGGTGACCGGGCGCAGGCGCGCGCGACGCTCGCGGGCGGGATCGCGATCGGCGTGGCGCCGTTCGCGCTGGGCGCGCTCGCTGACGTCGTCGGCGCGCACACCGCGTTCGTCGTCGTGCCGGTGATCGCGGTCGCGGGCGCCGTCGCCAGCTGGGTCGGCGGTGCGGCGCTGCGGCGCGAGGCGTCCGGTGGGGTGTCGGTGGACACGTCGGTCGTCGAGGTTCGATAACGTTATCGAACCCGGGTGAGCCCGACCCGGTCGACGACGACCACGAGGACACGCGCAACCCCATGACCGACCTCTCGCACGCCCCCGTCCCGACGACCACCACGACCGCCGCCGGGGGTGCCGACCCCACGCTCGCGCACCGGACCGCCGACGCCCGCGTCCTGCTGCGCGGACCCGACGGGGCGCCGCTGCCCGGTACCGACGTCGTCGTCGCGCAGACGCGGCACGCCTTCGGCTTCGGCTGCATCGGCTTCGACCTCATCGGCCACGCGAACCGCGAGACCACCGACGCGCCGTCGGCGTTCGGCGGCGCGAGCGCCGGGTCCGCGCCCGCGCTCGCCGACCTCTGGTTCGACGTCTTCAACACCGTGACGCTGCCGTTCTACTGGGCCCAGTTCGAGCCCGAGCGCGGACGTCCGGACACCGAGCGCCTGCTGCGCGCGGCCCGCTGGTTCGCCGAGCGCGGCGCCCACGTCAAGGGCCACCCGCTCGCCTGGCACACCGTCGCACCGTCCTGGCTGCGTGACCTGCCCGTCGACGAGGTCGAGACGGCCGTGCGGGACCGCATCACGCGCGACGTCACCGCGTTCGCAGGCGTCGTCGACACGTGGGACGCCATCAACGAGGTCGTCATCATGCCCGTCTTCGACAAGGAGCCGAACGGGCTCACGCGCCTCGCCTGGGACCGCGGGCGCATCCCGACGATCCGGCTCGCGTTCGAGACCGCCCGCGCCGCCAACCCGGGCGCGACCCTCCTGCTCAACGACTTCGACATGTCCACCGCGTACGAGTGCCTGATCGAGGGCGTGCTCGAGGCCGGCATCCAGGTCGACGCGCTCGGCCTCCAGAGCCACATGCACCAGGGCTACTGGGGCGAGGAGAAGACGCTGCGCATCCTCGACCGCTTCGCGCGGTTCGGGCTGCCGCTGCACCTCACCGAGACGACGCTCGTGTCGGGCGAGCTCATGCCCGCGCACGTCGACGACCTCAACGACCACCAGGTCGACTCGTGGCCGTCGACGCCCGAGGGCGAGGCGCGGCAGGCCGACGAGCTCGAGCGGCACTACCGCACGCTCCTGTCGCACCCCGCGGTCGCGTCGACGACCTACTGGGGGATCGCCGACGAGGGCGCGTGGCTCGGCGCGCCCGCCGGGCTCGTGCGCCGCGACGGGACGCCCAAGCCCGCGTACGACGCGCTGCGGCGGCTCGTGCGCGAGGAGTGGTGGCTCGCGCCGACGACGCTGCGCACCGACGACGACGGGACCGTGCCGGTGCACGGGTTCCTCGGCGACTACACCGCGACCGTCGGCGACCGCACGGTGCCGTTCGTGCTCGACGGCGGTGCCGTCGGGCCGGTCGAGGTGCGTCTGCCGGCCTGACCGTGTCCCGTGCGGGGGCGTGGTCCGCGGCTGGGAGGATGGGCGCGTGCCACGCCCGGACCTGCAGCCCGTCACCGACCCGTCCGACCCGCGGCTCGCCGACTACGTCTCCCTGACGGACGTCGCGCTGCGCTCCCGGCACGAGCCCGAGAAGGGCCTCTACATCGCGGAGTCGTCGACCGTGCTCGGCCGCGCGCTGCGGGCCGGGCACCGGCCGCGGTCGGTGTTGCTCGCGCCGCGCTGGGTGCCGGACCTCGAGCGCATGCTGGCCGACCTGCCCGACGACGGCGCGATCGTGCCCGTCTACGTCGCGGACGAGCCCGTGCTCGAGGCCATCACCGGCTTCCACGTGCACCGGGGCGCGCTCGCCGCGATGCACCGCCCGCCGCTCGCGCCCGTCGCCGACGTGCTCGCCGGTGCGCGTGACGGTGCCGGGGCGCGTCGCGTCGCGGTGCTCGAGGACGTCGTCGACCACACCAACGTCGGCGCCGCGTTCCGCTCCGCCGCCGCGCTCGGCGTCGACGCCGTGCTCGTCACGCCGCGCTGCGCCGACCCGCTCTACCGCCGCTCGGTGCGCGTGTCGATGGGGACCGTCTTCCAGGTGCCGTGGACGCGCGTCGACCCGTGGCCCGACGGCATCGACGAGCTGCGCGCGCACGGGTTCGTCACCGCGTCCCTCGCTCTCGCCGACGACGCGCTCACGCTCGACGAGCTGGTCGCCGACCCGCCCGGACGGCTCGCGCTCGTCCTCGGGGCCGAGGGGCACGGCCTCAAGCCCGCGACCGTCGCCGCGTCCGACCTCGTCGTGCGCATCCCCATGGCCGGGGGCGTGGACTCGCTCAACGTCGCTGCCGCGGCCGCGGTCGCGTTCTGGGCGACGCGCGCCTGAGCCGCTCCTCGGGCGGCCGGTCGGGTCCGTCCCGTGTGACGAGACGCACACGCGGCCGCTCGGGCGAATCGGGGTGCGCGATGTCGGTGGCGTGCGGCAGGCTCGGAGGCTGACGCCGGCGTCTGCGGTCCTCGCTGTGCTCGCGTGCGCCGCAGGAGCACGGGTGCGACGAGGACGGAGGTGGGACGTGGCCGCATGGGGCCCCGGCGCGTTCGACGCCCACCCCGCGCTCGACTTCCTCGAACGACTCACGTTCCAGCACGCCGAGGTCGACGCGACCCTCGACGTCGTGCCCGGCTCGGTCGACGTCGACGCCGTCGCCGAGCGCCTGCGCCACGAGCTGCGCTCCGCCGCCGACGGCTTCCCGTTCGCGTGCTACGCCTTCCCGCAGTCCACCTACGCCACGGCCGGCCTCGTCGCCGCGGTGCTCACCGGTGCGCACCGCCGACCCCCGTCGCGCCGCCGCCGCGGCGGTCGCGACCGGCTCGGGCTGGGCGCGCACGGCGGGCACACCGTGCTGCTCACCGAGCGGCACGCGCTCGACCTGCAGCCCGACGCCCGGGCCGCCGCCCGCGTCCTCGCGTCGCCCGAGGCATGGGCCGACGAGCCCGACGCGACCGTGCACCTGCTCGCCGCGACGCGGCAGCTCGAGTCGCTGCTCGGCCGCACCTACGCGCCGTCGCCCGCACCGCTGCGCGTGCCGGGGCAGGCCGTGTGGGGCCGGGCGCTCCCGCACCGCCGCTGACGCGTCCGCGCTGACGGCGCGCCGCTGACGATCCCGCTGACGCACGGCAGTCGACGCCCACGCCGTGAGCACCCACGAGTCGCCCCGGCGTCCCACGCCGCCGGCTCCACCGGTCAGCCGAGCGCGAGCCCTTCCACGACCTCGACGCCCGGTGCGGACGCGAGCAGCGCACCGGGCAGCGCGACCTTCGAACGGCGCAGACCGCTGCCGATGACGACGACCGGGCCCGCGTCCGGGTCGTCCGTCGCGACGCGCGCGTCGACCAGCACCCGGTAGTCCGCCGGCAGGCCGAGCGGCGTGATGCCGCCGTACTCCATCCCCGACTCCGCGACCGCGCGGTCCGTCGGCAGGAACGACGCCTTGCGCACGTCCAGCAGCCGCTTCACGGCGTTGTTGACGTCCGCCCGGGTCGTCGCACGCACGACAGCCGCGGCGACGCGCTCGTCGCCCTCGCGGCGGCCTGCCACCAGCACGCAGTTCGCCGACGCCGCCGGCGGCAGGTCGTAGGCGGCCGTGAGCGCCGCGGTGTCCGCCAGGTCGGGGTCGATCTCGGTGACCACCACGGCGTCCGCGACGCGGTCGTCGGCGGCGGCCCACGCCTCGACCGCGGCGCGCACCGGGTCGGCCAGCAGGTCGGGGCGGTCGAGCGCGCGGACCCAGGTCAGCGAGCCGAGCGTCGTCGTCGGGTCCGCCGTCACCGCTGGTACGTCCCGACGAGCACGGCACGCGCGAGCGTGTGGAACACGACGGCGGTGTTCACCGCGCCCGGCATCGCGTCCGGTCCGACGCCGAGCGAGTCGGTGTCGAGCGCGTGCACGACGAAGAAGTACCGGTGCACCTGGTCCCCGGGCGGGGGAGCAGCGCCGACGTAGGCGGGCTCGCCGTCGTCGCCGCGCAGCGCGAAGGCCCCGTCGGGCAGCGTCGTGCTGCCGGCGGTCCCCGCGCCCGTCGCGAGCTCGGTCGTCGTCGCGGGGACGTCCACGAGCGTCCAGTGCCACCAGCCCGCCGGGCCGGGGGCGTCCGGGTCGAAGCAGCTCACGACGAACGAGCGCGTCTCGGGCGGGAAGCCCGACCACGCCAGGTGCGGCGACACGTTGGCGCCCGCCGGGGTGTTCGTGTGCGCGTCGGGGAGGCGGTCGCCGTGCGTGACGTCGTCGCTGCGCAGCTCGAACGACGGCACCGCGGGCAGCAGCGAGTACGGGTCGGGGGCGACGGGGCGGGTCAGCGAGGTCATCGCGTCATCATCGCCCGGCGGGGCGTGCGGTGCGCGCGGTCCAGGCCTGGCGATCGCCCGGGCGGGTGGCTCGGATTGACACGCCTCCGGGTGTCAGCGTCTACTGAGATACTTCGAACAGATGTTCGATCGGATGCGAGATCACGAACGTCGCCGCAGGTCACAGCGGTGTACGTGCGTGCTGGAGGTGGGTGCCGATGGCGGCGAGCGTGCTGTCCGAGCAGGCACGGGTCGAGCTGGCCCGGGCCGTGCTGGCGCACGCCGAGCTGCGGACCGGGGCACGCAGCGTCCGGGTCGGGACGCGCCCGGCCGAGCCGTCCGCGAGCCCTGCCGCGGGCACCCGGCACGGGTCGGAGACCGGGTCCACGCCGGCCGGCGGCGCGCCCGTGCCGTTCGCGGCGGACCCGGTGCGCGGGGCGACACGTCCGTCGTCGGGTCTGCTGCCGACGCACCGTGCCGACCGGTCCACGGCGTCCGCGACGCCCGGCGCCGTGCCCACCGACCGTGCCGTGTCGCCGCACGGCGTGCCCGTCGACCGCACCCTGTCGCCGCACGGCGTGCCCGTCGACCACACCGCGTCGCCGCACACCGCCCCCGCCGACCGCACCCTGTCGTCGCGGGCCGCGGACGAGGCGTGGGCACGGTCGCACCCGACCACGTCCGTGCCCCGGCCCGCCGGGGTGCTCGCCGCCGAGCGGCCGCCGCTGCCCGTCCCGGACCGGCTCGCGCCGCTGCTGCCCGACGGGCTGCGCCGCGGTGCGACGACGGCCGTCGTGGGATCGACCTCGCTCGTCCTGACGATGCTCGCGCACGCCTGCGCGGGCGGGGCGTGGGCGGCCGTCGTGGGGCAGCCGACCGTGGGGCTGCTCGCCGCCGCGGAGGCCGGGGTGGCGCTCGAACGGCTCGCGCTCGTACCGCGGCCGGGCCAGGACGCCGCGACCGTCGTCGCGGCGCTCGTCGACGGCATCGACGTGGTGCTCGTCGGACCCGACACCGTGCTCACCGACACCGACCGGCGCCGGCTGTCCGCGCGGGCGCGCGACCGCGGTGCGGTGCTGCTGTCGAGCGTCGCGTGGCCGGGCGCGTCGACGGTGCTGACCGTCGAGGCGGGCCGCTGGTGGGGCGTCGGCGCGGGGGAGGGGCGGCTGCGCACGCACGAGCTGCGCGTCACACGGTCGGGGCGCGGCGGGTCGGCCGTGCCGCTGTCCGTGGACGTCACGCTGCCGCTGTCGGCGGACAGCCCGTCCGTCCCCGTCGCGCCGCCCGCGGCGACGGTCGTGCCGCCCGAGGTCGTCGACGAGCAGCAGCCGGCCGTCGGCCTGCGGCTCGTGGGTTGAGAGGCGCGTCGTGAGCACCCGCACCACCGTCCTCTGGGTCCCCGACTGGCCCGTCGTCGCCGCGACCACCGCCGACGAGGTCCCCGCGCACCTGCCCGCCGCCGTGCACGACGGCCGGCGCGTCACCGCCGTCTCGGCGCTCGCGCGCGTCGAGGGGGTCCGTCGCGGCATGCGGCGTCGGCAGGCGCAGGGGTGCTGCCCCGAGCTCGTGCTGCTGCCCGCCGACGACGCGCGCGACGTGCGCCTGTTCGAGCCGGTCGCGAGCGCCGCGGAGACCGTCGTCGCCGGGATCGAGGTCGTGCGCGCCGGTCTGCTGCTGCTGCCCGCCGGGGGTGCCACCCGGTACCACGGGTCGGAGGACGTGCTCGCGGAGCGGCTCGTCGACGCCGTCGCCGCGCGCGCGGGGCACGAGTGCGCGGTCGGCACCGCCGACGGGCTGCTCGCCGCGGTCGTCGCCGCGCGCACCGGGGCCGTCGTGCCGCCGGGCTCGTCGCCCGCGTTCCTCGCCGCACGCGGGGTCACCGAGCTCGTGCACGCCGCCGTCACCGAGGACGCCACCCAGCAGGTCGCCGACCTCGTCGACCTGCTGCACCGGCTCGGCCTGCGCACGCTCGGGCAGCTCGCCGCGCTGCCGACCGGGGACGTGCACGCGCGCTTCGGGCGGCTCGGCGTGTGGGCGCAGACGCTCGCGCGCGGCGACGACGAGCGCCCACCGGCCCGTCGCCGCCCCGAGGCCGACCTCGAGGTCGTCGCCGAGCTCGACCCGCCCGTCGACCGGGTCGACACCGCGACGTTCGCCGGCCGCCGGCTGGCCGAGGACCTGCACGCGCAGCTCGTGCACCGGTCCGTGTCGTGCGGGCGCATGCAGATCGCCGCGCGCACCGACGACGGCACCGACCTGGTCCGCACCTGGCGCACCGACCTCGGCGGGTTCGGCGGGCTGACGCCGCAGCGCATCACCGACCGCATCCGCTGGCAGCTCGAGAGCTGGCTGTCGTCCACGGCCGTCGCGACCGCCCGCAGCCGCGCGCAGGACGCCCCCGAGCGCGTCCGTGCGGCCCGTGCGCGCGCCGCACGTGCCCGGGCCGCGCGCGACGGGTCGCAGGACCCGTGGGCGTTCGACGACCTCGTCGACGAGCCGTGGGTCGACGACGACGTCCGGCCCGTGACGCTCGTGCGGCTCGCCGTCACCGCGCTCGACGTCGCCCCTGCGGGTGCGGAGCAGGGCCGGCTGTGGGGCGGCCCGTCGGGCGGCGACCTGCGGGCGCACCGCGCGCTCGACCGCGTGCAGGGGATCGTCGGCGGGCAGGGCGTGCTCACCGCGACGCTCCAGGGCGGTCGCGGTGTGCGCGACCAGGTGCACCTGCAGCCGTGGGGCGAGCAGACGCAGGCCGTGCGCGCCGCCGACCTCCCGTGGCCCGGGCGGCTGCCGGACCCGGCTCCCGCGACCGTCCTCGCACGTCCGCTCCCTGTCGACGTGCGCGACGCCGCCGGGCGGCCCGTGGTCCTCGACGTCCGCGTCGGGCTGCGCGGCGAGCCCGCGACGGTCCGCTGGCCGCTCGCGTCGGACGCCGACGTGCCGTCGGGGGCGCGGGCGTCGGCGCGCTCGGCAGGACCGGGCGCGTGGGGTCCCGGTGGGACGGCACGTCCGTCGGCGTACCGGACGTCGTCCGCAGACGGCTCGTCGGGCCACCTCCCGTCGTCCGCTCGGCTCGCGCCGTCGGCTCGTCCCGGCTCGTCCGCGCGGTTCCCCTCGTCGGGCGGTCTCACGTCGGCCGACGGGTTCCTGGCGTCCGACGGGTGGCCGTCCGGCGGGCCGCGACCGGGTGCGGGTGTCGCGTCGGACGACGGACCCGGCGAGCCGGGCGGGGTGCGCGAGCGGGCGGTCGTCGGGTGGGCGGGCCCGTGGCTGTCGAGCGAGCGCTGGTGGGGGACCGGAGGACGGGGCGGCGTGCGCGGGCACCTGCAGGTCGCGTTCGACGACGGTGACGCGGTGCTGCTCGCCGGCGACGCGGACGGCTGGACGTGCGAGGCGACGTATGACTGACAACTGGCTGGCGCCCGACCGCTCGGCGGTACCTGACGTCTCCCGCACGTCGCGGGCCTCCTTCCCGCCGCGGTACGCCGAGCTGCACGCGCACTCGGCGTTCAGCTTCCTCGACGGCGCGAGCCAGCCCGAGGAGCTCGCCGCGGAGGCCGCCCGGCTCGGGCTCGGCGCGCTCGCGCTCACCGACCACGACGGGCTGTACGGCGTCGTCCGGTTCTCGCAGGCCGCGAAGGCCGTCGGGCTGCCCACCGCGTTCGGCGCCGAGCTGCACCTGCCCGCCCCCGACGGCCGCAAGCACGCGCGGGAGCGCACGCGCGCCACCCCGGGGCTGCCGGTGCTCGACCTGCCGACGGGCGTGCCCGACCCGCGCGCGTCCCACCTCCTGGTGCTCGCGCGCGGACCCGCGGGGTACCGGGCGCTGTCCCGGTCGATCGCCGAGGCGCACCTGCGCACGGGGGAGAAGGGTGCCGCGGACTACCGGCTGGAGGAGCTCGCCGCGAACGCCGCGGGCCAGTGGCTCGTGCTCACGGGCTGCCGCAAGGGCTCCGTGCGGCGCGCGCTCGCGGGCGGCGACCCGTCGGGCGTCGGCGGGGTCGCACCGGGGGGTCTGGACGCCGCACGCACCGAGCTGGACCGGCTCGTCGCGCTGTTCGGCCGGGACAACGTCGCCGTCGAGGTCACCGCGTCGGCCGACCCCTACGACTCCGAGCGGGCCGACGCGCTCGCGTCGCTCGCCGCCGACGCGGGCCTCCCGCTCGTCGCGACGGGCAACGTGCACTACGCGACGCCGCGCGACGCGGACCTCGCCGCGGCGCTCGCGGCCGTCCGGGCCCGCTCGTCCGTCGAGGACCTCGACGGGTGGCTGCCCGCGGCCCCCGTCGCGCACCTGCGGTCCGCGGAGGAGATGCTCGCGCTGCACCGGCGGCACCCGTCGGCGGTCGGCACGGCCGCGGCGCTCGCGGCCGAGTGCGCGTTCGACCTGTCGCTCGTCGCACCGCAGCTGCCGCCGTACCCGGTCCCGGACGGGCACACCGAGGCGACGTGGCTGCGCGAGCTCGTCCGGCAGGGCGCGCTCGAGCTGTACGGGCCGCCCGACGACGAGCGCGTGCCCGGCGCGTACGCGCAGCTCGCGCACGAGCTCCGCGTCATCGAGGACCTCGGGTTCCCGGGGTACTTCCTCGTCGTCTACGACCTGGTGAAGTTCTGCCGCGACCACGGGATCCTCGCGCAGGGCCGCGGCTCGGCCGCGAACTCGGCGGTCTGCTACGCGCTGCGCGTCACGGCCGTCGACGCGGTGCGGCACGGGCTGCTGTTCGAGCGGTTCCTCGCACCCGAGCGTGACGGGCCGCCGGACATCGACGTCGACATCGAGTCCGCGCGCCGCGAGGAGGTCATCCAGTACGTCTTCGAGAAGCACGGCCGGTCGCACGCCGCGCAGGTCGCCAACGTCATCTCGTACCGGCCGCGCTCCGCGATCCGCGACGCGGCCCGGGCCCTCGGGTACGACGCCGGCCAGCAGGACGCGTGGGCCAAGTCCATCGAGCGCTGGGGCAGTCTGCGTCCGCCGGAGCCCGCACCGGCACCCCCGCCGGCACCCCCGTCGCCGGCGCGCCCGACACCGCCGCCGCCCGCCCCGCCGGGACCGTCGGGCCGGCGGCGGTCCGCCGAGACC
>NZ_BHYL01000315.1 GCF_003851725.1 Cellulomonas algicola | reverse complement strand
CCGAGGGCCGCGGACGACGTCACGCCGTCCGCGGCCCCGGGTCCGTGCGGGTCGGAGGTCACCAGCCCCGCTCGGCGAGGCGGTGCGGCACCGGCACGTCGTCGACGTTGATGCCGACCATGGCCTCGCCGAGGCCGCGGGAGACCTTCGCGACGACGTCGGGGTCGTCGTAGAACGTCGTCGCCTTGACGATCGCGGCCGCGCGCTCGGCCGGGTTGCCGGACTTGAAGATGCCCGACCCGACGAAGACGCCCTCCGCGCCGAGCTGCATCATCATCGCGGCGTCGGCCGGCGTGGCGATGCCGCCCGCGGTGAACAGGACGACGGGCAGCTTGCCGGCGGTCGCGACCTCCTTGACGAGGTCGAACGGCGCCTGGAGCTCCTTGGCGGCGAGGTACAGCTCGTCCTCGGGCAGCGACGTCAGCCGGCGGATCTCGTCGCGCAGCGTGCGCATGTGGGTCGTCGCGTTCGAGACGTCGCCCGTACCGGCCTCGCCCTTCGAGCGGATCATCGCGGCGCCCTCGGTGATGCGACGCAGCGCCTCGCCCAGGTTGGTCGCCCCGCACACGAACGGGACGGTGAACGCCCACTTGTCGATGTGGTGCGCGTAGTCGGCGGGCGTCAGGACCTCGGACTCGTCGACGTAGTCGACGCCGAGTGACTGCAGCACCTGCGCCTCGACGAAGTGGCCGATGCGCGCCTTCGCCATGACGGGGATGGAGACGGCCTCGATGATGCCGTCGATGAGGTCCGGGTCGCTCATGCGCGCGACGCCGCCCTGCGCACGGATGTCGGCCGGGACGCGCTCGAGCGCCATGACGGCGACGGCACCCGCGTCCTCGGCGATCTTCGCCTGCTCCGCGGTGACGACGTCCATGATCACGCCGCCCTTGAGCATCTCCGCCATGCCGCGCTTGACCCGCGCGGTGCCGACGGTCGGCTCCTGCGTCGTGGTGGTCGGCTGGGTGTTCTCGCTGGTCACGTCGAGCCTCACATGATGTGGTGCGGGTGGAGGGCCGGGCGTCCGCCCGTCCTCCCATCGTAGTCGCTCGCCGAGCGGCTCCCCGGCGCCGTCCATGCTCCGGGCCGCGGTGTGGTGCGTCTCTCAGACCGCGGCGGACGGCCCCTCGACGCCGGGTCCGGTCACCCCGCCGACGCGCCCCTCGGACGCGCGCGCACCGGGCCGCCCCAGCGCCGCCGGCCACTCGTCGTCGAGCTCGAGCGTGCGCGGCGCGGGCGCGTGCCCGGCGAGACGGAAGAGCCGCACGAGCGGACCGCGCCGCGCGCGCAGCGTCTGGGCCACGGCCTCGTTGTGGAACCGCCGCGCGAGCTGCACGCGGTACCAGGCGGACCCGAGGCTGCCGAGCAGCTCGTCCCCGTCCGGGTCGGCACGCAGCGCGGCGACGTCGTCGGGGTCGCCGAGCGCCTCGCGCAGGGTCGCGGACAGCTCGCTCTCGACGCGCCCGCGCGCGTCGGGGTCGCCCGACGACGACGCTGCCTCCTCCGACAGCAGGTCGCGCATCCCCGGCGGCAGCGCGCCGGCGTCGTTCGTCGACGTGCCGGTCGACAGCGACGCCCACGCGGCCTCCGCGACGAGCACCGAGCTCACGGGGTCGAGCTGCCCGGACGTCGCGAGACCCGCGGCGACGGTCGCCCGACGCAGCAGCTGGGCCTCGACGACCGCGCGCGACGCGGCGACCTTGCGGTGCAGGCGGTCGAGCCGCGACGCGGCGACCCACGCCCACCAGAGGCCGAGCGCCACCACCAGGACGACGACGACCGTGACCTCGGACCAGCTCACCGCTCACCCCACGACCGGCGCAGCTCGAGGAGCCGCGCACCCCGCACCGACGACGGGTCCTCGCCGACCGGCGCGTCCCGTCCGGCGACGACCATCTCGTACACCGCGTGCACCTGGTCGGTCACGACCGACCAGTCGTACCGCCGCACCGACGTGCGCGCGGTCTCGACGACGCGGGCGCGCAGGTCCGCGTCCCGCAGCACGCGCACGAGCGTGCGCGCGAGGTCCTCGCTGTCGCCCGTGCGGAACAGGACGCCCGCGGCGCCGTCGTCGAGCACGCGCGAGAATGCACCGAGGTCGCTCGCGACCACCGCCGTGCCCGCGCTCATCGCCTCGACGAGCACGATGCCGAAGCTCTCGCCGCCCGTCTGGGGCGCGCAGTACACGTCGACGGACGCGAGGAGCCGGGCCTTGTCCTCGTCCGAGACCCCGCCGAGGAACTCGACGGCGCCCGCACGGTCGCCCAGCACCTCGCGCGCCTGCTCCGGCCCGGAGTCGCCGCGACCCGCGACCAGGAAGCGTGCGCCCGGCAGCTCGTCGAGCGCGCGTCCCACGGCGCCGAGCAGCACCGGCAGGCCCTTGCGCGACTCGTCGAGCCGGCCCAGGAACGCGACCGTCGGCGCCGACGGCGTGCCCGTCCAGCGCGCGTCCGGACGCGCCTGCGCGAACGCGTCGACGTAGACCCCGTTCGGGATGACGACCGCGTCGCCCCCGAGGTGCTCGACGAGCGTCCGGCGCGCGTCCTCCGACACCGCGATGCGCGCGGAGATCTTCTCGAGCGACTGGCGGACCAGCGGGTACGCGACCTGCATCGAGCGCGAGCGCACCTGCGACGTGTGGAACGTCGCGACGACCGGGCCGTCGGCGATCCACAGCGCGAGCATGCTGAGGCTCGGCGTCACGGGCTCGTGCAGGTGCAGCACGTCGAACTGCCCCGCGGCCAGCCACTTGCGCACGCGCGCGGCGGTCATCGGCCCGAACGTCAGGCGCGCGACCGAGCCGTTGTAGCGGACCGGCACGGCCTTGCCGGCGGCCGTGAGGTACGGCGGGACGGGCGTGTCGTCGTCGGCGGGCGCGAGCACCGAGACCTCGTGCCCACGTGCAAGGAGGGCCTCGGCGAGGTCGCGCACGTGGAACTGCACGCCGCCGGGCACGTCGAACGAGTACGGGCAGACGATCCCGACGCGGAGCCGGCGTCCGTCGCCGCGCCCCCGGCCGAGCCTCACGACCCGCCCTCGGACGCGGCGACCGTCGCCGCGTACCGGGCCGGGTCGAGGTCGTCGACGAACACCCGCTGCAGCATGTGCCAGTCCTGCGGGTACTGCCGGATGCCGTCGGCCAGCGCGTCGACCCACGCCTGCGTCATGACGCGGATCTGCTCGGCCCGGGGCAGGCCCTCGGGCACGGGCACCACCGGGCTGAACTCGATCGTCACGCCCCACGGCGAACCGGCAGCCCGGCGCCGGGCGCCGCGCAGCCGCTCGTAGCGGACGAGGACGGGGAACAGCGGCACACCGGTCGACACCGCGAGCGCCGCCGGCCCGGCAGCGACGCGTGCGCGGTGCCCGAACAGGTCGACCTCGACGCCCTTCGCGGTGAGGTCGCGGTCCGCGAGCAGCGGGATCACGGCGGCGCTGCCGCGTGCGGCGCGGATGAGGTCGCGGAACACGTCGCCGCCGCCGGACAGCGGGATGATCCGCAGCCCGATGCTCTCGCGGAACGCGACGAACTCCTGGAACAGCTCCTCGGGCTCGAGGCGCTCGGCGACCGTCGTCACGGGTGCGAGGTGCCGGGTGGCCCAGGCGCCCGCGAGGTCCCAGTTCCCGACGTGGCCCAGCGCCATGAGGATCGGGCCGTCGGCGTCGAGGTACGGCTGCGCCCGCTCGCGGTGCACGGCGCGCACCCGGGCGTCGACCTGCTCCTGCGAGACGCCGACCAGCGCGAACGCCTCGGTGAAGTAGCGCATGTAGGAGCGCATGCCGGCACGGCTGAGGCGCCGCAGAGCGCGCGCGTCGAGGTCGGGCCGGGCGCGGCCGAGGTTCTTCTCGAGGCGTCGGACCCCGCCGCCGCGACGCAGCCAGGTCACGTCGGCGGCGAGCCGCGCGGCGCCCCGCAGGACGGGGCCGGGCACCTTGCCGGCGTACCGCCACGCGAGCCGGTAGAGACGGGCGATGTCGACGTTCACTCGGTCACCCCGACGGCCTGGCGGTGCACCTTCGCCATCCGCTGCACGACGGTGACCGCCGACGCGACGGCGAGGAGCCCGAGGACGACCGTCAGCACGACGGTCGGTGCTCCGAGCCCGACGGCGGCGGTCGCGACGAGCGCGACGAGCAGGCGGTCCGCGCGCTCCGCGATGCCGCCGGACGCGGACATGCCGAGCCCTTCGGCACGTGCACGGGCGTAGGGCACGACGGAGCCCAGGACGAGGCAGGTGAGCGCGAGCACGGCCGTGACCTCGTCGTCGCCGCGCCCGAAGAACCACAGGACGAGACCGGCGAAGATCGCGCCGTCGCCGAACCGGTCGAGCGTCGAGTCGAGGAACGCGCCCCACGGTCCGGAGCGGCCGGACTGCCGCGCCATGACGCCGTCGAGGGAGTCGGTGAGCGCGAACAGCCCGATGAGCAGCGCGCCGAGGAACAGATGGCCGGTCGGGAAGGCCCACAACGCCGTGACGACGACGACGAGGGTGCCGGCGATCGTCACCGCGTCAGGCGAGACGCCCAGGCGCAGCAGCGCGGACGCGAGGGGCGTGAGGACGCGTTGCATCGCGCCCCGGAGTCGGTTCAGCACGTGCCGGTCATCCCTTCGCGTCCACGTCGGCGCTGGTGCCGCCGGTCTCGGCGCCCGGCCACGCCGCCGCGAGGCGTGCCCGCGTGTCGCCGAGCAGCTCGGGCAGCGCACGGCTGCGTCCGACGATCGGCAGGAAGTTCGAGTCGCCGCCCCAGCGCGGGACGACGTGCTGGTGCAGGTGGGCGGCGATCCCGGCGCCGGCGACGTCGCCCTGGTTCATGCCGAGGTTGAAGCCGTGCGGGCCCGACACCGCACGCAGCACGCGCATCGCCGTCTGCGTGAGCGCGGCGACCTCCACGACCTCGTCGCCGGTGAGGTCCGTGTAGTCGGCGACGTGGCGGTACGGGCACACGAGCACGTGCCCCGAGTTGTAGGGGTACAGGTTCATGACGACGTAGGCGGTCTCGCCGCGCGCGACGACGAGACCGTCCTCGTCGGGCAGCGACGGGATGCGGCAGAAGGGGCACCCGGGGCCGGCGTCGGCGTCGGTCGGCTTGTCCTGCCCGCCGATGTACGCCATGCGGTGAGGCGTCCAGAGCCGCTCGAAGCCGTCCGGGACGCCCGCGAGGTCGCCCGGCCGGTCGGTCCCGGAGGTGCCGGGGCTCGCGACGACGTCGTCGTGCGCGGCCCCGGCACCGGGGTCGGTGGTGCTCACGCGTCAGACCTGCGCGCGCTCGCGCACGGCCGTGACGATCCGCTCGACCGCCTCGGCGACGGGCACGCCGTTGTCCTGACGGCCGTCGCGGTACCGGAACGACACGGCACCCGCGTCGGCGTCCTCGCCACCGGCGATGAGCACGAACGGGATCTTCTGCGTCGACGCGTTGCGGATCTTCTTGCCGAACCGGTCGTCGGAGCGGTCGATCTCCGCGCGGATGCCCTCCGCGCGCAGCTGCGCGACGACCTGCTCGAGGTACGGCTCGAACGGCTCGGCGACCGGCACGGCGAGCACCTGGACGGGCGCGAGCCACGCGGGGAACGCGCCCGCGTAGTGCTCGGTGAGGACCGCGAAGAACCGCTCGATCGACCCGAACAGCGCGCGGTGGATCATGACCGGCCGCTGGCGCGAGCCGTCGGGCGCGGTGTACTCGAGCTCGAACAGCTCGGGCAGGTTGAAGTCGAGCTGGATCGTCGACATCTGCCAGGTCCGCCCGATCGCGTCCTTGGCCTGCACGGAGATCTTCGGGCCGTAGAACGCGGCGCCGCCCGGGTCCGGGACGAGGTCCAGGCCGGACGCCTCGGCGACCTGGCGCAGCGTCTCGGTCGCCTCCTCCCAGACGTCGTCCGACCCGACGAACTTGTCGGGGTTCTTGGTCGACAGCTCGAGGTAGAAGTCGTCGAGGCCGTAGTCCTTGAGCAGGTCGAGGACGAAGGTGAGCAGGCTCGTCAGCTCGTCCTTCATCTGCTCCTTGGTGCAGTAGATGTGGGCGTCGTCCTGCGTGAACCCGCGCGCGCGGGTCATGCCGTGGATCACGCCCGACTTCTCGTACCGGTACACCGTGCCGAACTCGAACAGCCGCAGCGGCAGCTCGCGGTAGGACCGGCCGCGCGAGCGGTAGATGAGGTTGTGCATCGGGCAGTTCATCGGCTTGAGGTAGTAGTTCTGCCCCTGCCGCTTGACGTTCCCCTCCTCGTCGAGCTCCTCGTCGAGGTGCATCGGGGGGTACATGCCGTCGGAGTACCAGTCGAGGTGCCCGGAGAGCTGGAACAGCCGCTCCTTGGTGATGTGCGGGGTATTGACGAACGAGTACCCCGACTCGACGTGCCGCTTGCGCGAGTACGCCTCCATCTCCATGCGGATGAGACCGCCCTTGGGGTGGAACACCGCGAGCCCGGACCCGATCTCGTCGGGGAAGGAGAACAGGTCGAGCTCGTTGCCGAGCCGGCGGTGGTCGCGCCGCTCCGCCTCGGCGACGCGGTCGAGGTACGCCTTGAGCTCGTCCTTGGTGGGCCACGCGGTGCCGTAGACGCGCTGCAGCTGCGGGTTCTTCTCGCTCCCCCGCCAGTACGCGGCCGCGGAGCGGGTGAGCTGGAACCCGTTGCCGAGCGCGCGGGTCGACGGCACGTGCGGGCCGCGGCAGAGGTCCTGCCAGACGACCTGCTCGCTCTCGCGACCGGCGCCGCGCACGTTCTGGTAGATGCTCAGGCCACCGAGGCCGACCTCGACCGACGCACCGTCGGCCGCCGCGGGGTCGCCCTTGAGGCCGATGAGCTCGAGCTTGTAGGGCTCGTCCTTCAGCTCCTCGCGCGCCTCCACCTCCGTCACGTCCCACCGGCGGAAGGTCTGCCCCTCCTTGACGATGCGCCCCATGACCTTCTCGATCGCGCGCAGGTCCTCGGGGGTGAACGGGGTGTCGACGTCGAAGTCGTAGTAGAAGCCGTCGGTCACGGGCGGGCCGATGCCGAGCTTCGCCTTGGGGTTGATCTCCTGGACCGCCTGCGCGAGCACGTGCGCCGCGGAGTGCCGCAGCACGGCGAGCCCCTCGGGGTCGGCCGCGGTCACGCCCTCGACGACGGCGCCGTCGGGCACCGGGAGGTGCAGGTCGCGGAGCTCGCCGTCGACGCGGGCGACGAGCACGTCGCGGCGGTCGGCGAAGAGCTGCGTGCCCGTGGTCCCCGGCTCGGCGGTCGTGGCGGTGCCGTCGACGGTGAGGTGGATGAGCTCGGGCACGGGTGCTGCCTCCTTGGGTGGGTGCCGGCCGGGCGGCGGGCCCCTCGATGCTACCGGCGCGCGACGACGCGACCGGCCGTGATTCCCCTGCGCACGGTCCTGCGCGCGGGGCCGCACGACGTGCCTTCTCGCCGCGGTTGCGGTGGGCCGAACGGGTGAACCTCGCGCGAACGTCCGTGCCGGCGGTGATCCCCCGCGGAGCCTCGGGACGACGAAGGCCCCGACCAGCGGACTCGCCGGTCGGGGCCTTCGGTGGTGGGCGATACTGGGTTCGAACCAGTGACCTCCTCGGTGTGAACGAGGCGCTCTACCACTGAGCCAATCGCCCGTGACCTCGCCCGGGGGCGACGTCGAAGAGGATGCTACCCAACCTGCGGCCAGATTCCGAACCGGCTTCCGGTCCGCGGAGGGCGTCGTGGACGATACCGTTATCGACACGGGGCCACGAAACGGCCGCTCTCGCCGACGAGGGTGATGGCACAGGTCCCTCCGGGTGAACTCGCGGCCGGGACCGGTCCAATCGGGCATCTGTCCTGCCATGATGGGACCTCCAGCCCTAGCGAGACAGGAGGACCCGATGACGCAGTCGTCGTACGACGTCGTCGAGGTCGTCGCCATGCAGCTGATCGGCTCCGACGCGAGCGTGATCCCGGTCAGCGCCGAGCTCTCCTTCCGCACGTCGGACCCGTACACGGTGCGCGCGGTCTTCACCGGACCCCACACCATGTCGACGTGGCTCCTCGGCCGCGAGCTGCTGTCCCTCGGGATGCTCGCCTCGGCCGACGCGCCCGCGGGGACCGGCGACGTGCAGGTGTGGCGCGACGAAGACCCCGACTACACGCTCGTGTCGCTCAACGGGGTCGAGGGCAGCGCCCTGCTCGCCGCGCCGACCGAGCCCATCACCCGCTTCCTCGCCTCGACGGAGGCTCTCGTCCCGCTGGGATCCGAGAGCGCCCGCATGGAGAGCGAGATCACGGCCCTGATCGCAGCGCTGCTCACGGCCTGACCGCAGCACCACCGACCGGTTCCGTCCGCAGGGCGGGGCCGGTCGTCGTGCGTCCGGACGAGCAGCGCACGGGCCTCGCGACGTCGGGTCACCAGCACCCCGGAGCCCGCTGCCGTGCGACTCGGCGGGCGCGCGCGGCCGGCGACCTCACGGGTCGAGGTCGCGCCCCACGTGCTCCTGGAACAGCCGCTGGGCGGCGAGCGACAGCGGTCCCGCGGCCACGTCGACCGCGTCGACGCGCACCGTCGGGGCGATGTTGCGGATCGAGCCGCTGAGCAGCAGGTGGGCGTCGCCCGCGACGACCTCGTCGAGCACCTCGTAGGGCAGCTCGCCGGGCTCGGCCTCGCGGACGGGCATGCCGTCGGCGGCGCCCCACTCGAGCAGCAGCTCGCGCGTGATGCCCGCCAGGCAGCCGCTCGACAGCGGCGGGGTGACGAGCTCGCCGCCGCGCTCGACGAACACGTTCGAGCCCGTGCCCTCGCACAGCTCGCCGACGGTGTTCGCGAGGACCGCCTCGTCGGCGCCCTGCCGGTACGCCTCGGCGAGCGCCACGACGTTCTCCGCGTACGACGTCGTCTTGAGGCCAGCGACGGCCGAGCGCTCGTTGCGCACCCAGGGCACGCGCACGACCCGCGACACCTGCGCGCGCGTGGCCGGACCGGCCAGCACGACGAGCGTCTGCCGCTGCTCCTCGGGGTCGAACCGGTGCGAGCCCAGCGGCCCCGGGCCGCCCGTGAGCGTGATCCGCAGGCGCCCCGCATCGCCGGCGACGGCGAGCACCTTGTCGACGGCCGTGCGCACCTCGTCGAGGTCGGGCTCGCCGAGGCCGAGGCCCAGCGCGGAGCGCCGGAGCCGACGCAGGTGCCGGGTCAGCGCGAACGCCTGCCCCTCGTAGACGGCGCACGTCTCGAAGACGCCGTCGCCGACCGTCAGGCCGTGGTCGACACCGGTGACGAGCGGGTCGGTGGGCTCGCGCAGCGCACCGTCGGACCAGATCACGACGCTCATCGCGCCAGTCTCGCACCCCGCGCGGCAACGGGCGCGCAGGTCACCGCGACGCGAGCGCCACGAGCCGCCGCGCCTTGAGCGCCGTCTCCGCCCACTCGGCGTCCGGGTCGCTCCCCCACGTGATCCCCGCGCCCGTGCCGAACCGCAGCACGCCGTCGCGCCACCAGAACGTCCGGATGCCCACCGCGAGCTCGGCGCGGACGGACCCGTCGTCGCCGACCTCGACCCAGCCGACCGCGCCGCAGTACGGCCCGCGGGGTGCCGCCTCGAGCGCCGTGATGAGGTCGAGCGCGGCCAGCTTGGGCGCACCCGACACCGACCCGGGCGGGTACGTCGCGTCGAGCAGCCCGGCCCACAGGTCGGGAGCGGCCGCCACCACGGGGTCGAGCGTGCCCTGCACGGTCGACACGAGGTGCACGAGGCCCGGGTGCTGCTCCTCGCCGAGGAGCGTCGTCACCTCGACCGTGCCCGGCCGGCACACACGCTGCAGGTCGTTGCGCACGAGGTCGGTGATCATGACGTTCTCGGCCCGGTCCTTCGCGGTGAGGCCGTCGACGGTCACCGCGGTCCCCTTGATGGGCGCCGACGTCACGACGCCGTCCTCGACGCGGAGGAACAGCTCCGGGGACGCGCTCACGACCCACACAGGATCGACGCCGCCGCCGCGGGGCACGTGCACACCACCGGCGAAGGGCGCCGGGTTCCCCTCGGCGAGCACCGCGGCGAGCGCGTGCGCGTCCGGCTCGTCGCCGTCGCCGCCCGCCGCGAGCGGCGCGGACAGCACCCGGCAGAGGTTCGCCTGGTACACCTCCCCCTCGGCCACCGCCGACCGGACGCGCTCGACCGCGCCGCGGTACGCGTCCTCCCCCATCGACGACACCCAGGCGGACGCGTGTGGCCCGCGCCACACCGGCGCGTGCGAGCGCTCGGAACGACGCGACACGTCGGCGAAGCGCCAGGCCCGCACCGCGCCCTCGAACTCCCCCACGACGGCCCACCAGCCCGGCGTCCGCAGGCGTTCCGGCTGGTCACGGACGTCCACGGCCTCGACGACACCCGACGCCTCGACGTCGCCGAACCACGCGGTCCCGGGGCTGACGGAGGGCTGCTCGTGCACCCGCACACGGTAGCGAGGCGGTCGTCCGACCCCACGGATCCGCATGAACACGCGGCTCCGGGAGCCAGTTGGACTCTGGCCGGAAGACTCGGTTAGAGTCTGGGACGCACACGGAACGCCGGTGAGAAACCGGGGGACGTGCAGCGCGGACGTGGCTCAGTGGTAGAGCATCACCTTGCCAAGGTGAGGGTCGCGGGTTCGAATCCCGTCGTCCGCTCGGAGGCAGACACTCCTGATCGACTGGTGCTCAGTCGCTGAGGACTGCGGTCTCAGGGTGGAGTGGCCGAGAGGCGAGGCAGCGGCCTGCAAAGCCGTATACGTGGGTTCGAATCCCATCTCCACCTCGCAGCATGTCCCCCCACGGGCGATTGGCGCAGCGGTAGCGCGCTTCCCTGACACGGAAGAGGTCACTGGTTCGATCCCAGTATCGCCCACCAGCATCACAGCACGACTGAGGGCCGTCACCGGGCAACCGGGGCGGCCCTCAGTCGTGCGTGCGCCCGTCGACGTCGCGGACGGCGTCCGACGACGGAGCACGCCGGGCGGGTTCAGCGCAGCGTGACCGGGAACGGCCCGCCGACCGCGATCCGTGGTGACGGGGAGAGGTCCGGTGCGCCGGCGGCGAGGAGCACGGAGTAGACGTACAGGCCGTACGTGCCGGGCGCCACGTCCTCGTCGCTGTCGGCGGTGGGGCACGTCGCGAACCACTGGGACACCTCAGGCGAAGGCGTCCTGCACGAGGTCCTCGGCGTCCCGGAGGTCACCGGTCAGCAGGTACGCGTACGCGCACAGCGACGCCCGCACTCGCGCGCCACGACGCCCATGACGTCGTCGCTGCGCCGGCGCGCGTCGTCCATGTCGTCCTCTCCGCCGCAGTGGTGCACCACCTTCCACCACCGAGGACGGACCGGGTGGCAGAAACGTTGTGACCGCCCGCCGTCCTGTCGTCAGCGGTGCCGCTCGGGCCGCGCGCCCGACGTCCTGCGGGCGACCGTCGCCGGGCGCCGGGTCCCGTCCGTGCGGGCGCGGTCGAGCGGCAGCGGTCGTCACGCGGTCATCAGGACCTTGAGGGCGTGCGTGTCGGCCGCGCTGCCGAACGTCCGGTAGGCGGAGAGCACGTCGGACAGCGCGAACCGGTGCGTCACGAACGCCTCCACCGGCAGCTTCCCCGCGGCGACGAGGCGCAGCAGCATCGGCAGGGTCGTGGTGTTCACGAGGCCCGTGGTGATCGTGATGTTCCGGATCCACAGGTCCTGGAGCGCGAGCTCGACCGGCCGGCCGTGCACGCCCACGTTGGCGACGTGCCCGCCGGGACGCACCAGCTCGGTGCACATCGTGAACGTCTCCGGGACGCCGACGCACTCGATCGCGACGTCGACGCCCGCTCCGTCGGTGACGCCCATGATCTCGGCCTTCCAGTCCGCCCGGGCGTCGACCGAGAGCGTGGCTCCGAGCTCCTTGGCGACGTCGAGACGGTGCCGGTCGCGGTCGACCGCGACGACCTGCGCCGCGCCGTGCAGCGCGCACGTCGCGACTGCGGCGAGCCCGACCGGTCCCGCGCCCACGACGGCCACCGTGTCGCCGGGCCGGACGTGCCCGTACTGCACGCCGATCTCGAAGCCCGTCGGCAGGATGTCGGACAGCAGGACGGCGAGCTCGTCCGGCACGGACGCCGGCAGGGCGTGCAGCGAGGTGTCGGCGAACGGCACCCGCACGAGCTCCGCCTGGGTGCCGTCGACGAGGTGGCCCAGGACCCATCCGATCCCGGACGCTCCTTCGGGCGCCAGGCAGTGCGACGGGTTCTGGCTCCGGCAGGACGTGCACACGCCGCACCCGCTGATGCACGACACGACGACCCGGTCCCCCACCGCGTGCCGCTGCACACCGCCGCCCACCGCGACGATCGTGCCGACACCCTCGTGGCCCAGGACGCGGCCGTCCGTCACGGCCGGCACGTCGCCCTTGAGGATGTGCAGGTCGGTGCCGCAGATCGTCGTCGCCTCCATGCGCACGACCGCGTCGGTCGGCTCGACCAGGTGCGCGTCCGGGACCTCCTCCCACGCGATCTGGCCCGGACCGTGGAACACGAGCGCCTTCATGGCTCCTCCCCTCCCGACGCGCAGGCACCGTCGCCTGCACCTCTCCAGCGTCGTCCCGCGGGCGACGCGCCGGGCAGGGCCAATGGTCCCCAGGCGCCGCACCCAGGGGCGCGACGGCACGGGAGTCCGTGAGGATCAGCGCGAGTAGACCCAGTGCCACGGCTCGCGCGGCGTGTCCTCCACGAAGCCGTACGTGCCGGCGTTGGCACGCATCCACGCCTGCGCGCGGTCGTCGAGGGCGAGGTCGAGCGCGAGCCCCCAGCCGTGCGGGCTCGTCCCGGGCGCGGCGGCGAGGCCGCCCTGCGAGTAGAGGCCCTTGCGTGCAGCGACGTCGACCTGCGCGTCGTAGGAGCGGTAGGAGTCGGTGATGCCGATCCGCACGCCGTCGCGTGCGGCCGCTGCCGTCAGGTCGCCGAACGCCTGCGCGGCGGGTGCCCAGAGGCGGTGGCCGGTCGAGCCGACGGGCGCGAGCGCGTCGGGCGGGATCCGGCCGTTGCCGTACCGCGCGAGGTCCGCCGGGACGCCGGACGCGTCGCGCGCGGTCGACGTCCCCTGCGTCTGCGACACGGCGGTCTCGAGCGCGGCCGCGAACGTCGCCGCCGTCGGCGAGGCGGTCGTCGTGCGGGGCGCCACCGGTGCGGGCGCGACGGCCTGCAGGCTGCCGCGGATCTCCGCCATGCGCTGGGCGATGCCCATGATCGCGTCCATGGTCCTCCTTCCCCCAGGTCGATCGACCGGAGGCCCGCAGGGTTGAGGGGTGCGACGGGCGAACGTCGCAGCGGTCGCGCGACGAGCAGCCCGGCGCCCGTCGGGCGGCCTCGACGTCCCTGCCGACCGGATGAGGTTCAGCGGCACCCGGGCGCGCCGCCGCCGCGAGGCGCACGACTCCACCTACCGTCGCCCGGTGCCCGATCCGACCGAGGTGCCGTCCGTCGACCGGCGCCGACCGCCCCGCGCGCGCCGCGGCGTCGCCGTCCTCGTGGCGGCCGCGCTGCTGCTCCCGCTGCAGGCCGCGGCCGGTGCGGCCGACGACCTGGACGACCGTCGGCGCTCCGCGCAGGAGCAGGCCGAGGGCGCTCGGCAGCGGACCGACGACCTCCGCGCGTCGGTCGAAGGGCTGTCGGCGGACCTCGCGCGGGCCGTCGCGGAGCTCGCCGAGACGGAGACGCGGCTGCCCGCCGCGCAGGAGCAGCTGCGCGCGGCTCAGGCGACGCTCGACGGCGCGGAGCGTCGCGCGGAGATCCTGGCGGCGCGCCTCGTCGACGCCCGCGAGCAGCAGTCCACGCTGCGCGACGGCCTCGCGCGGACCAGCGCCCGCGACGACGAGGTGCGCGCCGCGATCGGGCAGCTCGCGCGGCAGGCGCAGCGCGGCGGCGCCGGCGCCTCCGGACTGGCGGTCGTGCTCGACGCGGAGGACCTGGACGAGTTCAGCTCGCGGATGCAGGCGCTGGAGACGGCGCAGCGCAGCCAGGACCGGCTGCTCCAGGAGCTGACCGCGCTCGCGGCGGCCACGCGCAACCACGAGGCGCGGCTCGCGGCGGTCGCGGACAGGATCGGCGCGCTGCGGGCCGAGGCCGACGCGGAGGTCGTGCGCGCCGACCGGGCCCGCGCGGACGC
>NZ_BHYL01000314.1 GCF_003851725.1 Cellulomonas algicola | reverse complement strand
GTACGCCCGCGACCGCACCGGTTCAGGACGACACGTCGGCCGTCGTGAAGCGCGCCCACGCGAGCGACGCGAACACCGCGACCCACGCGGCCTGCACCCCGAGCCCGCCGAGCACCACGCCCCAGTCGGGGGAGATGCGCAGCAGCTCGGCGAAGTCGAGCCAGTGGTGCGTGAGCAGGCCGGGCCGGATCGCGTCGAGCGCGGGCAGCGTGTCCAGGACGCCGGACACGATCGCGACGACGACGGTCGCCGCCATCGCCCCGACCGGGACCTCGGTGAGCGTCGAGAAGAACAGCCCGACCGCGACGAGCCCGGTCATCGACAGGCCGACGAACGCGACGATCCCCGCGACGCGCAGCGCACCCGCCGCGAGCGGCACCGTGTCGCCCGAGAGCAGCACGACGTCCCGCAGCCCGAACAGCAGCGCGCCCGCGACGAGCCCGACGACCGCGATCGCGAGCACCGCGGCCGCGACGAACGCGAGCGCCCCGATCGCCTTGACGACGAGCAGGCGGCTACGGCCGACGGGCGTGACGAGCAGGTAGCGCAGCGTGCCCGTCGACGCCTCGCCCGCGACCGCGTCGCCTGACGCGATGCCGACCGTGAGGGGCAGCAGGAACGGCAGGCAGACGAACACCGACGCGACGACGAGGAACAGCCCGTTCTCCGTGACCCGCCCGATGAAGCCGGGTCCCTCGCCCGCCATCGCGGTGTCGCGCGTGAAGAACACGACGAGGCCCAGCAGCAGCGGGACGGCGCCCAGGCCGGACAGCAGCACGAGGTTGCGGCGCCGGCCGAGGACGAGCCGCAGCTCGCTGCGCAGGAGGCGTCCGAACGCGCCGCGGACGGGCCGCAGCGGGGGTGTGGCGGTCGCGACCGCCGCCGTGGCGCCCGCTCCTGCGGGTGCGACGCCCGGTCGCGGGTCAGCGTGCGACATCGAAACCCTCCCCGGTCAGCTCGACGAAGATCTCCTCCAGGCTGGGGTGCCGCACCGCGAACCCGACGAGGTCGACCCCCGCGGCGACGAGCGCCGCCGACACCTTCTCGGGCGCGACGTCGCCGAGCAGCGCGTCGACCTGGAGCCCGTCGACGGCGACCTCGTCCAGCCCGAGCGTGTCGAGCACGCCCGCCGCGGCACCGGCCAGACCCGTCGTCGTCGTGACCCGCAGCCGCGACGCCCCGCGCGCCACGAGCACGGACCGGTCGCCCTGCAGGACCATCCGCCCCGCGCGCATGATCCCGACGTGCGTGCACACCTGCTCGATCTCGGCGAGCAGGTGCGACGAGACGAGCACCGTCGTGCCCGCGTCGGCGAGCTCCCGGACCAGGTGGCGGACCTCGCGCGTGCCCTGCGGGTCGAGGCCGTTGGTCGGCTCGTCGAGCACGAGGAGGTCGCGCGGGCGCAGGAGCGCGGCGGCCAGCCCGAGCCGCTGCTTCATGCCCAGCGAGTACTGCCGGTACCGCTTGTCGGCCGCGGCGCCGAGCCCGACGCGGTCGAGCGCCTCCGCGGCGCGGCGGTCGGCGGTCCGCGGGTCGGCGGTCGCGTCGGCGGCCTCGAGCCGGGCCAGGTTGTCCCGCCCGGACAGGTACGGGTGGAACGCAGGTCCCTCGACGAGCGCGCCCACGCGCGGCAGCACCGACGCGGACGCCTCGGGCACGGGGGCGTCGAGCAACCACGCGGAGCCCGCCGTCGGCCGCACGAGTCCCAGCAGCATGCGGATCGTCGTCGTCTTGCCCGACCCGTTGGGCCCGAGGAAGCCGTACACCGCGCCGCGCGGCACGCGCAGCGCGAGGTCGTCGACCGCGACCTGCCCGCCGCGGAACCGCTTCGTCAGCCCCTCCGTGCGCACGGCCAGGGGCCCGGTGTCGTCACCGGACCCCTGACCGACCCGCGCGGGGTCGAGCACGGTCGTGCTCACGCCAGCCCTTGCAGCGTCTCGGGGGACACCGCGCCGACCAGCACCCGGCCGTCGTCGGTGAGCAGGACGCTGAACAGGTCGGAGGTGACCACGCGGCCGCCCGGGACGGGCGTGGCGATCGAGTCGAGCAGGGCCGACGGGTCGATCTCGCCCATGTCCGCCTTGTCCGACGGGTCGCCGCCGAAGTCCTCGAGCAGCGCCTGCGCGCTGTCCGACCCGATCGTCGGCTCGTGCTCCTGCAGCTCGGCGAGCGCCTGCGGGTCGCCCGCCAGTGCGCCGGTCACGTCGACGCCGCTGACCTCGACCACCGTTTCCCAGCCCTCGCCGTGCACCGTGACGCCCTGCGGCAGCGCACCGTCGGTGTGCTCCTGCTGCGCGGCGGCCATCTCGGCGTCCGTCGGCAGCGGCACGACGACCTCGCGGACCTGCGCGCCCGCGGGCGGCGAGAACGTGAGGACGGAGTCGGACGGCGTGGAGAACGACACGTCGGTGAACCCGACCTCGAGCGCGGGCTCGGTGTCGTCCGACGCGCTCCACACCTGCACGCGCAACGGCGTCCACTCGGTCGCGTCGACCGCGACGACGACGCGCCCGACGAGCGTCGTCGTGCTCTTCGGCGTGACGACGAGCTGGTACGCGTCGCGCCCCGCGACCGTCGTCTGGCCGTCGACGGACACCGTCGAGAGCTCCTGCGCGTGCGCGAGTGCCTGCTCGGCGGCGTCCTGCGGCGTGGGCAGGTCGCCCTTCACCGCCGGGCCCTCGGTCGCGAGCTTCTCGAGCGTCGCGGCGTCCGCCGGGTCGACCGTGTAGTGCACGACCTCGTCGTCGTCGCTCGAGTACGTCCAGGCCTGCGTGCCGTCGTGCACGACCGAGTACTCGGACGCGGCGCCGAGCAGCGCGACGCGCGAGCGCTGCTCACCGTCCGACCACAGGCGCAGCGTCGACGAGCCGGACATGAGATTCACCGGGTCGGCGCTCGCACCGCCCGGCCCGAACGGCAGCGACGGCAGGCCGAGGCGCGCGGTGTAGACGACCGTGCCGGACAGGGCGGGGGCGTCCTTCTCGACGACCTTCGCGACGAGCTGCTCGGGCGTCACGGGCGGCAGGCCGTCGTCGCCCGCGCTGGCGAACAGCGGCGGGCCCATCACGGCGGCGCCGACGGCGACGGCGGCCACGGCGGGCACCGCCCACCGGGCTCGGGGGGACAGGGACCGGCGTGCCGGGGCCGCCGGTTGCGGGGTGGGCTGTGTCTCGGTCATGAGACCACTGTGCGGCACGGCCCCTGTGGGCATCCTGAGACGCACTCCGTCCGCCGGGCGGCCCCCTGGCGTGCGGCGGGTGGCATGCTGCCGACGTGCGGGTACTCGTGGTGGACGACGAGCGCGGGCTGACGAGCGCGCTGCACCGCGGCCTGTCCGCGGAGGGCTTCGCGGTGGACGTCGCGCACGACGGCGACACCGGACTGCGCATGGCGCTCGACCACGAGTACGACGCGATCGTCCTCGACATCATGCTGCCGCGGCGCAACGGCTACGACGTCGTGACGGCCCTGCGCGCGCAGGACGTCTTCACGCCTGTGCTGCTGCTGTCCGCGAAGGACGGCGAGTACGACGTCGCCGACGGGCTCGACGTCGGCGCCGACGACTACCTGACGAAGCCGTTCGCGTTCGTGGTGCTCGTCGCCCGGTTGCGTGCGTTGCTGCGCCGCCCGCCGCAGGTGCGCCCGGCGGTGCTGACGGTGGGCGACCTGGTGCTCGACCCGTCCGCCCGGACCGTCACGCGGGGTGGTGCGGAGGTGGTCCTGACGGTCCGTGAGCTCGCGCTGCTCGAGTACCTCATGCGGCACGCCGACCGCGTCGTGGGCAAGGTCGAGCTGCGCGACCACGTGTGGGAGGGGACCGGCGAGGACGTCAACGTCGTCGAGGTCTACGTCGGGTACCTGCGCCGCAAGCTCGGCCGCGACACCGTCGCGACGGTCCGCGGTGCCGGGTACCGCGTGGCCGGCTGACGCCGTGGCGGGCCGACGGGTCTGGCGCGGGTCGCTGCGGCTGCGGCTGACCGCGCTCACCGCGGGACTGCTCATGGTGACGCTCGCCGTCGGGGCGGTCGTGCTCACGTCCGTGCTGTCGGCGGGCCGGGTGTCCGCGCTCGACGAGACCGTGCGCGACCGCGTCGACACCGTCGCCGACCTCGCCGACGCCGACCGCGTGCCCGACCCGCTGCCCGTCGCCGAGCGCGGCGAGATCGCGCAGCTCCTCGACGCCGACGGGCGCGTCCTCGCGACGTCCGCCAACGCGTCCCGCACCCTGCCGCTGCTGCCCACCGACACCCTCGCGGCGCTGCGCCCGCACGGCGACGAGGTGATCGTCTCCACCACGACCGACAGCGGCTACGACCCCGACGCGCGCGTCGCGCTGCGCAACGCGACCTACCGCGGCGAGCCGGTCGTCGCCGTCGCGACCGTGCCGCTCGACGAGGTGCGCGGGCTGGTCGGTGCGCTGCGGCTCGCGCTCGTCGTCGTCGTGCCCGTGCTCACCGCGCTGCTCGCGGCCACGATCTGGGCCGTCATCGGCCGCGCGCTGCGACCCGTCGACGAGCTGCGCCGGGCCGCCGCCGACGTCGCGCGCACCGGCGGTTCCGGGTCGCTGCCCGTGCCGCCCGTCGACGACGAGCTCGCCGCGCTGGCCCGGACGCTCAACGACATGCTCGACCGCCTCGAGACGAGCGCCGCCCGGCAGCGGTCGTTCGTCGCCGACGCGGCCCACGAGCTCCGGTCGCCGCTCGCGTCGCTGCGCGCGACCCTCGACGTCGCGCGCGCCCACCCCGACGCCTACCCCCAGGCGGAGGTCGTCGCCGACGCCGAGCGCGAGGCGGCGCGTATGCAGTCGCTCGTCGACGACCTGCTGCTCCTGGCACGGGTCGGTTCCGCACCGCTGCGCGCCGAGGACGTCGACCTGGCCGCGCTCGTGGCCGACGTGGTGGACGGCGAGACCGGGGCGACCCCGGCCGTGACGGTCGACGTGCACGGTGCCGGGCACGCGCGCTGCGACGCCGTCGCGACCGGCCGGGTCGTGCGCAACCTCGTCGGCAACGCGCTCCGGCACGCCGCGTCGCGCGTCGTCGTGACCGTCGCCGAGGGGTCGGTCGTGGTCGAGGACGACGGCAGGGGCATCCCGGCCGAGGACCGCGAGCGGGTGTTCGAGCGTTTCGTGCGCCTCGACGACGCCCGCGAGCGCGAGGCGGGCGGCAGCGGCCTGGGCCTGGCCATCGCCCGTGAGATGGCCCGCGAGCAGGGAGGCGACGTCGTCCTGGCCGACGCGGTCCTCGGCGGCCTGCGCGCTGAGGTCCGCCTGCCCGGCTGACGTCCTCGCGCTGCGCCCGGGGCGGGCCGGAGGGCCCACGACAGGGCAGGCCCGGACCGGACGGGGGTCGGCTTCCGCGTCCGGTCCGGGGGCGTGGGGTCAGACGCGCGTCGGGACCGCGTCGTCGACGGGGTTCGCCTGCTGCGGGAGCAGGGCCCCGGTCGTGTCGTCGTCCGCAACCGCGTCGTCGTCCGTGGCGGGCACGCCTTCGGCGTCGCCCGGCGTCGCGTGCGACTCGATCCGCATGCCGTAGAAGGACCGGTGCACGAAGTACGTCGACGCGAGGAAGAAGACCCCGGCGAGCACGAGCACGAGCGCGTGCCGGCCCTGCCCGGACAGCTGCACGGCGAGGTCGACCGCGAGGAGGCCGAAGAGCGTCGTGAACTTGATGACCGGGTTGAGCGCGACGGACGAGGTGTCCTTGAACGGGTCGCCGACGGTGTCGCCGACGACGGTCGCGTCGTGCAGCGGGGTGCCGTTCGCGTGCAGCTCGGTCTCGACGATCTTCTTCGCGTTGTCCCAGGCGCCGCCCGCGTTGGCCATGAAGATCGCCTGGTAGAGGCCGAACAGCGCGATGGAGACGAGGTAGCCGACGAAGAGGTACGGCTCGACGAACGCGAACGCGAGCGTCGCGAAGAACACGCCGAGGAACATCGTGAGCATGCCGCGCTGCGCGTACTGGGTGCAGATCTCGACGACGCGGCGCGAGTCGGCCTCGCTGGCCGCGGCGGTGCCGTCGAGGCGGATGTGCGCGCGGATGAACTCGACGGCGCGGTAGGCGCCGGTGGTGACGGCCTGCGTGGAGGCGCCCGTGAACCAGTAGATGACCGAGCCGCCCGCGACGAGGCCGAGCAGGAACGGCGGGTGCAGCAGCGAGAGGTTCTCGAGGCCCGTCGTGAGCCCGTCGGTGAGGCCCATGATGATCGAGAAGATCATCGTGGTGGCGCCGACGACGGCCGTGCCGATGAGCACGGGCTTGGCGGTCGCCTTGAACGTGTTCCCCGCGCCGTCGTTCTCCTCGAGGAGCTGCTTGGCGTGCTGCCACGCCGGTGCGCCGCCGAGCTCCTCGGACAGCGCGTCCTCGTCGGCCTGCTCGATGCCCGACAGCTCGTAGACGCTCTGCGCGTTGTCGGTGACCGGGCCGTAGGAGTCGACGGCGATGGTCACGGGACCCATGCCCAGGAACCCGAACGCGACGAGCCCGAACGCGAACACCGCGGGCGCGTGCATGACGTCGGCGAGCCCGAGCTCGCTCACCAGGTAGGCGGCGCCCATGAGCACGACGATCGCCATCCCGAGCCAGTAGGCGGAGAAGTTGCCCGCGACGAGGCCGGACAGGATGTTGAGCGACGGGCCGCCCTCGCGGGACGACGCGACGACCTCGCGCGTGTGCCGGCTGCCGGTGCTGGTGAACACCTTGACGAGCTCGGGGATGAGCGCGCCGGCCAGGGTGCCGCAGGAGATGATCGTCGCGAGCTTCCACCACAGGCCCGGGGTGCCGTCGGCGAGGACGAGCCACGTCGTCGCGAACGTCGCGGCGATGCAGACGGCCGACGTCAGCCAGACGAGCGACGTGAGCGGCTTCTCGAAGTCCATGCGCTCGGCACCCGCGTACCGGCGCGACGCCCACAGGTCGTTGACGGTGTAGGACACGCCCGACGCGGCGATCATCACGGCGCGCACGACGAAGATCCAGACGAGCAGCGCGGCCTGGACGCCCGGGTCGGGGACGCCGAGCAGCACGAAGGTCACGAGCGCGACGCCGGTGACGCCGTACGTCTCGAACCCGTCGGCGCTCGGGCCGACGGAGTCGCCCGCGTTGTCGCCCGTGCAGTCGGCGATCACGCCGGGGTTGCGGGCGTCGTCCTCCTTGATCTTGAACGCGATCTTCATGAGGTCGGAGCCGATGTCGGCGATCTTCGTGAAGATGCCGCCCGCGATGCGCAGCGCCGCGGCGCCGAGCGACTCGCCGACCGCGAACCCGATGAAGCACGCGCCCGCGAGGTCGCCGGGCAGGAACAGCAGGATGACCAGCATGATCGCGAGCTCGAGGCTGATGAGCACCATGCCGATCGCCATCCCGGACCGCAGCGGGATCCGGTGCAGCGGCAGGGCGCGCCCCCGCAGCGCGGCGAACGCCGTGCGGGAGTTCGCGTAGGTGTTGACGCGGATGCCGAACCACGCGACCGAGTACGACCCGGCCATGCCGACCAGGCTGAACGCGATGACGACCGCGACGCGCCCCCAGTCGAACCCGACGAGGACGCGGTAGTAGACGACGATCACCGCGGCGATGAAGCCCCACAGCACGAGCAGGAAGCGTCCCTGCTGCACGAGGTACGCCTTGCACGTCGTGTAGATGAGCTCCGACACGGCTCGCATCGACCCGTGCACCGGCAGCCGCTTGAGCTGCGCGACGACGGTCACCCCGAACGCGAGCCCCAGCGCGCACACGACGAGGCCGACGCCGAGCCAGACGCGCCCGGGCAGCCCGGCGATCGTGACGGTCCCGAGATCGGGGAGGGCGAGACCGGCCTCGCCGCCGTGCGGCGTGCCGCCGGGGGTGGCGGCGTCGGCGGAGGTGGTGCCGGCGCACCCGGACAGGAGGGCGACGACGGCGGCGAGCGCGACCCAGCCGGCGGTCGTCGTGGCGGTGCGGGCGCGGCCGGCGGTGCGAGCCGGGGGAGGGGTGTGTCGTGCGGCGGGACGGGCGACGGGACAGGTGGTGGTCGCGCTGTCGCGCGACGGTGTTGTGGACACGGTCTTCCTCGGCTCGTGCGGAAACCCTTTGCTCGTTCTTCGAACGTAGAGCGGTGGGTCTTGGCGCACGTGTGACCAAAGTCTCGGGCGCTCGGCCGTGCGGGGGAGCCCGGGCAGGCTCAGTCGGCGTGTCGGTCGGGACACGCCGTCTGCGCAGGTCAGCGGGTGGGTGCGGACGTCCAGTGCGTGGGACGCGGCACGCGGCCGGGCAGTCGTGTCGTCGCGTCGCCGCGCGCCGCGGCGGCCTGCGGGCCCGTGACGAAGAGCGCGTCCGAGAGGTCCGCGCCGCGCAGGTCCGCGCCGCGCAGGTCGGCACCGACGAGGTCCGCCAGCCGCAGGTCCGCACCGCGGAGGTCCGCGCCCATGAGCCACGCGCCGCGCAGGTCGACCGTGCGCAGGTCCGCGTCGCGGAGCCGCGCCCCGACCAGGTCGGCGCGTCGCCGGTCGCGCCGCCGCCCGGGCAGCGACCGCCGTGCCGCACCGCGGACGGCCGCGCTGATCCGCCCGAGCACGTCGACGACGGACCCGTGGAGGTCGTCGACGTCACCTCGGTCGGGTGCGTCGGGCGCGGCGTCGGCGACGGCGCTGACGCGGGCGAGCAGGGCACGGGCCTCGTCCCGCAGCGGTGCGTCGACCGGGCGGTCGACCGCGTCGACGAGGTACCACGCGAGCTCGTGCAACCGGCGCTGCACCCCGAACGCCGTGAACATCCGCCCCGCGACGTCCGGCCCGTCGCGCCAGTCCCGGCCCTCGAACGCGGCCGTCACGTGCTGCCCGGCGCCGAAGCAGTCGAACACCGTGCACCCGGCGAACCCGCGCTCGCGCAGCTGCGCGTGCACGCCGCACCGCAGGTCGTCGCGCAGGTTCCCGCACGGCACCCCACCGGGCTTGTCGAACGCGAAGTCCGCGGACCGCTGGAACGGCAGACCCACGCAGCACAGCGCCGCGCACCGCGTGCAGTCGGCCCGGAGCTCGAGGACGGTCCGGCCGTCGGGCGTCGCCGCCATCGGCGTCACCTCCCTGTCGTCCGACCGCGCGAGCCTACTCGTGGGCCGGTCGACGGCTCGGTGCGGTCGTGCTGCGGTGGCGTGGCGCAGGTCGCACGATGGGGCAGGAGACCGGTCCACGCGAAGGAGCCGCACCGTGCCCAAGACGAAGCGCAACGGCGACCCGATCCCGGACGAGCTGCCCAGCACCCTGCAGCGCTCGGACGACAAGGCGCAGCGGACGTTCGCGCACGCGCACGACGCCGCGCTCGAGCAGTACGGCGGCGACGAGGAGCGGGCCTACCGCGTCGCGTTCGCCGCGCTCAAGCACACGCACGAGAAGGTCGGCGACAGCTGGCGGCCCAAGGAGGAGTACGGGCCCTCCGACGCGCGCGCCGAGGAGGGCGGGCTCGACAGCGACGCCCCGACCGCCGGCGGCGTCGACGCGAACGCGTCCAAGACGCACCTGTACGAGGTCGCCACCGAGCTCGAGGTCCGCGGGCGCTCGCGCATGACGAAGGCCGAGCTCGTCGACGCGATCCAGCACGAGAACGACCGCCGCTCGCGCGCCGCCCTGCGCTGACGGTGCCCGCTCGCCCGGACGGCCTCCGCACAAGGGTGGAGGCCGGCCCGCCCGACGGCTGACCTGCGCCGTGGGCGCCGCCTCTACGCTTGCGGCATGTCCTCCGTCGTCGTCGCGCCCCCGACGCCCGACGTCTGGCTGCACCCGCGGTGGCGGGGGTGGTCGCGCGCGTGGCGGTACCTCCTCGCCGCGGGTCTCGGCGTCGCGCTGTGGATGGCGCAGGTCGTCGCGCTCGCCATGCCCGAGGCCGTCGGCGAGACCGCGTCGCCGCCGCCCGACGAGGTCGTCGGAGGCGCGATCGTCCTCGACCTCGCGCTCGGCGTCGCCACGCTCGCGCTCCTTCCGCTGCGACGCCGGTACCCGCTCGCGATCGCGGTGGCGGCGACCGCGGCGACCGCCGTGTCCGTGGTGGCCGTCGGGCCGGCGACCTTCGCGATCGTGTCGCTCGCGACGTGGCGCCGCGGCCGCTGGCTCGTCGTCGCCGGCCTCACGTGGCTCGCCGCGACCCTCTACTCGACGTTCGTCCACGTGCCGCGCGTGTGGGCGACCAGCACGTCACCCGTCACGCACCTCACCGACGTCCTCATCGGCGTCCTGGTCCTCGCGGTCACGATCGGCACGGGTCACGGGATCGCGACCCGCCGCGAGCTGGTCGCGTCGCTGCACGCCCGTGCGCAGGCCGCCGAGCGCGAGCAGGCGCTCGCGGCGGAGGTCGCGCGCGAGGCGGAGCGCACCCGCATCGCGCGCGAGATGCACGACGTGCTCGCGCACCGCATCTCGCTCGTCGCGCTGCACGCGGGTGCGCTCGCGTACCGGGACGACCTCTCGCGCGAGCAGGTCGTCGAGACGGCCGGCACGATCGCGGCCGCGGCGCACGCCGCGCTCGCCGAGCTGCGCGACGTGCTCGGCGTCCTGCGGGACCCGTCGCAGCCCGACGCCGTCGAGCGGCCGCAGCCGACGCTCCAGGAGATCCCGGCGCTGGTCGCCGAGGCGCGCGAGGCGGGTGCGGAGGTGAGCCTCGACACGGGTGCCCTCGCGCCCGAGGCGACGCGCGACCTGGCCGCGTCGGTGTCGCGCACGGCCTTCCGCGTCGTGCAGGAGGCCCTGACGAACGCCCGCAAGCACGCCCCGCGCCAGCCCGTCGAGATCGTGCTCGCGGGAGCGCCGGGCGGCGCCCTCGCGGTCGAGGTCCGCAACCGGGCGCTGCTCACCGTCGGCGCCGGGCACCGGCCGGGTGTCGGGCTCGTCGGTCTGACCGAGCGTGCGACGCTCGCGGGCGGCGAGCTCGAGCACGGCTACCAGGCCGACGGCACGTTCGTGGTCCGCGCACGGCTGCCGTGGCCGGCGTGAGCCCGGTCGTCCGGGTCGTCGTCGTCGACGACGACCCGCTCGTGCGCACCGGGCTCGGGCTCATCCTCGGGGGCGCTCCCGACCTCGAGCTCGTGGGCGAGGCGGCCGACGGCCAGCAAGGTGTCGACGTGGTCGTCCGGACCGCGCCCGACGTCGTCCTCATGGACGTCCGGATGCCGCGCATGGACGGGCTCGCCGCGCACCGGCGGCTGCGCGACCTCGGCTCGCGGGCGCGCGTCCTCGTCCTCACGACGTTCGACGCCGACGACCTCGTGCTCACCGCGCTGCGCCAGGGGGCGGCGGGGTTCCTGCTGAAGGACACCCCGCCGGCCGACCTGGTCGCTGCCGTCCGGCGCGTCGCGCAGGGCGAGCCCATGCTGTCGCCGAGCGTGACCTCGCAGCTCATCGCCGCGGTGACCGCCGCCCCCGCCGGCGACCCGCCCCGTGCGCGGGCGCGTGCGCTGCTCGCGACGCTGACCGACCGCGAGCGTGAGGTCGCCGAGGCCGTCGGGGCGGGCATGTCGAACGCCGAGATCGCGCGGGCGCTGCACCTCGGTGTCGCGACCGTGAAGACGCACGTCGGGAACGTCCTCACCAAGCTGGACGCGACGAACCGGGTGCAGATCGCCCGCTGGGTACACGAGGCGGGGGACGAGCGGGCCTGACGCCTCAGCGCCCGAGACCGACCCGCCAGACCTCGCCGCCGAGGGTCACGACCCAGGCCGTGCCGTGCACGACCTGGAACGACGTCGGCTGGTCGAGACCGTCCGCGACGAGCCGCAGCGCGCCGTGGTGGCCGACGGAGTACAACCGGCCCGTGCCGGGCGCCGCGGGGGAGCCCGCCTCGCCTCCGAGCGGCCAGTCGCCCTGCGCGAGCGCGTACAGCCGGTGCCCGCGGGCCCACTCGACTCCACCATGAGCGGACCGCCCGCCGCGACGGTCGTGGCGCTGGACGCGCGCGGGCCGAACGCGCCGACCTTGCCGTCCTGCGGCAGGTGCGGCAGCGGTCCGGACTCCGCGACGAACACCGTCGACCCCTTGAGGGCCAGACCCGTCGGGACGACGTTCGGCAGCGCCAGCCGCACAGACACGGCGCCGTCGTGGCGCACCTGGTAGAGGCGGTTGTGGTGCCCGTCGGAGACGAGGAACCCGTCGCGGTACGGCTCGAACGCGAACTGCACACCGGTCGGGACGAGGAAGTCGGTCGCGGGCGGGTTCGCGGTCGCGAAGGCCCCGATGTCCGCGACCACCGTGCCCTTCGCCGCCGGGACCGACGCTCGTCCTCCCGGGTGGTCGGGATCCACGGCCTCCCGACGGCCCGTCCGCGACGGCCGGACGCGCCTGACGGGCGCCCGACGGTGGTTCGATGACGGGCGTGAGCAAGGCCGTCGAGGACACCAACCGGCGCATGCTGCGCGCCCGCGACGCGATGGACCGCGCGTACGCCGAGCCGCTCGACGTGCCGTCGCTCGCGCGCGTCGCGCACGTGTCGGAGGCGCACTTCATCCGCACGTTCCGCGCGACGTTCGGCGAGACCCCGCACCGCTACCTGCAGCGTCGGCGCGTCGAGCGCGCGATGCTGATGCTGCGCGAGACCGACCGCAGCGTCACCGAGATCTGCCTGGCCGTCGGCTTCACGAGCCTCGGCACGTTCAGCCGCACGTTCCGCGACGTCGTCGGCGAGTCGCCGACCCAGCACCGTGCGCGCGGGCCGCTCGCCATCGCACCGACGTGCTTCACCAAGGCGTGGGTCAGGCCGAGCAGTTTCGGAGAAGCGTCGACCTGACGGCGCTCAGTAGCGTCGGCGGCATGCTGAACTCCATCTCCATCACCCAGATCTACGTGCTCGACCAGGACGAGGCGCTCGACTTCTACGTCGGCAAGCTCGGCTTCGAGATCGGGACCGACCAGGACCTCGGCTTCATGCGCTGGCTCACGGTCCGCGTGCCCGGTGCTCCGGACCGGGAGGTCCTGCTGGAGCGCCCCGGTCCTCCGTCGCTCGACCCGGCGACCGCCGAGCAGGTGCGCGAGCTCGTCGCGAAGGGCGCGACGGGCGGCCACCTGTTCCTCACGACCGACGACGCGCACCAGACGTACGCGACGCTCAAGGAGCGCGGGGTGGAGCTCACCGAGGAGCCGACCGAGCGGCCGTACGGCATCGACTTCGGCCTGCGCGACCCGTTCGGGAACCACGTCCGGATCGCGCAGACGCACCGCTGACGGGCGCGCCCGGCGCGGGTGAGGGTCCGCGCCGGGCTCGCCGCTCTGCCGTCGAGCCCGGCGGGGTCGCCGGACCGGTGCGGTCAGTCGCCTTCGAGCGCAGGCAGGATCGTCGTCGGGATCATGAACGACAGCGTGATCGACGCGATCGCGCCGACGAACGTCCAGTGGCTCCAGTCGGGACCCTGGAACGACAGCGCGAACAGCACGATCCCCGCCGCGAACAGCAGGAACGCGAAGAACGCGCCGACGACGCGACCTGCGGACTCGGTCCGCTCCTCGTCGCGCGGCGCGATGACCGGATAGCTCATGGGACCCACCTTTCGTCGGGGTCGATCCTGCCCCGTGGCGGGCGGCGTGGCCAACCGCGCGCCGGCCGGGCGTCGCGACGTCAGCGCAGGGACGTCAGCGCAGGGGGAGCGCGCGCGGCGAGCGCGGACCGAACTTGGGGGCGCGACCCGCGAGCGTGGTCTCGATCAGCCGGATGACGCGCTGCCGGTGACCGCGCCACGGCTCGAGGAGCTCGAGCATGCCCGCGTCGTCGGTGCGGCGGCCCGTGAGCGCCCACCCGACGAGGTGCGCGAGGTGGAAGTCGCCGACCGACACCGCGTCGGCGTCGCCGAGCGCGCGGGACGTCGTCTCGGCGACGGTCCACGGCCCGATACCCCGGACGGTGAGGAGCCGTCGTCGCGCCTCGGTGAGCGGCAGGTCGACCGCCTCGTCGAGCCGCCGACCGACCTCGGCCGCGCGTCGGATCGTCGACGAGCGCTGGTCGTCGACGCCGGCCTGCCGCCACTCCCACACGGGCATCTCCCGCCAGACGACCCACGGCGGCGGCACGCGCATCGACGCGGGCACCGGCCCGGGCGCGGGCGTGCCGTGCCGCGTCACGAGCCGTCGCCACGCGGCGCGCGCGTCCGCCCCGACGACGCGCTGCTCGAGGATCCCGGCGACGAGCGCCGCGACCATGTCGCCGCTCGCGCCGATCCGCAGCCCCGGCAGCCCGCGGTGGGCGTCCCGCACGACGGGGTGCAGGGTCGGGTCGAAGCCCGACGGGTCGTCGTGCGCCCCGAGCAGGCGCGGCACGCCCGCGACGGCACGCTCGGCGCCCGGCCCCCACGCGGCGACGTGCACACCGTCGCGGTGCACGGCCAGCCGACGCGTCGCCGGGCCGTCGGGCGTCGCGAGCGCGTGCCACAGCGCGCCGTCCGGCGCGGTCCACCAGCACGGGTCCGCGGCACCCCGACGGTGCGGCGCGACCGTGCGCCGCACGTCGAGCCGACCGTCCGGACGGTAGACGTCGACGAGCACCGGGGCCGTCGCGTCGCCCTCAGGGCCACGCGCGGGGGAGCTCTCGACGGTCACCCGACCAGTGTGCGCCCTTCCGGATGCCGGTCCGGCGTCCGCCGTGCAGGCTGTGCCGGTGGCCATCCGGGTCGGGATCAGCGGCTGGCGCTACGCCCCCTGGCGTGGCGTCTTCTACCCGCGCGGCCTGCCCCAGCGGCTCGAGCTCGCGTACGCGTCGCAGCGGCTGACGAGCATCGAGATCAACGGCTCCTTCTACTCGCTGCAGCGCCCCGAGAGCTACCGCGCGTGGGCCGATCAGACGCCCGACGACTTCCTCTTCTCCGTCAAGGGTCCGCGGTTCGTCACGCACATGCGCAAGCTCGCCGACGTCGAGACGCCCGTCGCGAACTTCCTCGCGAGCGGTGTCCTCGCGCTCGGCGCCAAGCTCGGGCCGGTCCTCTGGCAGCTCCCGCCCAACCTCGGCTTCCACCCCGACCGGCTCGCCGCGTTCTTCGACCTGCTGCCGCGCACGACGGCCGCCGCGGCCGAGATGGCGACGCGGCACGACGAACGGCTCGACGACCGCGCGTGGACGACGACCGACGCCGACCGCCCGCTGCGGCACGTCCTGGAGGTCCGGCACGCGACGTTCGAGACGCCCGACCTCGTCGACCTGCTGCGCGCGCACGACGTCGGCCTGGTCGTCGCCGACACAGCCGGGCGGTGGCCCGTGATCGAGGACGTCACGTCCGACGTCGTCTACGTCCGCCTGCACGGCGACACCGAGCTCTACACGAGCGGCTACGAGGACGACGCCCTCGACCGGTGGGCCGCGAAGATCCGGACCTGGGCAGACGGGGGCGATCCGGCCGACGCGCGACGGCTGCG
>NZ_BHYL01000313.1 GCF_003851725.1 Cellulomonas algicola | reverse complement strand
CGCCCGGGTCACGGCCGCGGCGGACGCCGGCGCCCGGCCCGCAGCCGCGGCTGCCGCCGTCGGGCAGCTCGCGGTCGGGCTCGCGGTGCTCGCGGCGCTCGTCACCGGGGTGCCCGCTGTCGGTGCCGGGCTGCTCGCACCCGTCGAGCTCGCGGTGGTCGTGCTGACGCCGCTCGCCGCGTTCGAGGCCACGTCGCTCCTGCCCGCCGCCGCGATCCAGGTCCAGCGGTCGCGAGCGGCGGCCGCACGCATCCTCGCGCTGCTGGACGACTCCGGAGCGCCCGCAGGTCCGCAGGAGCTGTCCGCAGCGACCGCACGGACCGCGGGCGGTGCCGCCGCAGGGCCGTCGTCCCGCGGGACGGGCCACGCGACGGCGGACCCCCGCGGGGACGCCACGGTGTCGTCGACTGCGGACGCGACCCCCGCGACCGACACCCGCGACGCGGCAGCGGCCGACCCGGTGCTGCGCGCCGCGGGCGTGACGTGCGCGTGGCCCGACGGCCGTGACGTCGTGCGCGGGCTCGACGTCACGCTGCGCCGCGGCCGGTCGGTCGCGGTCGTCGGCCCGAGCGGCACCGGCAAGACGACCACGCTGCTCACGCTCGCCGGCCTGCTGCCGTCGGCCGCGGGCACGGTGTCGCTCGACGGCACCGACGTCGGAGGGCTCGCGCGCGTAGACGTCGCGGCGGCCGTGGTCGCGGTGACCGAGGACGCGCACGTCTTCGGCACGACCGTCCTCGAGAACCTGCGCGTCGCCCGCGGCGACGTGACCCCGGACGAGGCCCGCGCCACGCTCGACCGCGTCGGCCTCGGCCCGTGGCTCGCAAGCCTGCCCGAGGGCCTCGACACGCTCGTCGGCCCCGACGCCCGCACGGTGTCCGGCGGCGAGCGCCGCCGGCTGCTGCTCGCCCGCACGCTGCTCGCACCCGCTCCCCTCGTGCTCGTCGACGAGCCCGCCGAGCACCTCGACGCGGCGACCGCGGACCGCCTGGTCGGCACGCTGCTCGACGAGGCGCGCAGCGGCCGGCGCGGCGTGCTCCTCGTGACCCACCGCGTCTCGGCCCTCGCCGACGCCGACGAGGTCCTGTGGCTCGAGGACGGCGCCGTCGCGGCGCGCGGCTCCCACGACGACCTGCTCACGCGGGTCCCGGGCTACCGTGTGGCCCTGGACAGCGAGCAGGGCGACGCCGGGGAGGGCGAGGGTGCGCGATCCCGCGTGGGGCAGGTCGGCGGCGCGACGCATGGCTGAGCGTCCGCCCGTGGAGCGTCCCGTGGTCGGGACCCCGTTCGCGCGCGGGGTGCTGAGCGAGGTCCACTCGGAAGAGGTCGTGGACCTCACCGGCGACGGCGTGGCCGACCTGCTCGACGCGATCCTGTCCGTCGCCGCGCAGCTCGACCTGCCGTCGGTCCTCAACCGGTTCGTGCAGGTCAGCGCCGAGCTCACGGGCGCCCGGTACGCGGCGATCAACGTCCTCGACCCCACCGGCACGTCGACGACCTTCGTCTACGCGGGCGTGCCGACCGCCGTGGCGCGCATGCTCGGCACCGCACCGCACGCGCTCGGCGTGCTCGGCCAGATCCCGATCGAGGGCGCCCTGCGGCTCGACGACCTCACGCACCACCCGGCGTTCCGCGGGTTCCCGAAGGACCACCCGCCGATGGGCTCGTTCCTCGGCGCGTCCGTGCGCACGGGCGAGCGCATCTACGGCCAGCTCTACCTGTCCGAGAAGGAGGGCGGCTTCACCGACGGCGACGAGAGCACGGTCATCTCGCTCGCCGCCGCGGCCGGCGTGGCCGTCGCGAACGCGCAGCTCTACGCCGAGTCCTCGCGCCGGGAGCACTGGCTGCGCGCCGGCCAGGACATCACGACCATGCTGCTCGAGGGCATCGACGAGGAGGAGGCGCTCGAGCACATCGCCGCGACGGCTCGCGAGGTCGCGCACGCCGACACCGCGGCCCTCGCGCTGCCCGGGCTCGGCGGCCGCCTCCTCATCGAGCTCGTCGACGGGCACGACGCCGACAAGCTCATGGGCACGGTCATGCCCGAGGGCGGCCGCGCGTGGACCGTGATGACCGAGGGCAAGGGCCTGCTCACGCCGTCGCTGTCGCAGTCCCGCAGCGTCAAGGTGCCCGCGATGCGCGCGTTCGGGTCCGCGATGTACGCGCCGATGCAGACGTCGGGCCGCGGTGTGGGCGTGCTCATCCTGCTGCGCCGCATCGGCGAGCCGCCGTTCGAGGACGGCGACCTCGCGACCGCCGAGTCGTTCGCCTCGCAGGCGGCCCTCGCCTACGTGCTCGCGGAGGCTCGGCACGCGCAGGACGTCGCGGCGCTGCTCGACGAGCGCGAGCGCATCGCGCGCGACCTGCACGACCTCGCGATCCAGCAGCTCTTCGCGACCGGCATGCAGCTCGAGACGGTCAAGCGTCGGGCGGCGCGGGGTGTCGACCCGAGCGAGCTGCTGAGCATCGTGGACGACGCGCTCGACAACGTCGACTCCTCCGTGCGGCAGATCCGCGAGATCGTCTACGCGCTGCGCGACCCCGACGCCGCGACGGGCCTGGTCGAGCGGCTGCGCCGCGAGGCGTCGCTCGCGCGCACGGGCCTCGGCTTCGCGCCGTCGGTGATCCTGTCGCTCGACGGCAGCGGTCTGTCCGACGACCCGTTCGAGGAGGACCGCTTCGACGACCGCGTGGGCCAGCAGCTGACGGACGACGTCGTGGCGGTCGTGCGCGAGGGGCTCGCCAACGCCGCCCGGCACGCGCACGCGTCGTCGGTCACGGTCCGCATCTCGGTGAACGGCACCGGCCCGCTCGGACGCGTGCTCGTCGAGGTCCAGGACGACGGCACGGGCCTGCCGGAGCGTCGCGACCGCCGCTCGGGCACCGGCAACCTCGCGTCACGGGCCCGGCAGCACGGCGGCTCGTTCACGCTCGGCGCGTCACCCGACGGCCGCGGCACGCTCCTGACCTGGCAGGCCCCGCTCGCCTGACGCGTGCCGAGGTCGACCGCCGGGGATGGTCGGCGGCGGACGCTCCGTCAGTGGCCGGGCTCGGCGCGCCACCCGGCATGCTTGCGCGACGCGACCCACGCCGCGACCTGCGTGCGGCGCTGCAGGCCCATCTTCGCCAGGAGCGACGTGATGTGGTTCTTGACGGTCTTCTCGGCGACGCCGAGCCGCTCCGCGATCTCGCGGTTCGACAGGCCCTCGCCGATGAGGTCGAGCACCCGCAGCTCGCTCGGCGTCAGGTTCTCCGTCGGGTCCTCGTGACCGGCCTTGCGGCGCGTGACGGTGCGCTCGTCGAGGAGCGTCCGACCCGCGGCGACCGCGCGGATGACGTCCGTGATCTCGGCCCCGCGGACCGACTTCAGCAGGTAGGCGGCGGCGCCGGCCTCGAGCGCCGCGGCCAGGGCGTCGTCGTCGTCGAACGACGTGAGGACGATCGCGCGGGCCTCGGGCTGCGACTCGCGCACCGCGCGCATCAGGTCGATGCCGGTGCCGTCGGGCAGCTGCAGGTCGACGAGCATGACCTGCGGGCGCACGAGCCCGGCACGACGCACGCCGTCGCCCACGGACCCGGCCTCGGCGACGACGGTCATGCCGTCCGTCCGCTCGACGACCTCGGCGATCCCGCGGCGGACGACCTCGTGGTCGTCGACGATCATGACGGTGATGGGTCCCGACCTCGTCGGCTGGCTGATCGACGGCACGATGGCATCGTATCCAGGTGTGATCACGGTTCTGCTGCCCACCACGCTGGAGGACGCGCCCGCGTTTCCCGACGACGTGCGCGTCGTCCGGTACGCCCCCGACGCGCCGCCGCCCGACGACGCGCTCGACGCCCAGGTCCTCGTCGCGTGGGGCAACAGCGCCGACAACCTCCGGGCGTGCGCCGAGCGGCTGACCGACCTGCGCTGGGTGCAGACGCTCGCCGCCGGACCCGACGCCGTGCTCGCCGCCGGGTTCGGCCCGGACGTCGTCGTGACGTCGGGCCGTGGCCTGCACGACGGTCCCGTCGCCGAGCACACCCTCGCGCTCGTGCTGGCCGTCGTGCGCCGCGTCCCCGACCTGGTCCGCGCGCAGGCCGAGCACCGGTGGGCCACCGACCTCGGCGGCGTGCAGCCCGTCCGGCCGCGCGACTCGCTCCGCACCCTGGACGGCGCGCGCGTCGCGGTCTGGGGTTTCGGCTCGATCGCCGCCCGCCTCGCGCCGCTGCTCACCGCGCTCGGTGCCGAGGTCACGGGCGTCGCGACGCGAGCGGGCGACCGGCACGGCTACCCCGTCGTCACCGCCGACTCGCTCCCTGACCTGCTCCCCCGCACCGACCTGCTCGTGAGCCTGCTCCCCGCGACGGACGCGACGCGGCACGCCGTCGACGCGCACGTGCTGGGACTGCTGCCCGCGCACGCGTGGGTCGTCAACGTCGGCCGCGGCGCGACGCTCGACGAGGACGCCCTGCTGGACGCCGTCCGGTCCGGTCGGCTCGCGGGCGCCGCGCTCGACGTGTTCGAGGAGGAGCCGCTGCCTGCGACGTCACCGCTGTGGGACGAGCCGCGGATCCTGGTGAGCCCGCACGCGGCCGGCGGGCGACCCGTCGGTGCGGCCGCACTCGTCGCGGAGAACTACGCCGCGTTCTCGGCCGGGCGTCCGCTGCGCAACGTCGTCGAGCGCTGAGTCACCGCTCGCCGCACGATGCCGCCGAGCGCCGAGTCACGCGCGACGCCGGAGCGGCGTGGACCCGCGCGGCGTCACCAGCGGCCGTTGCGGGGACGCGGCTGGCAGCGCGGGCACGTGTACGACGAGCGGTTCATGAACTCGTCGCGCCGTACGGGCGTGCCGCACCGCGGGCAGGGCCGCCCCTCCTGCCCGTACACGGCGAGCGACCGGTCGAAGTAGCCCGACGCCCCGTTGACGTTGACGTAGAGCGCGTCGAAGCTCGTGCCGCCCTGCGCGAGCGCCTGCGTCATGACCTCGTGCGCACCGTCGAGCGCACGCTCGACCTCCGCCCGGCGCAGGGTGTCCGTCGCGCGCGCGTAGTGCAGCCGGGCCCGCCACAGCCCCTCGTCGGCGTAGATGTTGCCGACGCCCGAGACGAGCG
>NZ_BHYL01000312.1 GCF_003851725.1 Cellulomonas algicola | reverse complement strand
GACGCCCCCGCCGTCCCCGGCCCCCGCAGCCCCGCCGGCGGTGAGCGCCCCCGCGGCGCCCGCACCCACCAGGACGACCGAGCCGCCCGCCATCACGTCGCCGATCGCGACCGCGCAGCCGGCGACCGCGCCCTACGCGCAGGTCGCGCAGCGCCCGACGCGCATCGAGGCCGCCGAGTCCGGCGACGACGTGCAGAAGCTCCGCGGCCCGGCGGCGCGCGTCGTGACCAACATGGAGGCCTCCCTCGAGGTCCCGACCGCGACGTCGGTGCGCGCCGTGCCGGCCAAGCTCATGGTCGACAACCGCATCGTCATCAACAACCACCTCGCCCGCGGCCGCGGCGGGAAGGTGTCGTTCACGCACCTCATCGGCTACGCGCTCGTCGAGGCGCTCGCCGACATGCCGGCCATGAACGCGGCGTACACGCTCGTCGACGGCAAGCCCGGCGTCCTGCAGCCCGCGCACGTCGCGCTCGGCATCGCGATCGACCTCGCGAAGCCCGACGGCACCCGCCAGCTCCTCGTGCCGTCGATCAAGAAGGCGGACACGCTCGACTTCGCGCAGTTCTGGAACGCGTACGAGGACGTCGTGCGCCGGGCGCGCGGCAACAAGCTCGCGGTCGACGACTTCGCGGGCACGACGATCTCGCTCACCAACCCGGGCACGATCGGCACGGTCCACTCGGTCCCGCGCCTCATGCAGGGCCAGGGCACGATCGTCGGCGTCGGCGCGATGGAGTACCCCGCCGAGTTCGCGGGCACGTCCGAGGACCGCCTCAACGCGATGGGCGTCTCGAAGGTCCTCACGCTCACGAGCACCTACGACCACCGCATCATCCAGGGCGCGCAGTCCGGCGACTTCCTGCGCATCCTCGGCCGCAAGCTGCTCGGCGAGGACGGGTTCTACGACCGCGTCTTCGCGGCGCTGCGCGTCCCCTACGAGCCCGTCCGGTGGGTCCGCGACACGTCGAACGACCCCGACGACGAGGCCATGAAGCCCGCCCGCATCGGTGAGCTCGTCCACGCGTACCGCTCGCGCGGGCACCTCATGGCGGACACCGACCCGCTCGCCTACCGCCAGCGCAAGCACCCCGACCTCGACGTGCAGAACCACGGCCTCACGCTGTGGGACCTCGACCGCACGTTCCCGACGGGCGGGTTCACCGGCAAGCCGCGTGCGCGCCTGCGCGACGTGCTCGGCCTGCTGCGCGACTCCTACTGCCGCAGCGTCGGTGTGGAGTACATGCACCTGCAGGACCCGCGCCAGCGCCGCTGGCTCCAGGAGCGCCTGGAGTCCGGCTACGCCCGGACGCCGCGCGAGGACCAGCTGCGCATCCTGCGTCGCCTCAACGCCGCCGAGGCGTTCGAGACGTTCCTGCAGACCAAGTACGTCGGCCAGAAGCGCTTCTCGCTCGAGGGCGGCGAGTCCGTCATCGCGCTGCTCGACGCGATCCTGTCGAAGGCCGCCAACGCGGGCCTCGACGAGGTCGGCATCGGCATGGCGCACCGCGGCCGGCTCAACGTGCTCGCGAACATCGCGGGCAAGTCGTACGCGCAGATCTTCAGCGAGTTCGAGGGCAACCAGGACCCGAAGTCGGTCCAGGGCTCGGGCGACGTGAAGTACCACCTCGGCACCGAGGGCACCTTCACGGCCGAGTCGGGTGCGACCACCCAGGTCTACCTCGCCGCGAACCCGTCGCACCTCGAGGCCGTCGACCCGGTCCTCGAGGGCATCGTGCGCGCCAAGCAGGACCGCATCGACCTGGGCGGCGACGGCTTCTCCGTCCTGCCGATCCTCGTGCACGGCGACGCGGCGTTCGCGGGCCAGGGCGTGGTCTTCGAGACGCTCAACCTGGCGCAGCTGCGCGGGTACCGCACGGGCGGCACGATCCACGTCATCATCAACAACCAGGTCGGCTTCACGACGGGCCCGTCGTCGTCGCGCTCGTCGCAGTACGCGACCGACGTGGTCAAGGGCCTCCAGGTCCCCGTGTTCCACGTGAACGGCGACGACCCCGAGGCGTGCGTCCGCGTCGCCGAGCTCGCGTTCGAGTACCGCGAGCAGTTCGACCGCGACGTCGTCATCGACATGCTGTGCTACCGCCGCCGCGGTCACAACGAGGGCGACGACCCGTCGATGACGCAGCCGCTCATGTACAACCTCATCGAGGCCAAGCGCTCGGTCCGCAAGATCTACACCGAGACGCTCGTCGCGCGCGGCGACATCTCGCTGACCGAGGCCGAGCAGGCGCTGCAGGACTACCAGCAGCAGCTCGAGCGCGTGTTCGCGGAGACGCGCGAGGACGGCTGGACGCCGCCGCCCGCCGAGGCCGAGGCCGTCGCGGGCCTCGAGCGCCCGGAGTCGCAGCTCGAGGACGCCGGCATCATGGTCGGCTGGAAGACCGCGGTCGACCGGGGCACGCTCGAGCGCATCGGCACGGCGCACGTGCGCCCGCCGGAGGGCTTCACCGTCCACCCGAAGCTGCAGCAGCTGCTCAACAAGCGCGAGCAGATGTCGCGCGACGGCGGCATCGACTGGGGCTTCGGCGAGCTGCTCGCGTTCGGCTCGCTGCTCGTCGAGGGCACGCCCGTGCGCCTCGCGGGCCAGGACTCGCGTCGCGGCACGTTCGTGCAGCGGCACGCCGTGTTCCACGACCGCGAGACCGGCGCCGAGTGGACGCCGCTGCTCTACCTGTCCGCGGACCAGGCGAAGTTCTGGGTCTACGACTCCTCGCTGTCGGAGTACGCGGCCCTCGGGTTCGAGTACGGCTACTCGGTCGAGCGCCCCGACGCGCTCGTGCTGTGGGAGGCGCAGTTCGGCGACTTCGTCAACGGCGCGCAGACCGTCATCGACGAGTTCATCTCCTCCGCCGAGCAGAAGTGGGGCCAGCGCTCGTCCGTCGTGCTGCTGCTGCCGCACGGCTACGAGGGCCAGGGACCGGACCACTCGTCGGCGCGCATCGAGCGGTTCCTCCAGATGGCCGCCGAGGACAACATGGTCATCGCGCAGCCGTCGACGCCCGCGTCGCACTTCCACCTGCTGCGCCGGCAGGCGTACCACCGGCCGCGCAAGCCGCTCGTGGTCTTCACGCCGAAGTCGATGCTGCGGCTCAAGGCCGCGTCGTCCGCGGTCGAGGACTTCACGACCGGCACGTTCCGCCCGGTCATCGGCGACGACCTCGCCGCGGCCAAGGCCGGCCAGGTGAACCGCGTGGTGCTGTGCTCGGGCAAGGTCTACTGGGACCTCCTGGCGGAGCGTGTCAAGACCGGCGACGAGCACACCGCGATCGTGCGGTTCGAGCAGCTCTACCCGCTCGACGAGGACGCCGTCCGCGAGGCGCTCGCGCCCTACGGCGACGCCGAGCTCGTGTGGGTCCAGGACGAGCCGCGCAACCAGGGCCCGTGGACGTACCTGTCGACGCACCTGCCGCAGCTCATCGGCCGCGAGCTGCGGGTCGTGTCCCGCCCGGAGTCGGCGTCGCCGGCCGCCGGGTCCGCCAAGCAGCACCAGGCGCAGCAGGCCCGGCTCCTCGAGCAGGCGTACGCGCGCTGACGTCCCCGCGGACGACACGAACCCCTCGGCCCTTCGTCGGAAGGTGCCGGGGGGTTCGTCGTCGGTGGCGCGCCGGCAGCGCGGGCGTCAGCCGACCGGGACCTCGACGCTGAACGTGCGGCGGTAGGCCTGCGGGCTCGTGCCGAGGGTGCGTGCGAAGTGGTGCCGCAGCACGGCCGCGGTGCCGAAGCCGCAGAGGCGGGCGATCTCCTCGACGGTCGCGTCGGAGCGCTCGAGCATCTCCTGCGCGCGCACGAGCCGCTGGCGGGTGATCCAGGCGGCGGGCGTCGTGCCGGTCTCCGACTTGAAGCGGCGCGCGAAGGTCCGCTCGGAGACGAACGCACGCGCGGCGAGGTCGGGGACGGTGAGGTCCTGGTCGAGGTTCTCGACCATCCACGCGAGCAGCGGGGCGAGCGTGTCGGCGTCGCACGGCAGCGGCGTGTCGACGTACTGCGCCTGGCCCCCGTCGCGGTGCGGGGGCACGACCATGCGGCGCGCGACGGCGGAGGCCATCGCGGCACCGAGCTCGCGGCGCACGAGGTGGAGCGCGGCGTCGATGCCGGCGGCGGTCCCCGCGCTCGTGATGACGCGGTCGTCGTCGACGTACAGCACCGCGGGGTCGATGACCGCGGAGGGGTACCGGCGCGCGAGCTCGGTGGTGTACATCCAGTGCGTCGTGCAGCGTCGCCCGTCGAGCAGCCCGGCCTCGCCGAGCGCGAACGCGCCGCTGCAGATGCTCATGACCCAGGCACCCCGGTCGTGGGCGCGGCGCAGGGTGTCGAGGACCGCGTCGGGGACCTGCGTCGGCTCGCCGTACGCGGTCATCACGACGAGGTCGACGTCGTCGGCGGCCTCGAGCCCGTGCTCGACGAGCAGGGAGAAGCCGGCCTTGGTGGTGACGAGACCGGGCTCCGGGGCGCACACCGTGAAGTCGAAGCGCGGGCCGCCGGTGTCGGTGCGGTCGATCCCGAACACCTCGCAGGTGACGCCGAGCTCGAAGGGGGCCGTGTTCGGCAGGACGATCGCGGCGACGGAACGGAGCATGCCGCCAGTATCCCCACAGCAGTGGCGGAAACTCAACGGTCATCGTCAGTTCTGCCACTCGTGGCGCGACTTCGATGGTCGGAGAATTTCTGCCATGACCACTTTCTGGATCCTCGTCGCACTCGCCGCCGCGGCCTGGTGGGTCACCCGCCTCGTCCTGGCCGTCCGCGGGGACGGTCTCGGCACCACGCCGCCGCCGTCGTCGCACGCCGACTGGTCCGACGCAACCTCGGACCTCCCGTCCGAGCCGTTCCGCGTCGCCGGCTGACGCCGCACCCGCAGCCACCCGTGGGGCGGCGACGCCGGTCCACCGCCGGGGTCGCCGCCCCGCGACCGTCGACC
>NZ_BHYL01000311.1 GCF_003851725.1 Cellulomonas algicola | reverse complement strand
GGACGGCTGCGCCACGGCACCGCCGGACGGCGAGGTCCCGGCCGAGCCGGACGGCTGCGCCACGGCACCGCCGGACGGCGAGGTCTCGGCCGAGCCGGACGGATGCGTCGCGGCGGGTCCCGTCGGCTCTGTCGCGGCCGGACCGGTGGGCCCAGCCGTGGCCGGACCGGACGGCTCGCCCGAGGTCGCGCGCCCGGCCGGGACGGTCGCCGCGCCCTGCGCGCCGTCGCTCACGCCCCCGGCAGCCGGGAGGACCGCCGTGTCGTCGGCGCCCGTCACGCGCGGCACCGCACGGGTCGCGGTGTCCACGTCCGCGTCGGCCTCGCTCGTCGCCGGCCCGTCTGCCGAGCCGTCTGCCGAGCCGGGCACCGCGTCGGGCGGCGCCGGCTGCGCGGATGCGGCCGGGTCTCCGGCAGGGGCGGCGCCCACCGTCGGGGTCGCGTCCGCGGCGAGGGCTTCGCTCGGACGGAGAGGCTCGGCGGGCGACGTGGCGCGCGCCGCGGCCGCCTGAGCACCCCACACGGGCCAGACGGTCGACGACGTGTCCGCCGTGTCCGCGGACGCCGCGTCTCCCGACGCCGTCTCCCCGCCAGCCGCGGGAGCCTCGCCCGCCACGGGAGTGGACGCCTCGTCGGACGTCGCCGGCGCGCTCGCGTCGGCGTCGGGAAGCGCCCGGTCACCGGCCGGAGGCGCGTCGGCGTCCGCCGTCGGCGCGGACGTCGAGGCCAGCTCGACGGGCACGTCCTTCGTCGTGGCGGCGTCAGCGGGGATGTGCGCGGTCGCGTCGGTCGTCGCCGCGGGCGCGGAGGGCGCCGCGATGGGATCGTCGTCCGACGTGACGTCGTCCGCGGGTGCCGCCGCAGTCGCGTCCGCCTCCGGCGACGCGCTCGACCTCGGCTCGACGGGCACGTCGTCCGACAGGTCAGAGCGAGAGGGAGCCGGCGCGGTGGCGTCGGCCCCCGGCACCGCGCCCGAGTCCGACTCGACGGGCACGTCGTCCGGCGCGTCGGCGCCAGCGAGGGCGGCCGCGGTCGCCTCGGCCGTCGGCGCGGCGTCCGAGCCGACCTCGACAGGCGCAGCGTCGGACGTGACGTGGTCCGCGGACGCGGTGGCGGTCGTGTCGGCTGCCGGCTCGGACGTCGAGGTCGCGTCGAGGGGCTCGTCCACCGACGTCGCGGCGTCAGCGGGGGTGGTCGCGGCGGCCACAGCGGTCGGGGCGTCGGCGGGGGTGCCGTCCACCGCGTCAGCGGGGGTGTCGTCCACCGCGTCGGCGGGGGTGTCGTCCACCGCGTCGGCGGGGGTGCCGTCCACCGCGTCGGCGGGAGCGCCGTCCACCGCGTCGGCGGGAGCGCCGGTCGCGCCGACGACGGGAGCGCCGGTCGCGGTGACGTCCGGCGCGGTGCCCGCCGACGCGTCCGCAGCGCCCTCGTCGCCGGGGGCGGTCACCGCGGTCGCGGAGCCGTCACGCTCGGCGGCCTCGGGCTCCGCGGCCTGCTCGCTCCCGGTCTCGACGACGGCGTGGGCCTCCGTCGGGGCCTCGACCGCGTCCTCGCCGGCACGACGCGTGGCGTCGTCCGCGGTGGTCGCGTCGGCGTCGGCGGCGGGGGTCCCCGGCCGCTCGGAGTGGTCGCGGTCGGTCCGCTCGGTCATCCTGCTCCCCTGCTGGTGCGCATGGTTCGGCGCGTGGCTGCGCACTGACGCGCGCCCGCGCGAGTCTACGGTGCGCGCCTGAGGCGACGACGTGTTCGGTGCCGCGCGTCGGGGGTTCTCACCCGGCGCGCACGACTCTCACGCACGTCCCCCACGGGTCGACGGTCGAGGCCCGCCGGTCGGTCGTCGCGACGTGGTCTCAGCGGACGGGTCGGACGCGTCCGCGCAGGTGGACGAGGCCCCCGGCACCCGCGCGTCCCTGCTCGGCGGCGAGCACGCTGCCGACGACGACGTCGTGGTCACCGGCGCGGTGCACGTCCGCGGTGCGGCAGTCGAACCACGCGGCCGCGCCGTCGAGCCACGCGGCGCCCGACACGGGGGCGGGCCGGTGCGGGACCCGGGCGAGCTGGTCGAACGCGGGCCGGCCGGCCGACGCGAGCCAGTCGGCCGTGGGGGCCTGGTCGTCGGCGAGGACGGAGACCGCCCACGTGTCGACCTCGTCGAGGGCGTCGCGCAGCCGGGCGTCGACGTGGACGCAGAACAGCAGCAGCGAGGGCTCGAGCGACACGGAGACGACAGAGCCGACGGTCGCGGCGTGGTCGGTGCCGCGCCAGCGCAGGGTCACGACGGCGACGCCCGCGGGCAGCCGGCCGACCGCGGCCCGGAAGTCGTCGGGGGCGACGGTCGGGGTGTCGGTCATCGCGAGGTGCCCGGCCGCGCACCGGACCCGTCGTCGGGCTCGCCGCCGGGCCGGTCGCCGTCGGCAGGCGCCGGGGAGCCCTCGAACGGACCGCCGTCGACGGGCCGGGGCTCGCCGCCGACGACGCCGCCGTCGACGGGTCGGGCGTCACCCCCGCCCCGGCCTTCGTCGACCGTCTCGACGCCCTCGGTCACCGCGACCGGGCGAGGACGTTCGCCGCGCGGCTCGTCGCGGAACAGCGCGCGCGGAGCCAGGGCGACCAGGATCAGGACCCCGGCGGCGCCGACGACCCACACCCACCCGATGCCCTGCTGCGCGGGCACGAGCACGTCGCCGCCCGGTCCGGAGCGGGCCAGGGTCGTGACGCTGAGGAACATGCCGCCCGCGAGGCCCGCCACGGCGACACCCCCGCCCCACGCGCGGGAGAGGAGCGCGGCGCAGGCGACGAGCAGGAGGCACAGGACGACGCCCCACGGGGGCACGCTGCGGTGCATCGCGGTCCCGACGGCGCCGACGACGAGGCCGAGGACGAACGTGGACGCGGCCTTCGTGAGGACGTCGGTGCTCAGTGGCTGCACGGCGGTCAGGCTACCGGCCGGACGCCGGGCACCCCGGCGAGCACGTCGACGCGACCGGCGGCCACCCGGTAGCCCTCGACGGGGAGGACGGGTGCGAGGACGTCGTTGCTGAGGGCGTAGCAGCCGATCAGGCCGGGGGTCCCGTCGAGCGCGCGGACCCCGCGGACCTGGGTCGCGTGGGCGCGCATCGCGTCGAGCACGGCGGCGCGGACGGGCAGGACGTCGACCGCGAGGTCGAGCGTGTCGACCGCGACGGACGGGAGGGGGCCGTCGGGGTCGGGCAGCGTGAGGTCGCCGCGCTCGTCGCCGAGCGCGAGCGTCACGGAGCCGCCGGCCAGCGCGCGGTACGCGGCCCGCAGGTGGGCGCCGCGCTGGGCGGCCCACAGCACGGTCGGGTGCAGGTCGTCGGCCGCGACGAGCTCGACGGCGCGCATGGTCACGCGGTGCGCGTGCACGTGGTCGGGGTGCCCGTAGCCGCCGTCGGGCTCGTAGGTGACGACGACGTCGGGCTGGCGCGCGCGCAGGACGTCGGCCAGCCGTGCGGCGGCTTCGTCGACCGGGACGCCGACGAAGGCGCGATCGGGCAGGTCGACGGCCGTTCCGGCGCGTCCGGTGCCGAGCCACGCCATGCCGGAGTCCTCGAACCGCTCCCCCGCGGGGCCGCCCGAGTCGAGGAAGGCGTGGTCGGCGACGCCGAGCGAGGACAGCGCGGCCGCGAGCTCGCTCTCGCGGTGCGCGGCGAGCGCGGGCCCGTCGCCCTCGAGGTGCGCGAGCGCCTCGCCGATGACCTCGCCGCGCTCGCCGCGCGTGCACGTGACGACCGTGACGGGCCGCCCCGCGCGCGCCCAGGTGGCGAGCAGGGCGCCGGTCGACAGGGTCTCGTCGTCGGGGTGCGCGTGCACCGCGACGAGCCCGCCGACCGGCGCCACCGGCGTCAGGACTTCTTGTTGCGCGCGGTGATGCGGGCGCGCTCGGTCTGGTCGAGCACCACCTTGCGGATGCGCACGATCTCCGGCGTCACCTCGACGCACTCGTCCTCGCGCGCGAACTCCAGCGACTCCTCGAGCGTGAGCTTGCGCGGCGGCACGAGGTTCTCGAAGTTGTCCGCCGTGGAGGAGCGCATGTTGGTGAGCTTCTTCTCCTTGGTGATGTTGACGTCCATGTCCTCGTTGCGGGAGTTCTCGCCGACGATCTGGCCCTCGTAGACCTCGGACGTGGGCTCGACGAAGAACGAGCCACGCTCCTGCAGGTTGATCATGGCGAACGGCGTCACGGCGCCCGCACGGTCGGCGACGAGCGAGCCCGACTGGCGGGTCTCGATGGCGCCGGCCCACGGCTCGTAGCCCTCGGAGATGGACGACGCGATGCCCGTGCCGCGCGTGTCGGTGAGGAACCGCGTGCGGAAGCCGATGAGGCCGCGCGCGGGCACCAGGAACTCCATGCGGACCCAGCCGGTGCCGTGGTTCGACATGGTCTCCATGCGGCCCTTGCGCTGCGCGAGGAGCTGCGTGACCGCGCCGAGGTACTCCTCGGGGACGTCGATCGTCATGCGCTCGACGGGCTCGTGGACCTGGCCGTCGACCTTCTTCGTGACGACCTGCGGCTTGCCGACGGTGAGCTCGAAGCCCTCACGGCGCATCTGCTCGACGAGGATCGCGAGCGCGAGCTCGCCACGACCCTGGACCTCCCACGCGTCGGGGCGGTCCGTGGGGACGACGCGGAGCGACACGTTGCCGATGAGCTCCTTGTCGAGGCGGTCCTTGACCTGGCGGGCGGTGACCTTGTGCCCCTTGCCGCCCTTGCCCGCGAGGGGGCTCGTGTTGATGCCGATGGTCATCGAGATGGCCGGGTCGTCGACCGTGATGAGCGGGAGAGGGCGCGGGTCGTCGGGGTCGGTCAGCGTCTCGCCGATCGTGATGTCCTCGATGCCGGCGACGGCGACGATGTCGCCCGGCGCGGCGGAGTCCGTGGGGACGCGCTCGAGGGCCTTCGTCTCCAGGAGCTCGGTGATGCGCACGTTCTGGAGCGAGCCGTCGGACCGCGCCCACGCGACCGTCTGGCCCTTGCGCAGCGTGCCGTTGAAGATGCGGAGCAGCGCGAGGCGGCCGAGGAACGGGGAGGCGTCGAGGTTCGTGACGTGCGCCTGCAGCGGCGCGCCCTCGTCGAACGTCGGGGCGGGGATCTTCTCGAGGATCGTCGCGAACAGCGGCTCGAGGTTCTCCGAGTCCGGCAGGCCGCCGTCGGCGGGCTGGTTCAGCGACGCGCGACCGGCCTTCGCGGCGGCGTACACGACGGGGACGTCGAGGATCGCGTCGAGGTCGAGGTCCGGGACCTCCTCGTGCAGGTCGGACGCGAGGCCCAGCAGCAGGTCGGTCGCCTCGTGGACGACCTCCTCGATGCGGGCGTCGGGGCGGTCGACCTTGTTGACCACGAGGATGACGGGGAGCTTCGCGGCGAGCGCCTTGCGGAGCACGAAGCGGGTCTGCGGCAGCGGGCCCTCGGACGCGTCGACGAGCAGGACGACGCCGTCGACCATCGACAGGCCGCGCTCGACCTCGCCGCCGAAGTCGGCGTGGCCCGGGGTGTCGATGACGTTGATCGTGATGCCGTCGGGCTGACCCACCGCGGCCGCCGCGGGGCCGGCGTACCGGACCGCGGTGTTCTTCGCGAGGATCGTGATGCCCTTCTCGCGCTCCAGGTCGCCGGAGTCCATCGCGCGCTCGTCGACGTGGGCGTGCTCGCCGAAGGCGCCGGACTGCCACAGCATCGCGTCGACCAGGGTGGTCTTCCCGTGGTCGACGTGGGCCACGATCGCGACGTTGCGCAGGTCGGCGCGCACGCCGGTGACGGTCGTGGACTCAGGCATGGGTGTACTCGGCTTTCGCAGGTGGGGAGCGCGCCGGGACGTGGCGCCGGACGATTCTACCCGCCCGACCCCCGAGTCCGCCGTGGCGCCCGTCACCCTGCCGCCCGTCACCCCGCCGGGCGTCGCCCGCCCGCGGCCGCGATCCGGGCTCGGCGGTCGTCACGCGTCCGTGCGTGCCCAGTCCCACCACGACGTGAGGTCCGCGCGGCTCAGCGCGAGCGGCGGAACGGGCTCGAGCTGCGGGAGCCGGCCCTCGTCCTCCGGGTCCGCGTCGCGCGTCGCGACGACGACCGGCTGGCGCACGAGCGACAGCACGGCGGCCCCGTCCGCGAGCGTCGCGGCCACGGCGTCGAACGCGTCCGTCCGGGCCTCGGGGTCGACCATCGCGGTCAGCGCGTCGACCGCCGCGTCCGTCTCGGGCGACGTCCACCCCGTGACGTTCGTCGACCCCTGGGTGCGCCAGCGGGCCGCGGTCGCCGCCGCGCCCAGGTCCGACTGCGGCACGGGCAGCAGCGCGACGTCCCACGCGGACGGGGCGCCGCGCAGGTCGGCGACCATGCCGTCGGCCTGCTCGTAGCGGCGCACCGCGAACCCGGCCTCGGCGGCCTGCTCGGTCACGAGGTCGAGCACACCGAGCCGCACCGGGTCGGCGGTGTCGGTGAGGACGCGCACCACCACGGGTGTCGGGACCCCCGCGTCGGCGAGCGCACGCTCGGCGTCCGCGACGTCGGCCTCCGGGACGTCGACCTCCCCGACGTTCGCGCCCGCCGCGGGCAGGAGTGCGTCGGCCGGTGCGGCGTCCGCCCACAGCGGCTCCGCGACCGACGACACCACCGCGTCGCGCGGCACCGTCGCGAGGAACGCCTTCCGGACCGCGGCCGCCTTCGCGGCGTCCCCGTCGTAGGTCGCGGGGTCGAACGGGCCGCCGCCGGCCACCTGGAGCTGCAGCTGGAGCGTCGCGTCGCCGCCCGAGCGCGTCGTCACGTCCTCGACGTCCTCGAGCGCGTCCAGCACGTCGGCGGTGTCCGTCGGCGCGATCACGTCGACCTCGTCGTCGCGCAGCGCGGTCACCTGGTCGAGCGGGTGCAGCGCGGTGCGGAGCACGACGCGGTCGAACGCAGCCGGCCGCGCACCCTCGTACGACTCGTTCCGGACCAGGTCCACGCGCTCCTCGCCGACGACACGGTCGACGACGTACGGCCCCGTCGTGACGGCCGCGGTCGCGTCCTCCGCCAGCAGCTCCGCGGTGAGACCGGTCCGCCACGCGAGCGACAGCGACCGCAGGGCGCCCTTGTCCTCGCCCAGGATCGCGGCGCTGACCGCCGCCGCGGCCTCCGCGGGGTCGTCGATCCCCAGCACCGTGGCGCCGAGCACGTGCGCCGGGACGTTGACGTCGAGCGCGACCTCCCAGTCCGCGACCGGGACGTCGTACACGAGCGTCACGCTCGTGCCCTCGACGATCGGCACCGCGGGCACGTGCACCAGCGCGGGCGACGTCGCGGCGAACGCGACACCCGCGTCGAGCGCGTCGCCGTTCGTCACCTCGCCCGACGCGTCGATCTCGGGCGTCACGTCGTCGTAGAGGCCGCTGCGGGCCGCCCACTCGAGGACCAGGTCGTCGGGGGTCACGGGGACGCCGTCCGACCACAGGGCCGTCGGGGAGATCGTGTAGCGGACCGTGAGCGGCGAGTCCGCGACCTTCTCGACCGTGCCGAACGACTCGTCGAACACCGCCGCGCCGACTTCGTCGACCGACACGAAGCCCGACTGCGCGAGCGAGCGGACCAGCGTGCTGCCGGGCGTCCGCCCGAGCGTCGTCCCCGCGTTGAGCGACCCGAACGCGCTGCCGACCGCGACGACGACCGTCCCCGCCCGCTCCGGGTCCGGCTCCGGCTGCGTGCAGCCGCCGAGCACGAGCCCGAGGACCACGACGAGCGCGGCACCCCCCACCGTCGACCTGCGCACGCCTGCGACCTCCCGGATCGTGTGCCGCACGGGACTCCCCCGGCGGACGTCTCGCCTGGACGGTCTCACACCGCCGCCACCTGCGGATATCGGTCGTCACCACCCGGAACTGAACTCTGCCGGACAACTCGGGTACGGGGGACTCTCGCCACGCGGCGTCGCGCCCGCGAAGGCGCTGCCAGGACGACGAAGGCCGTGCCCGAGGAGCACCCGGGCACGGCCTTCGTCGGAGAGGGAGCGTCAGAAGCCGCCCTCGGCGCCACCGCGCGGGTCGGACGCCTGGCCCTGGCCCTTCGACTGCTGCTTGCGCAGCTCGGCGGCGTCCGCACCCGTGCCGTGCGCGTACGCCTCGGCCTCGGCGTCGGCCTGGCGCAGCGCCGCCTCCGCCTCCTCGATGAGCCGGTCGCGCTCCTCACGGCGCACCTTCTGCTCGGCGGGGTTGGGCACGGGCACAGCGGCGAGCAGGCGCTTGGTGTAGTCCTGCTGCGGGTTGCGCAGGATCGCGTCGCGGTCGCCGACCTCGACGAGCAGGCCCTTGTTCATGACTGCGATGCGGCGCGACAGGATCTCGACGACCGCGAGGTCGTGGCTGATGAACAGGCACGCGAAGCCGTACTCGCGCTGCAGCTCCTGGAACAGCTCGAGGACGCGGGCCTGGACCGACACGTCGAGCGCCGACGTCGGCTCGTCGGCGATGAGCAGCTTGGGGCTCAGGGCGAGCGCGCGGGCGATGCCGACGCGCTGGCGCTGACCGCCGGAGAGCTCGTGCGGGTACCGGTTGCGCATCGACCGCTGCAGGTGCACGCGGTCCAGCAGGTCCTCGACGCGCTTGCTCAGCTCGGCGCCCTTGGCGATGCCGTGCAGCTTGAGCGGCTCGCCGATGGACTCGCCGATCGGCAGACGCGGGTTGAGCGACGAGCCCGGGTCCTGGAAGACGATCGAGACGTCCTGGCGGACCTCGCGCAGCGTCTTCGGCTTCACGCCCGCGAGCTCGACGCCGTTGACCTTGAGCGACCCGCCCGCGACGGGCAGCAGGCCGACGGCGGCACGGCCGACGGTCGTCTTGCCCGAGCCGGACTCGCCGACGAGGCCGAGGACTTCGCCGCGCGCGATCGACAGGTCGACGCCGTTGATCGCCCGGAACGCGGGGATCCGACCGCGCGACGGGTACTCGATGATGAGGTCCTTCGCCTCGAGCGCGTAGCCCGTGGGCGTCGCCGCCGGTGCGGGCGCCTGGACGGGCGTCGCGGTCGTGGCGGAGGTCGAGGTGACGTCGTGCTCCGCGCCCGGCGCCTGGAACGTCGCCGAGCCCAGGTGCGGCACCGACTCGAGCAGCTGGATCGTGTACGGGTGGGTCGGCTGGTTGAAGATCGTGTCCGACAGGCCCGACTCGACGATGCGGCCGTTCTTCATGACGAGCACGCGGTCCGACAGGTCGGCCACGACACCCATGTCGTGCGTGATGAGCACGATGCCGGAGTCGATGCGACTGCGCAGGTCGCGCATGAGCTTGAGGATCTCGGCCTGGACGGTGACGTCGAGCGCCGTCGTCGGCTCGTCCGCGATGAGCAGCTTGGGGTCGCACGCGAGGGCCTGCGCGATCATGCCGCGCTGGCGCTGGCCGCCCGACAGCTGGTGCGGATACTTGTCGACCGCACGCTCCGGGTCCGGGATGTCGACGAGCTTGAGCAGCTCGATCGCGCGCTGCCGTGCGGCCTTCGGGCCCAGGTCGAAGTGCACGCGCAGGGTCTCGATGATCTGGAACCCGACGGTGTAGACGGGGTTCAGCGCGGTCATCGGCTCCTGGAAGATGACCGCGACCTCCTTGCCGCGCACCGAGCTGAGCTGCTTGTGCGTGAGGCCGAGGAGCTCGCGGCCCGCGAGCTTCGCGGAGCCGGTCGCGCGGCCGTTCGGCGGCAGCAGCCCGATGAGGGACATCGACGACTGCGTCTTGCCCGACCCGGACTCGCCGACGATGGCGAGGACCTCGCCTGGCCGGACGTCGTAGGTGACCTCCGTGGCGGCGGGGTACCACTCGCCGTCGACGAAGAACTCGACGGTCAGGTCACGGACCTCGAGGATGGGCGCCTTGCCGTCCGGCGTCGGGGCCGGGGCGTTCGCGAGGGTCTCGGTGCTCACTGGTCGAGCAGTTCCTTCCGTGCGGGGGCCGGGGCGGTCGCGCGGTGGCGCGCAGGCGGTCCGGAGCCGTCTGGGACGATGACCGCATGGTGGCGGACGTCGTGGAGTTCCGGCCGGGGTTCGGCCGATGGGTTGCCGGTGGTGTCGTGGTGCTGTGCCTGGTGGGCGCCGTGACGGGTCTGGTGGACGACGCGTCGACGACGCTCCCCTACCTGCCGCTGCTGGCGCTGGTCGCCGTCGGCGCCTGGGCCGCCTACTGGCGTCCCGCGGTGATCGTGACGCCCGCGGGCGTCGAGATCCGCAACGTGCTGCGGACCGTGGAGATCCCCTGGCCGGCGGTCCAGGAGATCGGCACCCAGTACGCGCTGACGCTGCGCACCGTGTACGGCTCCTACTCGGCCTGGGCGGCACCCGCACCGAGCGCCGTCCGCACCGGCCGCACGCAGGCGGGCGCCGACAAGAACCTGCCGAGCAGCACCTACGGCCCCGGCGGCGGCGTCCGCCCCGGCGACCTGGCCGGCACCGACTCCGGCGACGCGGCCGCGATCGTGCGGCAGCGCTGGGAGGAGGCCCGGGACGCCGGGCTCCTGGACGACCCGCGGTTCGAGCGCGAGCGACCGCGCGTGCGCTGGCACACCGGCACGATCGCCGCGCTGGCGATCCTGCTGGTGGCCAGCGTCGCGGCGCTCGCGCTCTGAACGGCGGGTCACGGGATCAGGCTCCGGCGGTCGCCGGGACGCCGGACTTGCGCTCGGCGCGACGCGACGCCCGGGCGAGGGCCCGACGCGTCGGGATGCGCCGCTGACGCGGGTCGAACGCGTCGCGCAGGCCGTCGCCGATGAAGTTGATGCAGAGCGCGATCGTCACGATGAACAGACCGGGCCACCAGAACAGCCACGGCCGCGTCGCGAACGCCGTCTGGTACTCGTTGATGAGGTTGCCCAGCGAGACGTCGGGGAACGCGATGCCGAAGCCGAGGTAGCTGAGCGCCGTCTCGAGCAGGATCGCCGCGGCCATGAGCAGCGTCGCGTTGACGATGATGACGCCGACCGCGTTCGGCAGGATGTGCTTGAACATGATCCGGCCGTTGCTCGCACCGGCCACGCGCGCCGCGTCGACGAACTCCCGCTCGCGCAACGACAGGAACTCGCCACGGACCAGACGGGCCATGGACGTCCAGCTGACCGCCGCGAGGGCGAGCGCCAGGGTCACGGGGTTGGCGCCGCCGACCCACGCACCGAGGATCGCGCCGACCATGATCACGGGGATCGTGATGACCATGTCCGTGAACCGCATGAGCAGGTTGTCCAGGCGGCCGCGGAAGAAGCCGGCCGAGGCGCCGATCGCGATGCCGATGGCCGACGCGAGCAGGCCGATGATCACCATGACGGTGAGCGACTGCTGCGTGCCGCGCATGACCAGCGCGAAGACGTCCTTGCCGATGTTGTCCTGACCGAACGGGTGCTCGCCGATGGTGAGGCCGCCCGAGAAGGACAGCGTCGGGGCGCCGCCGGAGTTGACGATCGGCGACAGGTCGGACGGCGAGTACTTCCACCAGCCGGGGATGGGCCCCAGCCGATCGACGTCGTGGCCAGGACGACGACGCACAGCAGGACGAACGCCGACGCCATGGCGCCGCGGTGGCGGAGGAACCGGCGCAGGACGATGCGGCCCTGCGAGAGCCCCTCGACCTCCTTGAGCTCGATCGCGTTCTCGACGACGTCGTGGTGCTCGGGACCGTCCAGCTGCTGGGGCGTGATGGGCGTGGGCGTGGTCATGCGTTCACCCGGATCCTGGGGTCGAGGGCGGCGTAGACGAAGTCCACGACGATGTTGGCGAGGACGAGCAGCGTCCCGACGACGAGGAAGTACCCCATGATCGGGTCGGCGTCTCTCGCCCCCAGCGAGTGGATGAAGAGCGAGCCCATGCCGCTCCACGAGAAGATCCGCTCGGTGATGATCGCGCCGCCGAACAGGGCCGCGATGTCGAGCGGGATGATCGTCGCGAGCGGGATCAGCGCGTTGCGGAACGCGTGCCGCACGGTGACGACCCGCTCCGGCAGGCCCTTGGCCCGCGCGGTGCGGATGTAGTCCTGGTTCATGACCTCGAGCAGGCTCGCGCGCGAGTACCGGGTGTACGACGCGAACGAGATGAGGATGAGCGCGATGGTCGGCAGGATCAGGTGCGTGAACCGGTCGAGCGACTCGACCCAGTAGTCGCCGTTGAGGCCGGGGGTCTGCGAGCCGATGGTCGCGATCGGGCGGCCGTTGATGTAGCTCGAGTCGCTGTAGGGCTTCCAGACCTGCATGATCCGGTCGACGAAGATCAGGCCGGCGACCACGAACGCGGTGATCGCGGCGTTGCGCATCGACTGGCCGTAGTCCGGGCCGCCGTACAGGCGCCCGACGACGAGGCCGACGACGACCGACAGCACGCCGAGGCCGAGGACCCAGAGGCCGTTGAAGCCCGGGACGACGAACAGGTACTGCAGCGGGAACCACAGCGCGACGCCGATCGCGACGACCGTCAGCGACGACAGCAGCGCCCGCCGGTTGTGCAGGCCGGTGGTCATCGCGGTGAGGCCGACGGCCGCACCCGCGCCGAGCACGGCGATGCCGACCATGCCGAGGCTCGGGTCGAGCAGCCAGCCGCTCTCGAGCACCGCGAAGATGACGAGGCCGGTCGAGAGCGCGGACGTCACGAACGTGATGAGCCGCCGTCGCAGGTCCCCGCCGATCAGCACCTGCCAGATCAACCCGGCCAGGACCGACAGGAACACGATCATCGCGGTGCTCAGCGTCGGGTCCGCGAGGAAGTCGTTGAAGCCGATGGCGCCCCACAGCTTGAGGAGCACCGCGACCCAGAAGGACGGCAGCGAGTACAGCACGAACGACATGAACGTCACCGAGTAGTCGAACCCGGTGTACTGCCGCAGCGCCGAGGCGATGCCGACGGTGATGCCGAGGACGACGGCGAGCACCGTGGCGCCGCCGACGAGCTGGACCGTCGAGGGGATCGCGCTCGCGAGGAGGTCCGTGACCTCCTGGTTGGTGACCCAGCTCTGGCCGAGCGTCCCGCGCCCGATCAGGTAGCCGAGCACGCCGGCGAGCCACTTGAAGTAGCGGATGACCGGCGGGGTGTCGAGGTCGAGCGCCCGGATGCGGGCCTCGATCAGCTGCTCCTTGTTGGGAGCGCTGCTGGCGTACAGGTCCTCGAGGGGGTCCAGCGCGTACGCGAGGAGCATGTAGACGATGAACGTCGCCCCGAGAAGGACGATCGCCGAGGACAGCAGACGGCGACCGATGAAGGTCAACGTCGGCGCGGAGGCGCTGAGGCTTCGGCGCCGGGGGGCCTGCGCGGCCGGTGCGGCTGTGGCCGCTGCCGGAGCCGGCGCGAGGCTCTTCTCAGAGGTGACCATGGGGTCCTGACCTCGTTCGCGTGGGGATGGTGGCGAAGAACGATTCTACGAGGGCTCGGCGGCGTCGGTGGTGCCGCAGGTCCCACGTCGGTGTCTGCCCAGGTCAGCGACCATGCGGTCGGTGCCCGGGCGAACGACGAGGGTGCCGCGGCCTGGTGGCCGCGGCACCCCCAGT
>NZ_BHYL01000310.1 GCF_003851725.1 Cellulomonas algicola | reverse complement strand
GCGCTCGGGCGGTGCGTCGGCCGTCGCGGTGCACGGCGGCACGGCCTGGGCGGCGGTGCCCGCGATCCGCGCGGCCGGCGTCGACGGGCTCGCGCTCGCGGTCGGCGGGATCGGCGAGCAGGGGTGGGAGCGCGTCGCGGAGGCCGTCGAGGGCGGGCTGCGGCTGTGGGCGGAGCTGCCCCCGCAGGCGTCGTCGCAGTGCGCGGGACCCGACGTCGTCGGGCAGGCGGACGTGCTCACGCGGCCCTGGCGGTCCGTCGGGCTGCCGCAGGCGGGGCTGAAGGACGTGGTGCTGCTGGCCGGCGAGGCGCCCGGGCGGTCGTCGCCCGACGACGCGCGCGCGGCCCTGGCCGGGCTCGTGCGGGCCGGTCGGATCGTGGCGGAACGAGCGGAGGCATGAGCGAGGCGATGACCGGACCGACGAACGAGCCGCTGAGCACGGGACCCACCCCGCGGCGGCCGCTGCTGCACTCACGCCGCCAGGCCCTCGGGGTGCTGGTCGCGACCGGCGCCGCGATCGTGGGCATCGTCGTGCTCGTGGTGCTCTGGTCGTCCGTCGGGGCGCGGACCCTGGAGGCGTCGGCCGCGGGCGGCGAGCCGTGCCTCGAGGCCTACGCCGCCGACCAGGCCGGCGCCGAGGTGTCGTACGGCGCGCTGCCCCCGCAGGCGGTGTGCTCGTGGGAGGTCGACGGCGAGCGGCAGGAGGTCGTCGTGACCTCGGCGCCCGCCGCGCTCGCGGCGACCGCGACGGTGCTGGCCGTCGGCGGCGTGATCGGCGCGGTCGCCCTGCTCGTCGTGCCGCGGCTGCGCGACGCGCGCTGACGGCGCCTGGCGGCGCGTGTCGGCGGTGGGCGCGATGATGTGCGGGTGAACGACGCCGCCGACGACGCCCTCGCGACCGCGCCCGACCAGGAGGTCCCCGCCGACGCCCGGCACCGGTGGACCGAGCTGGCGGAGCGCATCGCCGCCGACCAGTTCGCCTACTACGTGCTCGACGCGCCGCCCGCGTCGGACGCGGACTACGACGCCCGCATGCGAGAGCTCCAGGCGCTCGAGGAGCAGTACCCCGGCCTCCTGACGCCGGACTCCCCGACGCAGCGCGTGGGCGGCACGTTCTCGACGGACTTCGCGACGGTCGACCACGTCGAGCGCATGCTGTCGCTCGACAACGCGTTCTCCGACGAGGACGTCGCGACGTGGGCGGACCGCGCCCTGCGGGACCTCAACGGCGCGCAGCCGCACTACCTGTGCGAGCTCAAGATCGACGGGCTCGCGATCGCGCTGCTGTACGAGAAGGGCCGGCTGGCGCGGGCGGCCACGCGCGGCGACGGGCGCACGGGTGAGGTCGTGACGCTCAACGTCCGGACGATCTCCTCGATCCCCGACACGCTCGCGGGCGACCCGTCGACCCACCCGGAGCTCATCGAGATCCGCGGCGAGGTGTTCCTGCCGGTCGAGGCGTTCGAGCGGCTCAACGAGGCGCAGGTCGCCGCCGGCAAGCCGCCGTTCGCCAACCCGCGCAACGCGGCGGCGGGCTCGCTGCGGCAGAAGGACCCGCGCGTCACGGCGACGCGGCCGCTCGGCATGTACGCGCACGGGATCGGCGCGCTGCGCTGGGGGGCCGGTGGCGGCCCCGGCATCACACGGCAGTCGCAGGTGTACGACCTGCTGGCGTCGTGGGGCGTCCCGACGTCGGGCCACACACGGGTGGTCGACGACCTCGACGGCGTGCGGGAGATGATCGCGTACTACGGCGAGCACCGGCACGACGTCGAGCACGAGATCGACGGCATCGTCGTCAAGGTCGACGAGATCGACCTCCAGCGCCGCCTGGGCTCGACGAGCCGCGCGCCGCGCTGGGCGATCGCCTACAAGTACCCGCCCGAGGAGGTCGTGACGCGCCTGCTCGCGATCGAGGTCGGCATCGGCCGCACCGGGCGCGCGACGCCGTTCGCGGTCATGGAGCCGGTGTTCGTGTCCGGCAGCACCGTGCGGCAGGCGACGCTGCACAACCAGGACGTCGTGAAGGTGAAGGGCGTCAGGGTCGGCGACATGGTCGTGCTGCGCAAGGCGGGTGACGTCATCCCCGAGATCGTCGGCCCCGCGCCCGCGGCTCCCGACGACACCGTCGAGCGCGTCGAGTGGCAGATGCCCACCGACTGCCCGGTGTGCAGCACGCCGCTGCGCCCGATGCGCGAGGGCGACGTCGACCTGCGCTGCCCGAACGCCGAGTCGTGCCCCGCCCAGGTGCTGGGCCGTGTCGAGCACATCGGCTCGCGCGGCGCGTTCGACATCGAGGCGCTCGGCGAGGTCACCGCCGCGGCGCTCACGCAGCCCGTCGTGCCCGAGGTGCCGCCGCTGCGCACGGAGGCCGACCTGTTCGCGCTGGTCGGATACGCGCCGGACGCTCCGGAGGACGAGCGTGAACGCGTCCGCGAGGCGAGCCTGCGGACCCTCGGCGCGATCGAGGTCGTCGTCCGCGACCCGGAGACGGGCCTGCCGCGCGAGGACGAGGACGGCAACGTGCGTCGACGTGCGCCGTTCCGCCGCCAGCTCACCTGGTCGAAGGCCGAGCGGGCGCGCGCCGAGGCCGAGGGCCGGGCGCTGCCGGACTGGGAGCCGTCGGCCGCGGCCCGCACGCTGCTCGACCAGCTCGACCTCGCGAAGGAGAAGGAGCTCTGGCGCGTGCTCGTCGCGCTGAGCATCCGCAACGTCGGGCCGACGGCCGCGCGGGCGCTCGCCCAGGAGTTCCGGTCGATGGCGCGGCTGCGGGAGGTCGTCGAGGGCGACCCGGCCGTCGCGGCCGAGCGGCTGTCCGGCGTCGAGGGCGTCGGGCCGACCATCGTGCAGTCGCTCGTCGACTGGTTCGCCGAGCCGTGGCACGCCGCGATCGTCGACGCGTGGCGCGACGCGGGTGTGCGCATGGAGGACGCGGCAGCCGAGGGCGTGACGCGCACGCTCGAGGTCACCGACGAGAGCGGGACCGTGCGGGGCCTGACGGTCGTCGTCACCGGCGGGCTCGAGCGGTTCAGCCGCGACGAGGCGAAGGAGGCGATCCTGTCCCGCGGCGGGAAGGCGTCCGGCAGCGTCTCGAAGAAGACCGACTTCGTCGTCGTCGGGGAGAACGCGGGCAGCAAGGAGACCAAGGCGCGCGAGCTCGGGCTGCGGATCCTCGACGAGGCCGGCTTCGAGGCGCTGCTGGCCGGGGGCCCTGACGCGGTCCCCGCGCCCGCGGAAGCCGACGGGGTCGACGGGGGCGCCACGGCGGACGGCGGCGCCGACGGGGGCGACGCGTGAAGGTCGCCGTCGACACCGGGCCGGTCGTCCGGCGGGCGACACCCGGGGACGTCGACGACGCGGGCGCGCTGACCGCCGAGGCGTACGTGGCCGACGGCCTGCTGCGCGACGAGGACGACTACACGGCCGAGCTGCGGGACGCGCGGCGGCGCGCGCGCGAGGCGATCCTGCTGGTCGCGACGGTGCCGCGCGAGCCCGACGGCGGCCGCGCTGCGGCCGGCGCACCGCGGACCGAGGGCGACGCGCGGCCGGACGACGTCGTCGTGGGCACCGTGACGCTCGCGCCGTACGGCACGTCGTACGCGGAGGTCGCCGAGCCCGGCGAGCTCGAGATCCGGATGCTCGCGGTCGCGCCCGAGGCACGCGGGCGGGGGATCGCCGAGGCGCTCATGACGCACGCGCTGCGGCACGCCGTCGCGGAGGGCGCGCGGCGCGTCGTGCTGTCGACGAGCGACGCGATGCGCGCCGCGCAGCGGCTGTACGACCGGCTCGGGTTCGTGCACGACGAGCCGCGGGACTGGAGCCACCACGGCCTGTGCGTCCGCGTGCGCACGTGGACACCGCCGGACGCGCCGGGCGCGGTCGTCGAGGCCGCCACGTGGCCGGCGCTGCGCACGACCGTCACGTCGGACGGCTGGCGCGTGGGCGAGTCGGGCGGCCTGACCCGCCGCGCGAACAGCGCGCTGCCGCTGACCCGGTCCGCCGACCTCGGCGCGGCGGTCGACGAGGTCGAGGCGGTGTACCGCGCGGCCGGGCTGCCGTCGACGTTCCGGGTCGGCCCGACCACGGGCGGCCCGGCGCTGCACGACGCGCTGCTCGCGCGCGGGTACGCGCCGGTCTCGGGCGCCGACGTGCTGGTCCGTGACGTCGGCGGCCCGTCCGAGCACACGAGCGGCGGTGTCGACGTGCGGGTCTCGGCGCACCCGGACGACGCGTGGCTCGCGGCGTGGATCGGCGTGAAGAGCGCCGGCGCCGACGTGGGGACGGCGCGCGCGATCCTCGACGGCTCGCCCGGGATCTACTTGACCGCGCTCGACGGGAGCCGTCCGCTGGGGGTGGTCCGGGCGGCGTTCGCGGAGGACTGGGTCGGCCTGTCGTGCCTGGTCGTGGTGCCCGAGGCGCGGCGGCGCGGGCTCGCGCGGACGCTCACGCTGCGCGCGCTCGACGCGGCCCGGACGCGGGGTGCACGCCGCGCGTTCCTGCAGGTCGAGCCGCACAACACCGCGGCGGCGCGGCTCTACACGGGCCTCGGGTTCGCGCCCGCGGACCGCTACCTCTACCTCGAGCGGGCGCTTCCGACTTCCTGAGGCTCACGGACACGGCGGGCCCTGGGGGCGCGCCTCAGCCGACGAGCGCGTCGATCGCCGCCGGGGACAGCACGTGCTCGGCGGCCATCGCGGCCGCGCCGAGCACGCCGGCCCGCACGCCGGTGCGGGTGGTGACGATGCGCAGGTGCTGGGTGGCCAGCGGCAGCGACCGGCGGTAGACGACCTCGCGGATCCCCGCGAGCAGGTGCTCGCCGGCCTCAGCCACGATGCCGCCGACGACGATCATCGACGGGTTGAGCAGGCTGACGCACGCGGCGAGCACCTCGCCGATGTGCCGGCCGGCCTCGCGCACCTCGCGCCCGGCGGCGAGGTCCCCCGCGCGGACGAGCGCGACGACGTCGGCGCTGCTGCCCGCGGCGAGCCCTTGCTCGCGCAGCGCGGTGGCGATCGCGGGTCCGGCGGCGACGGCCTCGAGGCAGCCGGTGTTGCCGCACCGGCAGGGCAGGTCGAGGCCGCCGGGGACGGCGATGTGGCCGAGGTCGCCCGCAGCGCCCTGGGCGCCGCGCCGGATCGCACCGTCGGAGATGATCCCCGCGCCGATGCCGGTCGCGACCTTGACGAACAGCAGGTGGTCGACCGTCCGCCACGCGGTGGCGTGCTCGCCGAGCGCCATGATGTTGACGTCGTTGTCGACGAGGACGGGGACGCCGAGCCGGCGCGTGAGGTGGCCGGGGACGTCGGCGTCGTCCCAGCCCGGCATGATCGGCGGGTTGATGGGCCGGCCGGTCGAGTGCTCGACGGGTCCGGGGAGCCCGACGCCGACGCTCACGAGGTCGTCCGGGTCGCGCCGGGCGGTCGCGAGCAGCCGAAGGCCGAGCTCGGCGACGCGGTCGAGCACGAGTGCGGGTCCGTCGGCGATCGCGATGGCCTCGCCGTGCTCCGCGAGCACGGTCCCGGCGAGGTCGGTGACGGCGAGCCGGGCGTGCGTGGCGCCGAGGTCGACGGCGAGGACGACGCGTGCGGCGGGGTTGAACGCGAAGGTCGCGGGCGGGCGGCCGCCGGTGGACGTGGCCTCGCCGGCGGGGGAGACGAGCCCGGATCCGAGGAGCGCGTCGACGCGCGCGGCGATCGTCGAGCGGGCCTGTCCGGTGAGAGTGGCCAGGTCGGAGCGGGTGCGGGGCTGGCCGTCGCGCAGGAGCTGGAACATGTCGCCGATCCCCGTCGGCCGTGGCGCAGGGCGGGTCAGCTCGTCCATGCGCACAGTGAACCACCCGTCTTTCGTCGATCACGTTCGCATAACTCTGCCACGCTCACGGCAACTTTTGCTTGACCGTCGTCAAAAGTGCCCCTAGGTTCGCCGCATGGTCACCGACGACCGACAGACCGACCGACCGGGCGCCACCTCGCCCGACCGCCCCATCCTCCAGATGCGCGGCATCGTCAAGCAGTTCCCCGGTGCGCGCGCCCTCGACGGCGTCGACCTCGACGTCCGTGCGGGCGAGGTCCACTGCCTCCTCGGCCAGAACGGCGCCGGGAAGTCGACGCTCATCAAGGTCCTCGCGGGTGCGCACCAGCCCGACGAGGGGGAGATCCTCGTCGACGGCACGCCCGTCACCATCGCGAACCCCGTCGCGGGCCTGCGCCTCGGCGTCGCGACCATGTACCAGGAGCTCGACGTCGTCGACGGCCTCTCCGTCGCCGAGAACGTCTACCTGGGCCACGAGCTCGCGAGCGGCGGCTTCACCCAGCGCCGCGCGGCCACGCAGCGGACCCGCGAGGTCCTGCGTCGCCTCGGCCACGGCGACGTGTCCCCGCACCGCGAGGTCGGGTCGCTGCCCGCCGCGGGCAAGCAGATCGTCAGCATGGCGCGCGCGCTCTCCCACGACGCACGCGTCATCGTCATGGACGAGCCCTCCGCGGTGCTGGACAGCGAGGAGGTCGCCAACCTCTTCCGCGTCGTGCGCGAGCTCACCGCGCAGGGCGTGGCCATCGTCTACATCTCCCACCGCCTCGAGGAGATCCGCCAGATCGGCGACCGGATCACGGTCCTCAAGGACGGCCGCACGGTCGCCACCGGCCTCCCCGTCGCGAGCACCCCTACCGACGAGCTCATCCGGCTCATGACCGGGCGCACCGTCGAGTACGCGATCCCGCGCCGCCCCGCCGTCCCCGCGGACGCCCCCGTCGTGCTGTCCGTCGACGGCCTCACCGTGCGCGGCGAGTTCCACGACGTGTCCTTCGACGTCCGTGCGGGCGAGGTCGTGGGTCTGGCCGGGCTGGTCGGGTCGGGACGTTCCGAGGTGCTCGAGACCGTGTTCGGCGCGCGCCGGCCCACGACCGGCACCGTGAGCGTCGACGGCACGCGCCTGCGCCCCGGCTCGGTCGGTGCGGCCGTGCGCGCCGGTATCGGCCTGTGCCCCGAGGAGCGCAAGAGCCAGGGGCTCCTGCTCGACGAGCCCGTGTACCGCAACATCACGCTCTCCACGTTCGCCCGCACGGCCCGCGGGAGCTTCCTCGACGAGCCCACCGAGAAGCGCGCGGCGCGCGAGCAGATCGAGGCGCTCGACCTGCGGCCCGCCGACCCCGACCGCACGGCGCGCACGCTGTCCGGCGGCAACCAGCAGAAGGTCCTGCTCGCCCGCTGGCTCGTGCACGGCTGCCGCGTCCTGCTGCTCGACGAGCCCACGCGCGGTGTCGACGTCGGCGCGCGCGCCGAGATCTACGGCATCGTCGCCGACCTCACCGCCCAGGGCGTCGCCGTCGTCGTCGTGTCCAGCGAGATCGAGGAGGTGCTCGGCCTGTCCGACCGCGTCCTCGTCCTGTCCGAAGGTCGGGTCGTGCACACCGGCCCCGCGTCCGAGATCGACGAGCACCGCGTGCTCGACCTCGTCATGGAAGGAAGTGCCGCGTGAGCGAGCAGGGAACCTCCGCCTCCGCGCGGGTGCCTGCGGCGGACGAGTCCGCCCGCATCGAGAAGACCGGGGGCGCGACCGCGGTCGACCGGCGCTTCCGCAACCCGCTCCGAGGAGCCGCCGGCCGCAACCTCGGCCTCGTCATCGCGCTCGTGCTGGTGTGCCTCGTCGGCGTCCTCACCGCGGGTGAGCGCTTCGCCAGCATCGACAACCTCCTGACGATCCTGCGGCTCGCCGCGGTGCTCGGGGTCATCTCGATCGGCATGACCTTCGTCATCACGGGCGGCGGCATCGACCTGTCGGTCGGCTCCGTCATCGGCCTGTCGTCCGTCTGGGCGTCGACGCTCGCGACGCAGGCGATGGCGAACAGCTTCCACTGGTCCGTCATGGTGTTCACCGCGCTCGCGGTGGGCCTCGGCGCGGGGCTCGTCAACGGCGTCCTCATCGCGTACGGCAGGGTCGTCGCGTTCATCGCGACGCTCGCCATGATGGTGGCCGCCCGCGGTCTCGCGGAGATGATCGCCAACCGGCAGACCTGGGTCGTGCGCGTGCCGGCGTTCTCCGACGTGTTCCGGCTGCAGCCGCTCGGCATCCCGATGCTCGTGTGGATCTTCGCGGTCGTCGCCGTCGTCGGCTGGGTCCTGCTCAACCGGACGACGTTCGGCCGGCGCACCGTCGCCGTCGGCGGGAACCCCGAGGCCGCCCGTCTGGCCGGCATCAACGTCAAGCGCCACACGATGTACCTGTACGCGCTCGCGGGTCTGACCGCCGGCATCGGCGGCGTCATGATGCTCGGCCGCACCACGGCCGGCTCGTCGACCAACGGCCTGTACTACGAGCTCGACGCGATCGCCGCGGTCGTCGTCGGCGGCACGCTCCTCGCGGGCGGTCGCGGCACGATCGTCGGCACCGTCCTGGGCGTCCTCATCTTCACGACGCTCACCAACGTGTTCACGCAGAACAACCTGTCCATCTCCGCCCAGGCGGTCGCCAAGGGCGTGATCATCGTCGCCGCGGTCATGCTGCAGCAGCGCATCGCCGAGCGGTCCCGCTCCGTCACCTAGACCCCGCTGTCCTCGTCCCCCTGCACCTTCGACAGCCCCGCAGCATCCCGATCAAGGAGGATCGTCATGTCCGCACCCCTGCGCCGCCGCGCCCTCGCCCTCGCCGGCACGGCCGCCGCCCTCGCCCTCGTGGTGGGCTGCACGTCCAACACCCCGCAGGACACGTCCGGCGACAGCACGGGCGCCGCCGTCGTGCCCGGCACCGAGAACGACGAGCCGGGCGACAAGGTCACCATCGGCTTCTCGGCCCCTGCGGCCGACCACGGCTGGATGGGTGCCATCACCAAGTCCGCCGTCGCGGAGGCCGGCAAGTACTCCGACGTCGAGCTCGTCCAGGCCGAGGCCACGAACGACGTCAACCTGCAGATCAGCCAGATCGAGCAGTTCATCAACGACGGCGTCGACGCGATCGTGCTCCTGCCGTTCGACGGTGCCGCGCTCACCGAGGTCGCGACGCAGGCCATGGAGGCCGGCATCGTCGTCATCAACGTCGACCGCGAGTTCGACGACCCCAACGCCGCCCGCACGACCGTGCTCGGCGACAACTACGGCATGGGCGTCTCGGCCGGGCACTACATCTGCGAGCAGCTCGGCGGCACGGCCGGTGCGAAGGTCGCGGAGATCGCCGGCATCGACTCGCTGCCGCTCACGCAGGACCGCAGCCGCGGGTTCTCCGACGCGCTGGCCGACTGCGGGCTCGAGGTGAGCAACCGGGTCGCCGCCGACTTCACCGTCCAGGGCGGCGAGGCCGCAGCGGCGAACCTCCTGCAGGCGGCGCCCGAGCTCGACGCGATCTGGAACCACGACGACGACCAGGGCGTCGGCGTCATGGCGGCGATCGAGAACGCGGGCCGCGACGAGTTCTTCATGGTCGGCGGCGCCGGCTCGAAGAACGTCATGGACGCGATCAAGGCCGACAACTCGGTGCTGAAGGCGACGGTCATCTACCCCTCGACGCAGGCCGCCGACGGCATCAAGCTCGCGCGTCTGCTCGTGCAGCAGAAGGCGATGAGCGACCTCGTCGAGGTCGAGGTGCCCCGCACCGTGCAGCTGTTCGCGCCGGTCGTCACGAAGGACAACGTCGACCAGTACCTGCCGACGGCCTTCGAGTCCTGACCGACCCCGCGCCGGGCGGGCGATCCGCAGGCCCGCCCGGCGCACCCTCGACCCAAGGAGGACACGTGTCCGCACCCGGCACGCTCCCGCGGCTCGGCATCGGCATGGTGGGCTACGCCTTCATGGGCGTCGCGCACTCGCAGGCCTGGCGCAACGCCCCGCGCTTCTTCGAGCTCCCCCTGCACCCCGACCTCGCCGTCGTGGCGGGCCGGAACGCGGACGCCGTGCGCGCCGCGGCCGACCGGCTCGGCTGGCGCGACACCGAGACCGACTGGAAGGCGCTCGTCGCGCGCGACGACGTCGACCTGGTCGACGTGTGCACGCCCGGCGACACGCACGCCGAGATCGCGGTGACCGCGCTCGAGGCCGGCAAGCACGTGCTGTGCGAGAAGCCGCTGGCGAACACCGTCGCGGAGGCCGAGGCGATGGTCCGGGCCGCCGATGCCGCGCGCTCGTCCGGGGCGCTCGCGATGGTCGGCTTCACCTACCGCCGCGTGCCCGCGATCCAGCTCGCGCAGCGGCTCGTCGCCGAGGGGCGCATCGGGACCATCCGGCACGTCCGCGCGCAGTACCTGCAGGACTGGATCGCCGACCCGCAGGCGCCGCTGTCGTGGCGCCTCGACAAGCAGAAGGCCGGGTCCGGGGCGCTCGGGGACATCGGCGCGCACGTCGTCGACCTCGCGCAGTTCATCACGGGCGAGCACCTCACCGGGGTGTCCGCGCTGCTCGAGACGTTCGTCAAGGAGCGCCCGCTCGCGGGCGAGTTCAGCGGGCTGTCGGGCAGCGGTGACGCGAGCGGCGCGACCGGCCCGGTCACCGTCGACGACGCCGCCGTCTTCCTCGCGCGGCTGTCCGGCGGCGGCCTCGCGACGTTCGAGGCGACCCGGTTCGCGTACGGCCGCAAGAACGCGATCCGTGTCGAGGTCAACGGCTCCGCCGGGTCGCTCGCGTTCGACTTCGAGGACATGAACGTCCTGCACTACTTCGACGCGCGCCAGGACGCCTGGGAGGCCGGTTTCCGGCGCATCGTCGTGACCGAGCCCGAGCACGCGTACGTCGACGCGTGGTGGCCCGCGGGCCACGGGCTCGGGTACGAGCACGCGTTCACGCACCAGGCCGTCGACCTCGTGAACGACGTCGCCGCGCACCGCCAGCCCCGGCCGTCGTTCGCCGACGGCCTGCAGGTGCAGCGCGTGCTCGACGCCGTCGAGCGCTCCGCCGCCGACCGCAGCACCTGGACCGACATCCCCGCACCGACGCCCGCGCCGGCCGAGACGGAGGCCTGACGATGACCCGACCCATCACGCTGTTCACCGGCCAGTGGGCCGACCTGCCGTTCGAGGAGGTCGCGCGCCTCGCCGCCGGCTGGGGCTACGACGGCCTCGAGATCGCCTGCTGGGGCGACCACCTGGACCCGTGGCGGTGGGACGACGACGCGTACGTCGACTCGCGCCGCGAGATCCTCGACCGGCACGGCCTCAAGGTCTGGGCGATCTCGAACCACCTCAAGGGCCAGGCCGTCTGCGACGACCCGATCGACCAGCGGCACCGCGACATGCTGTCCGACCGCGTGTGGGGCGACGGCGACCCCGAGGGCGTGCGGCAGCGTGCCGCGGAGGAGATGCAGCACACCGCGCGGTTCGCCGCGAAGCTCGGCGTCGAGACCGTCGTCGGCTTCACGGGCTCGTCGATCTGGAAGTACGTCGCGATGTTCCCGCCGGTCTCGCAGGAGGCCGTCGACGCGGGCTACCAGGACTTCGCCGACCGCTGGAACCCGATCCTCGACGTGTTCGACGAGGTCGGCGTGCGGTTCGCGCACGAGGTGCACCCCAGCGAGATCGCGTACGACTACTGGACGACCGTGCGCACCCTCGAGGCCATCGGCCACCGCGAGGCGTTCGGCCTCAACTGGGACCCCAGCCACTTCGTCTGGCAGCAGCTCGACCCGGTCGACTTCATCCTCGAGTTCCGGGACCGGATTTACCACGTCGACTGCAAGGACGTGAAGCTCCGGCTCGGCAACGGCCGCAACGGCCGCCTGTCGTCGCACCTCGCGTGGGCCGACCCGCGGCGCGGCTGGGACTTCGTGTCGACCGGGCGCGGGGACGTGCCGTGGGAGGCGTCGTTCCGGGCGCTCAACCACATCGGGTACGACGGGCCGATCTCGGTCGAGTGGGAGGACGCGGGCATGGACCGGCTGCTCGGTGCGCCCGAGGCGCTCGAGTTCGTCCGCCGCAACGCGTTCGACCCGCCCGCCGCCGCGTTCGACGCGGCGTTCAGCACCCGCTGACGCCGCCGCGCGCGGTCGCCGCG
>NZ_BHYL01000309.1 GCF_003851725.1 Cellulomonas algicola | reverse complement strand
ACGTCCGGCCCGACGATCGCGGAGCGCCGCGCGGCGGCCCGCGCGGCCGCCGGCGACGGGTCGGCACCGCCGCCCGACGCGCCCGAACCGACGCCCGACGCAGCCGCGCAGGACGAGCCCCGGACCGGGCGCACCGAGGGGAGCGAGCACTGATGGCCCAGGGATTCGCCCAGTGGGGCAACGACCTCTACACGGGGCGCCGGTCGTACGACATCGTCGGCCGCCGTCGCGTCTGGTACACGATCTCGGCGATCCTCGTCGCGATCTCGGCGGTGCTGCTGATCAAGCCCGGCCTCAACCCGGGCATCGAGTTTCGCGGCGGGTCGGAGTTCGTCGTCTCGAACGTCCAGAACCTCGACCAGCAGCTGGCGATCGACACCGTGCAGGAGATCGCGCCGGCCGAGTCGCCGAAGGTGACGACGGTCAGCGGCAAGAGCCTGCGCATCCAGACCGCCGAGCTGAGCAACGCGGACGTCGAGGAGGTGCAGGGCGCGCTCGCCGAGGCGTACGACGTCCCCAAGGACCAGGTGACGACCTCGTTCATCGGCCCGTCGTGGGGCGCGGACATCTCGCGCAAGGCGATCACCGGCATCCTCGTCTTCCTCCTGTTCGTGACGATCGTGATGACGATCTACTTCCGCAACTGGCGGATGGCGATCGCCGCGCTCGTCGCGCTGTTCCACGACCTGATCATCACGGCGGGCGTCTACGCGGGCGTCGGTTGGGAGGTCACGCCGGCGACGGTCATCGGCTTCCTCACGATCCTCGGGTACTCGATCTACGACACCGTGGTCGTGTTCGACAAGGTGCGCGAGAACACGGCCGACACGCTCGACCAGAGCCGCTTCACCTACGCGGAGAAGGCGAACCTCGCGGTCAACCAGACGCTCGTGCGGTCGATCAACACGTCCGTCGTCGCACTGCTCCCGGTCGCGTCGATCCTCTTCGTGGGCGCGTTCGTCCTCGGGGCGGGCACGCTGCGCGACATCGCGCTCGCGCTCTTCGTCGGCATGCTGATCGGCACGTTCTCGTCGATCTTCCTCGCGACCCCGGTCGAGGTCTCGCTGCGCGAGCGCGAGCCCGCGATCCGCGAGCACACGCGCAAGGTGCTCGCGGCGCGCGAGCAGCGGCGCACGGGCGGGTCGGAGGACGAGGACCCCGAGGCCCTGGCCGCCGCGACCATCCACTCGGCGGGCCAGCTCCGTCCGGGCGCGCACCAGGGTGTCGCCGCGCAGCCGAAGCGGCGCCGGTGATGACCTCCATCGACGGATCGACCGCGGGGGCGCTCTCGGGCGCCCCCGCGGGCCGTGCGGCGCTGCTCGCGCGCGTCGACGAGCTCGTGCGCCGTGTGCCGGACTACCCGAAGGCCGGTGTCCTGTTCCGGGACATCACGCCGCTGCTGGCCGACGGCCCCGCGTTCGCGGGCGTCGTCGACGCGATCGCCGCCGACGCGCCGGACGGCGTGGACCTGGTCGCCGGCATGGAGGCCCGCGGGTTCCTGCTCGCGGCGCCCGTCGCGACCGCGCTCGGCGCCGGCGTGCTCCCCGTGCGCAAGGCGGGCAAGCTCCCCGGGCCGACCGCCGTCGAGCACTACGAGCTCGAGTACGGGCACGCGTCGGTCGAGATCCACCCGTTCACGGTGCCCGAGGGCGCGCGCGTGCTGGTGATCGACGACGTGCTCGCCACGGGTGGCACCGCGGCGGCGACCGTGGCGCTGCTCCGGCGGTGCGGCGCCGACGTCGTCGGGCTGTCGTTCCTCGTCGAGCTGCTCGGACTCGACGGCCGCGCGAAGCTCGGCGACCTCCCCGTCGACGCGCTCGTGCAGGTGCCCTGACCTCGTCCGTCGCGGTGACGCGGGCGGTCGCGTGTCGGTGCGCGCCTGCGGGCGGACGTAGACTGCTGCGATCCGGTCCCCGCGGGTCGGACGTCCCGCCACTGGCCGCCGAGACGTCCCAGGGGGCGACGACCGCGGGAGGGGTGGCATGAGCGACGACGTCCGAGCGCCCGAGGCCGCGGTCCCCGAGGTCGCGACCGACTCCGGGGCGAGCGCGTCGAGCCGCGTCCGGTCCCGTCTGCAGCGGTTCGGCCAGCGGTCCGGCCCGGCGTTCCCCGCGCTCGAGCCCGTGCTCCAGGCGGCGCGGACCAACCACCCGAAGGCCGACCTGACGGTCGTCGAGCAGGCGTACGTCGTCGCCGAGAAGGCGCACCGCGGCCAGCTGCGCAAGAGCGGCGACCCGTACATCACGCACCCCGTCGCGGTCGCGACGATCCTCGCCGAGCTCGGCATGACGCCGTCGACGCTCGCCGCCGCGCTGCTGCACGACACCGTCGAGGACACCGAGTACTCGCTCGACCAGCTGCGACGCGAGTTCGGGCCCGAGGTCGCGATGCTCGTCGACGGTGTCACCAAGCTCGACAAGGTCACCTACGGCGACGCGGCGCAGGCCGAGACGGTCCGCAAGATGGTCGTCGCGATGTCGCGTGACATCCGCGTGCTCGTCATCAAGCTCGCCGACCGGCTGCACAACGCGCGCACCTGGAAGTTCGTCGCCTCGACGTCGGCCGAGAAGAAGGCCCGCGAGACGCTCGAGATCTACGCCCCGCTGGCCCACCGCCTCGGCATGAACACGATCAAGTGGGAGCTCGAGGACCTGTCGTTCGCGACGCTCTACCCGAAGCTCTACGACGAGATCGTGCACCTGGTCGCCGAGCGCGCCCCGGCCCGCGAGGAGTACCTGGCGGTCGTCCGCGAGCAGGTCGGCGCCGACCTGCGCAGCGCGAAGATCAAGGCCACGGTCACGGGCCGGCCGAAGCACTACTACTCGATCTACCAGAAGATGATCGTGCGGGGCCGCGACTTCGCCGACATCTACGACCTGGTCGGCGTGCGCGTCCTGGTCGACACGGTGCGGGACTGCTACGCGGCGCTGGGCGCCCTGCACGCGCGATGGAACCCGGTCCCCGGCCGGTTCAAGGACTACATCGCGATGCCGAAGTTCAACCTCTACCAGTCGCTGCACACGACCGTGATCGGCCCCGGCGGCAAGCCCGTCGAGATCCAGATCCGGACGCACGACATGCACCGCCGGGCCGAGTACGGCGTCGCCGCGCACTGGAAGTACAAGGAGACGGCGAAGAACGCCGCGGGCGGGCAGACCGACGCCGCCGGCAACGACATGGTGTGGCTGCGCCAGCTCGTCGACTGGCAGAAGGAAACGGCCGACCCGACCGAGTTCCTCGACTCGCTGCGGTTCGAGATCGCCGGCTCCGAGGTCTACGTCTTCACGCCCAAGGGCGACGTGATCGCGCTGCCGTCCGGCTCGACGCCCGTCGACTTCGCGTACGCGGTGCACACCGAGGTCGGCCACCGGACGATGGGCGCACGCGTCAACGGGCGGCTCGTGCCGCTCGACTCGGCGCTCGAGAACGGCGACGTGGTCGACGTCTTCACGTCCAAGTCCGAGACGGCCGGGCCATCGCGCGACTGGCTCGGGTTCGTCAAGAGCCCCCGTGCACGCAACAAGATCCGCCAGTGGTTCTCGAAGGAGCGCCGCGAGGAGGCGATCGAGCACGGCAAGGACGCCATCGCGAAGGCGATGCGCAAGCAGAACCTGCCGATCCAGCGCCTGCTCTCCCACGAGTCGCTCGTCGCCCTCGCGAACGAGATGCGCTACCAGGACGTGTCCGCCCTCTACGCGGCGATCGGCGAGGGCCAGGTGTCCGCGGCGACCGTCGTCCAGCGGCTCGTCCACTCCCTCGGCGGCGAGCCCGCGGCCGAGGAGGACCTCGCCGAGACCGCCCGTCCCGGGCCGACCGCGCGCCGCGTGCGCACGGGCGACGTCGGCGTGGTCGTCAAGGGCGTCGACGACATCTGGGTCAAGCTCGCCAAGTGCTGCACACCCGTCCCGGGCGACGACATCGTCGGCTTCGTCACGCGCGGCGCCGGGGTCAGCGTGCACCGGTCCGACTGCGTGAACGTCGACGCCCTGCGGTCGCAGCCCGAGCGCCTCGTCGACGTCGAGTGGAGCCACACCAGCTCGACGCTGTTCCTCGTGCAGATCCAGGTCGAGGCGCTCGACCGCAGCCGGCTGCTGTCCGACGTCACGCGCGTCCTGTCGGACCACCACGTCAACATCCTGTCGGCGTCCGTGTCGACGTCACGCGACCGGGTCGCGCTGTCGCGGTTCGTGTTCGAGATGGCCGAGCCGTCGCACCTCGCGTCCGTGCTCGCCGCCGTCCGCAAGGTCGAGGGCGTGTTCGACGTGTACCGCATCACCGGGTCGAAGGCCGCCGAGGAGCCCGTCATCCGCGCCTGACGCGTCGTCGAGGCTGTGCAGCAGCGCGCGTGCCTGGCGCACGCCGCGCCGTCCGCGCAGCGTGTCGAGCTCCCGCAGCGCGGCGTGCGGGTCGAAGCCCGCGGCGACGAGGTCGACGAGCAGTCGACGGGCGCGGGCCGGAGCGACGAACCGGGCGACGTCGGTGCCCGTGCGCTGCACCGTGGTCACGCGCAGCCCGCCGACGAGCTCGACGTCGGACGGCGTGAGCGTCGCCTCCGCCGACGTCCGCCGCGCGCTGGGCGAGGCACGGCGACGACCGCTGGCGACGAGGACGTCGACCTTGGGCGGCGGAGCACCGCCCGTGTGCACCCACGCCGCGCTCCCGCGCCCCACCACACCGCCGTGCGGCATCTCGTCGACCAGCGACGCGCCCCGGAGCGCGGGGGAGGGCGGCAGGTCGGCGACGACCGCGACGTCCCCCCAGACGGGGCGCACAACTCCGTCGCGGACCAGCGCGAACCAGGTGGCCGCGCCCACGTCGCCGCGCCGGACGACGGTCGGCAGCGCGCGCGGCCGCGGGCGGAGGTCCTCGAGGGTCGTCACGCGCGCCAGCATGACGGAGCCGGGCCACCCCGTGGGGCGGCCCGGCTCCGGCTGTGGACGACGGTGTGTCGCGGCGGATCAGCCGCGCGCGTCCTCCGCGGCCCGCTGGACCTGCTCGAGCCACGACCGGCGTGCGTCGAGCGCGGCCTGCGCGTCCGCGATCCGGCGCGCGTCGCCCGCCGACTTCGCGCGCTCGAGGTCGGCCTCGAGACCCGCGATCGCCTGCTCGAGCTGCGCCGCCGCACCCTCGGCACGAGCGCGGGTCTCCGGGTTGGTGCGGCGCCACTGCGTCTGCTCCGCGTCACGGATCGCCGACTCGACCGCGCGCAGCCGGCCCTCGACCCGCTGGATGTCGGCACGCGGGACCTTGCCCGCGGTCTCCCAGCGGTCCTGGATCGAGCGGATGGCCTGCTTGGCGGCGTTGAGGTCGCGCACCGGCAGCAGCGCCTCGGCCTCGACCAGCAGCGCCTCCTTGACGTCGAGGTTCGCGCGGAACTCCGTGTCCGTCGCCGCCGAGTGCGCGTCGCGGGCCGCGAAGAACGCGTCCTGCGCGGCCCGGAACCGGGCCCACAGGGCGTCGTCGTCCGCCCGGCTCGCGCGACCCGCGGCCTTCCAGCGCGTCATGAGGTCGCGGAACGCGCCCGCCGTCGGCCCCCAGTCGGTGCTGTCCTGGAGCTTCTCCGCCTCGGCGACGAGCTGCTCCTTCGCAGCCTTCGCACCCGCGTTGCGCGCCTCGAGCTCGGCGAAGAAGTGCCGGCGCTCACGGTCGAACGTCGTGCGCGCGTGGCTGAACCGCTTCCAGAGCGACTCCTCCGTCGGACGGTCGAGGCGCGGGCCGCTGCGCTGCGCGGTCTTCCACTCCTCGAGCAGCGTGCGCAGCTGCTCGCCGGCCGGGCGCCACTGGATCCGCGCCGGATCCGTGCCGGCGATCTTCTCCGCCTGCTCGACGATCGCCGTGCGGGCCTCGAGCGCCGCCTGCCGTGCCGCCTGCCGCTCGGCGTCCGCCGCGGCCCGACGTTCGGCGGCGACGCCGCGCAGCGACTCCAGGCGCTCGCGCAGCCCGTCCAGGTCACCGACAGCCGCCGGCTCCTTGAGCTCCTCCGTGAGCCGCGTGAGCGTCTGGTCGATCTCCTTGACCGACAGGTCGGTCGCCTGGAGCCGCGCCTCGAACAGCGTGACCTTCGCCTGGAGGTCCAGGTAGCGGCGCACGTAGAGCGCGAGCGCCTCCTCGCTGGACGCGCCCGGGAACTGCCCGACCACGCGCTCGCCCGCGGCCTCGCGGACCGACACCGTGCCGTCCGCGTCGACCGAGCCGAACGTCGCGGCGTGCGCGGCCTCGGCGCTGTCGTCGGGGGCGGCGACCGGGGCCGGTGCGGGGGTGGCGGGAGCGGCCGCGGGGTGGGCCGGCGGGTGCGGCACCGGAC
>NZ_BHYL01000308.1 GCF_003851725.1 Cellulomonas algicola | reverse complement strand
CCCCCCGCCCCCCACGGGTGTGGGTCAGTTGCCGCCCGGCTCGAGCGTCACCTCGGCGGCCTGGAAGTCGGCGCCGTCGACGTCGACGCCCTCGGCGCGCAGCTCCTCGAGCGCCTTGTCGACGTACTCGTTGGTGTAGGCGTCGGCGCTCGGCTCGGCCGTGATGACCGTCGCGCCCTGGTCGTTCTTGGTGTTCAGAGCGATGTCGACGGTCCGCTCCCAGGCCGACTCGTCGATGATCCCGATGCCGCCCGGCGACGGCCAGACGAGCTTGTTGACCTCGTTGACCTGCCACAGCTGGTGGCTCGCGCCGAGCTGCGAGCCCGCGGCCACGACGAGGTCACGCGCCTCCTCCGGGTTGTCGCGGACCCAGATCCAGCCCTCGAGGCTCGCCTTGAGGAACTTAACCGTCGTCTCCTCGTACTCCGCGTCGGACGCGAGGCGCTCGGAGTTCGCCCAGATCGCGTCCTGGAGCATCGCGGTGCCCTCGTCGTTCCAGTCGACGACCGTGAAGTCCTCGGGCTGGTAGAGCTCGCCGGTCGCGGGGTTCACGGCCTCGAGCACCTGGGCGTACTCGTTGTACGTCATGGCCTGGGCGGCGTCGATCTCGCCGGACAGCAGCGCGTTCATGTCGAACTGCTGCTGCACGAGGGTCACGTCGGTCGCGGGGTCGAGGCCCGCCTCCGTCATGCCGGCGAAGAGCTCGAACTCGTTGCCGAAGCCCCAGTTGCCGACCTTCTTGCCCGTGAGGTCGGCGGCCGAAGAGATGCCCGAGTCGGCGAACGCGACCTGGAGCGTGCCGGACCGCTGGAAGATCTGCGCGACGTCGGTGATGCCTGCGCCCTGCTCGCGCGACGCGAGCGCCTTCGGCACCCACGCGATCGCGTAGTCGACCGACCCGTCGGCGAGCACCGACTGCGGGACGATGTCGACGCCGCCCTCGACGATCTCGACGTCGAGGCCCTCGTCCTCGTAGAAGCCCTGCTCGACGGCGGCGATGTAGCCGGCGAACTGGGCCTGGGTGAACCACTGCAGCTGGAGCGTGACGGGGGTGAGCCCGTCGGAGTCGCCCGACGCCTCGGGCTCGGGGTCGCCGCTGCCGTTGCTGCACGCCGACAGCACGAGCGCGGTGGCGACGCCGACGGCCGTCGCGGTCCACGCGGAACGCCTGGTGGGGGTCATCTCGGGTCCTTCCTGGGGGGCGGCACTGGCGGGGCGCGCTCGCCGGAGGGGGCGAGTCGCGGTCGACCGCACCTGGCGTCGTCGGCAGGCGGGACGGGTGGGCGGCGTCAGGTCCCGTCGGGGACCGCGCCGTTCCGGCGGGCGACGGCACGTTCGAGCGCGGCCGTCGCGAGGTAGAGGACGAGGCCCAGCAGGATCGCGCCGAGCACGAACGCCCACGCCCGCGCGTACGCGCTGTTCGCGGCGGCGGCGGTGATGCGCGACCCGAGCCCGTTCTGCAGCCCGCCGAAGTACTCGGCGACGACGGCCGCGATGACACCCGTCGACGACGCGATCCGCAGCCCGGTGAACAGGTACGGCAGCGCGCCCGGCACAGTCACCGTGCGCGTGACCTGCCACGGCGACGCCGCGTAGGCCCGCATGAGGTCGCGGTGCACGGGCTGCACCTGCCGCAGCCCGCGCAGCGTGTTGACGAACACCGGGGCGAAGACCACGACGGCCACGACGAGCCGGCGCGGGGTCGTCGACGTCGTGCCGAACAGCGTGTTGAGCGCGGGGGCGAGCGCGACGATCGGCATGACCGACAGCGCGGCGGCCGTCGGCGACATGAGGCCGTCGACGATGCGGCTGCGCGCGGCGACGACCGCGGCGAGCACCGCCGTGACGGCACCGGCCACGAGCCCGACCAGCACGTTCGCCCCCGTCGCGAGCGCCGCCGACCACACGAGCGGCACGACCTGGCGCAGCTGCTCGACGATCGCGGTCGGGCTGGGCAGCAGGTACGGCGGCAGGTCGGCGGCGACGACGACGACCTGCCACGTGACGAGCGCGAGCACGCCGACCAGGACGGGTGCGACCCACCGGCTGACCCGGGCGGCGCTCACCGGACGTCCACCCCGCGCGTCGGGACGTCCGCACCGTGACCGCCGTGCAGCGCCTCCCGGACCGCGGTGACCGCCGCGAAGAACGCCGCGTCCTCCCGCAGGTCGTCGGTGCGCTCGTCGGCGCGCGCGAGGTCGACGGGCACGACCTGGGCGATCCGACCCGGCCGCGGCGACATGACGACGACGCGCTGGGACAGGAACACGGCCTCGGGGATCGAGTGCGTGACGAACACGACGGCCGCCCCGGACTCGGCGCACAGCCGCACGAGCTCGGTCTGCATGCGTTCGCGCGTCATCTCGTCGAGCGCGCCGAACGGCTCGTCCATGAGGAGCAGGCTCGGGCTCTCCGCGAGCGACCGGGCGATCGCGACGCGCTGCTGCATGCCGCCCGAGAGCTGGTGCGGGAAGTGGCCGGCGAACTCGGTGAGCCCGACGAGCGCGAGCAGCTCGGCGGCACGCGCGGCGCGCTCCCGACGGCCGACGCCGTGCAGCTCGAGCGGCAGCTCGACGTTGGCGGCGACGCTCCGCCACGGCAGGAGCCCGGCCTGCTGGAACGCGATCCCGTAGTCCTGGGCCTCCCGAGCGACCCGAGGTGGACGGCCGAACACCGCGATCTCCCCCGACGTCGGCTGGTCCAGGTCGGCGACGAGCCGCAGCAGCGTCGACTTGCCGCACCCCGACGGGCCGATGAGCGAGACGAACTCGCCCGCGGCGACGCTCAGGTGGATGTCGTCGAGCGCGGTGACGGTGCCGGCGCGCGTGGCGAACACCTTGGAGACGCCGCGCACGTCGACGGCGGTGGCGGGACCGGCGGGTGCGACCGGTAGGGACGTGGCGCCGGGCGCGGCGTCGGGCGGGGTGCCCGTCGCCTCGGTGGCGGTGGTGACGTCGCTCATGAGACCTCCGCGTGGCGGTAGCGGCCCAGGCCGAGCCCGAGCAGGGTGACGAGTCCGGCGGCGACGAGGCCGAGCACCGCGGCGACGAGGATGGCCGCCCACGGCTTGGCGGGGTCGCCGCTCGCGGCCTGGGCGTAGGCGATGACGAGGCGCCCGATGCCGCCCTTGGTGCCGGTGGACACCTCGGCGACGATCGCGCCGACGACGGCGGTGGCCGCGGCGAGCCGCAGCGCGGGCAGCAGGTACGGGACGGACGCGGGCAGCCGCAGGGAGACGAGGGTCCGCCCCCACGACGCGGCCTGCGCCCGGAACAGCTCGACCTGCGCCGTCGTGGGCGACTGCAGGCCGCGCAGCATCCCCACCGCGACGGGGAAGAACGCGAGGTAGGACGCGATGAGCGCGACCGACATCCACTTCTGCCACTCGAGCGCGCCCAGGTGGATGCGCCCGCCCCATCCGACGACGAGCGGCGCGAGCGCGACGAGCGGCACGGTCTGCGACAGCACGACCCACGGCAGCAGCGCGGACTCGGCGAGCCGCGAGCGCTGCATGACGACGGCCACGAGCGCCCCGCCGACGACGCCCAGGACCCACCCGGCGGCGGCGACGCGGAGGGTGAACCAGCACGCCTGGAGCATCGCGACGAGCACGGTCGGCGCGCCCGTCGCGGACGTCTCGGGCTTGCTGATCCGCGCGACGACGTCCCACACGTGCGGCATCGCGACGTCGTCGGTCCGCGGGAGCACGCTCGCCTCGCCGACGTGCCACCCGGTGTCGGGGACGACGGCCTTGACGACCTCCCACAGCACCACGAGCAGCACGAGCGCCGCGGCCCCCCAGAGCGCCGACCGGGCGGCGCGCCGGCCTGTCGTCATGCGGTCGCCACGACGGTGTCGACGAGCGCGGGGATGACCCGCTCGCCGTAGAGCCGCATGGTCTCCTCCTTGTTGTCGTGCTGGAGGTAGGCGGCGAACTGGGTGACGCCGAGGTCGCGCAGCGCCTCGAGCTTCTCGACGTGCTCGCGCGGGCTGCCGAGCAGGCAGAACCGTTCGACGATCTCGTCGGGGACGAAGGACGTGTGCGAGTTCCCGGCGCGGCCGTGCTCGTTGTAGTCGTAGCCCTCGCGCGCCTTGATGTAGTCGGTGAGGGCCTTCGGCACGGTGCTGTCGCTGCCGTAGCGGGCGACGATGTCGGCGACGTGGTTGCCGACCATGCCGCCGAACCAGCGGCACTGCTCGCGCATGTGCGCGCGGGCGGCCGGGGAGTCACCGTCGCCGACGTACGCAGGGGCGGCGACGCAGAACTGGATCGCGTCGGGATCGCGCCCGGCGGCCTCGGCGGCGTCGCGGACGACCTTGATCGTCCAGGCGGCGATGTCGGGGTCGGCGAGCTGGAGGATGAACCCGTCGCCGACCTCGCCCGTGAGCTTGAGCGCGAGCGGCCCGTAGGCGGCGACCCACACGTCGAGCGCGGAGCCCTTGGCCCACGGGAACCGGACGGTCCGGCCGTTGACCTCGACGGCACGGTCGTTCGCGAGCTCGCGGATCACGTGGATCGACTCTCGCAGCGTCGCGAGGTTCGACGGCCGCCCGTTGAGCGTGCGGACCGCGGAGTCGCCGCGGCCGATGCCGCACACGGTCCGGTTGCCGAACATCTCGTTGAGCGTCGCGAACAGCGAGGCCGTGACGGTCCAGTCCCGCGTCGCGGGGTTGGTCACCATCGGTCCGACGACCACCTTGCGCGTCGCGGCGAGGATCGCGGAGTACACGACGAACGGCTCCTGCCACAGCAGGTGCGAGTCGAACGTCCACACGTAGTCGAAGCCGTGCGTCTCGGCCTGGCGGGCGAGCTCGACGGTCCGCCAGGCGGGCGGGTTGGTCTGCAGGACGACACCGAAGTCCACGGGCGGTCCTCCTTCCGGGGCGTGGGGACGCGGGTCAGACGAGGTGGGGACGGAGGTCAGACGAGGTACTGCGAGAGGTCGCGCCTGAGGTAGCGCCCGTGGCCGGCCCGGCCGTGGTACCCGGCGTCGTCGACGACGACCGTCCCGCGGGACAGGACGACGTCGACGTGCCCGTCGACCTCGAAGCCCTCCCACGCGGAGTGGTCCATGTGCATGTGGTGCGTCCGGCCCTCGCCGACCCCGATGGACGTGTGGCCCGCGGGGTCGTAGACCACGACGTCCGCGTCGGCCCCGGGCGCGATGACGCCCTTGCGGCCGTACAGCCCGAACATCCGCGCGGGTGTCGTCGACGTGAGCTCGACCCAGCGCTCGAGGGTGATCTGACCGGTCACGACGCCCTGGTACATGAGGTCCATGCGGTGCTCGACGGACCCGATGCCGTTCGGGATCGCGCGGAAGTCGGCGAGCCCGAGCTCCTTCTGGCCCTTCATGCAGAACGGGCAGTGGTCGGTCGACACCATCTGCAGGTCGTTGGTGCGCAGCGCCTGCCACATGTGGTCCTGGTGCCCCTCGGCGCGCGAGCGCAGCGGCGTCGAGCACACCCACTTGGCGCCCTCGAAGCCCGGCGCGCCGAGCTGCTCCTCGAGCGACAGGTAGAGGTACTGCGGGCACGTCTCGCCGAACACGTTCTTGCCGTTGTCGCGGGCCCAGGCGAGCTGCTGGACGGCCTGCTTGGCGCTCACGTGCACGACGTAGAGGGGCGCGTTCGTGAGGTCGGCGAGCATGATCGCGCGGTGCGTCGCCTCCTCCTCGAGCTGCCAGGCGCGGGCGATCCCGTGGAAGTACGGGTCCGCCTTCCCCTGCTCGACGAGCTGCGCCGCGAGGACGTCGATCGCGGGACCGTTCTCGGCGTGCATCATCGTGAGCAGCCCCAGGTCGGCGGCCTTCTGCATGGCCCGGACGATCTGCGCGTCGTCGGCGTAGAACACGCCGGGGTACGCCATGAAGAGCTTGTAGCTCGTGACGCCCTCGGCGACGAGCCCCTCCATGGCCTTGAGGCTGTCGTCGTCGACGCCGCCGACGATCTGGTGGAACGCGTAGTCGACCGCGCACTGCCCGGCCGCCTTGTCGTGCCAGGCGGCGAGCCCGTCCATGACGCGCTCCCCCGCGCGCTGCACCGCGAAGTCGACGATCGTCGTCGTGCCGCCCCACGCCGCGGCGCGGGTGCCGGTCTCGAACGTGTCCGACGCCGCGGTGCCGCCGAACGGCAGCTCCATGTGGGTGTGCGCGTCGACGCCGCCCGGGATGACGTACTTGCCGGTCGCGTCGATCACGCGGTCGACGTGCGCCGCGAGGTCGAAGCCGAGCAGCGTCGAGCCGGGCGCGAGCACCGCGGCGATGGTCTCGCCGTCGACGAGCACGTCGGCCGGGGTGCGGCCCGTCGCGCTGACGACGGTCCCGCCGGTGATCAGGGTCTTCACTCGGACGTCCTCTCCGCTGGGTGCCGGGTCAGGGGGCGACGATCGCGCCGTAGGCGTCGGGCCGGCGGTCGCGGAAGAACTGCCAGCGCTCGCGGACCTGGCGGATCTGGTCGAGGTCGAGGTCGCGGATCAACAGCTGGTCCTCGGTGCTCGACCCGACCTCGCCGACGTAGTTGCCGTCGGGGCCGACCGCGTACGACGAGCCGTAGAACGCGACCGCCTCGTCGCCGTACTCGTTGTCCTCGAGCCCGACGCGGTTGTTCGCGACGACGAAGTAGCCGTTCGCGACCGCGGCCGCGGGCTGCTCGATCTCCCACAGCTTGTTCGAGATGCCCGGCGCGGTGGCGTTGGGGTTGAAGACGATCTCGGCGCCGTTCAGCGCGAGCACGCGCCAGCCCTCGGGGAAGTGCCGGTCGTAGCAGATGTTGACGCCGATCTTCCCGACGGCCGTCTCGAACACGGGGTACCCGAGGTTGCCGGGCCGGAAGTAGAACTTCTCCCAGAACTTCGGCAGGTGCGGGATGTGGTGCTTGCGGTACTTGCCGAGGTAGGTGCCGTCCGCGTCGATCACCGCCGCCGTGTTGTAGAGCACGCCGGGCTGGTCCTCCTCGTAGACCGGCAGCACGATCACGATGCCGAGCTCGGCCGCGAGCGCCGCGAACCGCTCGGTCGTCGGGCCCGGGACGGACTCCGCGTAGTCGTAGTAGGCGGTGTCCTGCGTGATGCCGAAGTACGGCCCGTAGAACAGCTCCTGGAAGCAGATCACCTGCGCACCGGCCGACGCGGCCTCGCGCGTCCACGCCTCGTGCAGCGCGATCATCGACTCCTTGTCGCCGGTCCAGGTGGCCTGGGTGAATGCGACGCGTACGACGGTCATGGGGTCCTCCGGTCCTCGGGCGGCCGGCGGCGGGTCCCGGCCGCGGTGCCGCGGTCCCACGTCGTGCGACGGGACCTGCCTGCCGGGCCGGGCCCCGTCGCCTGGAATGTGACTGTCGGCGTTGAACATTTCTGCGGCGTTACCCTCCGTTTCCGCCGCGCGAACAACGGCGGGCCGCGTGTAAACACCTGCGACCGGCGTCCGGTTCGTCCCGTGCTTCGCCGGGTCGACGTCGTGGCCCCGGGCATGCTGCGGCCATGGACCTGGCCGCCCACGTCGACGACCGGTCGCCGCGCGGCATCGCGGCCGCGGTGGCGCGGCTCGTGCACGGCGGGGAGCTCGTCCCCGGCGACCGGCTGCCGACCGTGCGGGCGCTGGCCGTCGACCTGGGCGTGAGCCCCGCGACGGTGAGCGGTGCGTTCCAGGCGCTCGCGACCGTCGGGCTCGTCGCGTCGCGCGGGCGCGCGGGCACGTTCGTCCTCCCGCCGCCCGCGGCCTGGCTCCCCCCGCGCTACCGCGACCTGGCCGAGGGAGCACCGGCCCGGCTCGACCTGTCGACCGGCACGCCCGATCCCGACCTGCTCCCGCCGCTCGGCCCGGCGCTCGCGCGCGTCGCGGCCCGGACGCCGGCCGCCGAGGCCGGCACCTACCTGTCGGCACCGCTCGTGCCCGAGCTCGAGTCGCTCCTGCGCGAGTCGTGGCCCTTCGTGCCGCAGCGGCTCACCGTCGTCGACGGCGCGGTCGACGCGATCAGCCGCACGCTCGAGCAGGTCGCGTCGTTCGGCGACCGCGTCGCCGTCGAGGACCCCGGCTTCCCGCCGCTGTTCGACCTGCTCGACCAGCTCGGACTCCAGCGCGTGCCCGTCGCGCTCGACCGCAACGGCATGCGCCCCGACTCCCTGGCCCGTGCGCTGGCGGCCGGTGCGGGCGTCGTCGTCCTGCAGCCGCGCGCGCAGAACCCGACGGGCGTCTCGCTCACCCCGACCCGGGCCCGCGAGCTCGCCGCCGTCGTCCGACGCGTGCCCGCAGCCACCGCCGTGACCGTGATCGAGGACGACCACTGCGGGCAGATCTCCTCCGCGCGCGACGTCTCGCTCGGCACCTGGCTGCCCGACGCGACCGTGCACGTCCGCTCGTACTCGAAGTCGCACGGCCCCGACCTGCGCCTCGCGGCCGTCGGCGGGCCTGCCCGCGTGCTCGACGCGCTCGTCGCGCGCCGCATGCTCGGCCCCGGCTGGACCAGCCGCCTGCTGCAGCACGTGCTCGTCGACCTGCTGACCGACCCCGCCGCGATCGACGCGGTCGCGCACGCCCGCCGCGTCTACTTCGCGCGACGCCGGGCGCTCACGACCGCGCTCGCGGCGCTCGACGTGCACGTCGACGGCGGCGACGGGATCAACCTGTGGCTGCCCGTGCACGACGAGCGCACCGCGCTGCTGCGGCTCGAGGCCGCGGG
>NZ_BHYL01000307.1 GCF_003851725.1 Cellulomonas algicola | reverse complement strand
GTCCGGGCGTCGACGCCGAACGGGCTGCCGGGCGGCAGCGCGTCGACCGCGAGCGCGAGCGCCACCGCCTGCGCGGGCGTGAGGGCGACGGGCGGCAGCGTCGCGCCGACGAGCACGTAGCCGCCGCCCGCTCCGGCCTGCGCGACGACCGGCAGGCCGGCCTGCTGGAGCGCGCTGACGTCGCGCTTGACGGTGCGCGTCGTGACCTCGAACAGCCGCGCCAGACGCGCGCTCGTGGTGCCGCGCGGGCCGACGCGGCGCAGCTCCTCGGCCATCGCGTACAGGCGGTCGGTGCGGTTCACGAGCGGGCTCCCGGGGTCGTCGTCGGACCTCCCATGATGGTGACACGAAGGTGACATGCTGCTGTCACCGACGTCGCGGGACGCTGGTCCCATGACCACCACGCACCTGATCCTCGTCCCCGGTTCCTGGCTCGGCGGATGGGCCTGGGACGACGTCTTGCCCGGGCTGCGCGCCGCCGGGCTCGTCCCGCACCCCGTCACGCTCCCGGGCCTCGACCCGTCCGACGACGCGTCGGCCGTGACGCGCGCCGACCACGTCCAGGCCGTCGTCGAGCTCGTCGACCGGATCGCCGACGACGGCGACGACGTCGTGCTCGTCGGCCACTCGGGCGGCGGCGCCGTCGTCGGGGAGGTCGTCGACCGGCGGCCCGACCGCGTCCGCCGTGCCGTCTACGTCGACAGCGGTCCGCTCGAGGACGGCAACGCGCTCGTCCCGGACCTGCCCGCCGACTCGGCGGGCCAGGCGTTCCCGTCGTGGGAGGAGCTCGCGGACGGCGGGTCGAGCCTCGAGGGCCTCGACGACGCCGCGCTCGCGCGGCTCCGGGAGCGGGCGCTCCCGCACCCCGCCGGCGTCGCACGCGCCGCGGTGCACGTCAGCGACGAACGCCGGTTCGCCGTCCCCGTGACCGCGATCTGCACGAGCCTGCCGTCGGAGGTGCTGCTGACGATGGTCGACGGCGGTCCGCCGCTGCACACCGAGATGGGCCGCTACGACGTCACGTACGTCGACCTGCCGACCGGGCACTGGCCGATGTTCAGCCGCCCCGACGACCTCGCCGCGGCCCTGGTCGACGCCGCGCGAGCCTGACCCTCGGTCCGGGTCTGGGACGCGCGCCCGGTCGGACGCTGCACCACCTGCACCTCGGGAGCGCCCCGCTCCGCTCGGCCCGCCTGTCAGCGCGAGCCCGACACCAGTCCGAAGGTCAGACGGCCGGAGCCCCCTGCCCATGTCCGCGCAGCGCGACGCCCCGGCGACCGTCGGGTCACCGGGGCGTCGTGGCTGTCCGGGCGGGAAGCCGCCGGGG
>NZ_BHYL01000306.1 GCF_003851725.1 Cellulomonas algicola | reverse complement strand
GACCGGCCCCGCTGACGACTCCGGGCCCGCCCGGCCCGCGGCGGGCGCCGACCCGCCGGCGGACGCGCCGGGGCCGGCGGCGCGCGCCGGCACGTCCGCACCGCCGACCTCGACCGTCGTGGAGTACCGGTCCGCGCGGGGACGGTGGGTGCTCGTCGCGACCGTGCTGGGGTCCGCGATCGCGTTCATCGACGCGACCGTCGTCACGATCGCGCTGCCGCGCATCGCCGACGAGCTCGACGCGACGACCGCCGACCTGCAGTGGACCGTCAACGGCTACGCCCTGACGCTCGCCGCGTTCCTCCTGCTCGGCGGGTCGTTGGGCGACCGGTTCGGGCGACGGCGCGTGTTCCTCGTCGGGGTGGTCTGGTTCGCGGTCGCGTCGCTCGCGTGCGCGCTCGCGCCGACCGTCGGGCTGCTCGTCGCGGCGCGCGCCCTGCAGGGCGTCGGCGGCGCGCTGCTCACCCCCGGCTCGCTCGCGATCATCCAGTCGACGTTCGCGGGCGAGGACCGCGGCCGGGCGATCGGCGCATGGTCGGGGCTCGGCGGGATCGCGGGCGCGATCGCGCCGTTCCTGGGCGGCTGGATCGTCGAGGTCACGTCGTGGCGGTGGGTGTTCGGCATCAACCTGCCGATCGCGGCCGTCGTGGTGGTCGTCGCGCTGAAGGCCGTCCCCGAGACGCTCGACCCGGGAGCCGTGCGCCGGCTCGACGTCGCCGGGACCGCGCTCGCCGCCCTCGGCCTCGCGGCCCTCACGTGGGCCTTCACGGCGTGGACGGAGGACGGTGCCCTCCGGCCCACGGTCGCGGCGGTGCTCGCTGCAGGCGTGCTCGCACTCGTCGCGTTCGTGCTCGTCGAGTCGCGCGCGGCGGCGCCGCTCGTGCCACCGCGACTGTTCCGCTGGCGCCCGTTCGCGGGCACCAACGCGGCGACGCTGGTCGTGTACGCGGCGCTGTCGGGCGTCTTCTTCTTCCTCGTCGTCACGCTCCAGGTGGTGTCGGGCTACTCGCCGCTCGCCGCGGGCCTCGCACCGGTCCCCGTCACGCTGCTTCTCCTGCTGCTGTCGTCGACGTCCGGTGCGCTCGGCGTGCGGCTCGGTCCGCGCCTGCCGATGACCGTCGGTCCGCTCGTGTGCGCCGGCGCGACCGTGCTGCTCGCCGGGATCGGCCCGTCCGCCCCGTACCTGACGGACGTCCTCCCGGGCGTCCTGCTGTTCGGGCTCGGGCTCGCGGCGGTCGTCGCGCCGCTCACCACGACCGCGCTGGCGTCCGCGCCGGACCACCTCGCGGGCGTGGCGTCGGGCGTCAACAACGCGGTCGCGCGCGTCGCCGGGCTCCTCGGGATCGCGGTCCTGCCGCTCGTCGCGGGCGTCGGCAGCGCCGGGCTCACCGACCCCGGCACGCTCGCCGACGCGCACCGCGTCGCGATGCTCGTGTGCGCCGGGCTGCTCGCGGTGGGCGGCGCGGTGTCGTGGTTCACGGTCCCGTCGTCGGCCGACGCCGTCCGCCCGCCCGCCGACCGGCACGAGGTCTGACCCGCCGCGTCGCCGGTGGCCGTCGGTCGCTGCCGGTGAGTCGCGGACGCCCGCTCAGCCCCCGCGCCAGCGGGCCGCGGGTCTCGGCGGGCCGCCTGACGGCCCCGCCGGATCAGCCGCGGTACTCGAAGTGCCAGTACTCGGGGTTCGAGCCGTTCTGCCGCGCCCACGACGGCACGACCCACCCGTACGACGGCCCGTTCGCGACCAGCCACTCGCGCTGCGGCGTGCCCCAGCCGTACTCGCACGGCAGCTCGGGGACGTCCATCGCGAGCCCGGTCCCGTGCGACGACGTGCCCGGCACCGCCGCGATCGTCCCGAGCGCCTCGCGCATCGCGACCTGCGTCGCGTAGTCGCGGTAGGTGAGGTCCAGGTCGAGGTCGTGCCCGAACCGCGCCCGGAACGCCACGTTGAGCCGCTCGAGCGCGGCGGTCGCGTCGTTGCGCAGGTAGTACGGCGTGCCGCGCGGGTCGACGTCCCACGACACGGCCGTGAGCGCCGACGGCGGCAGCTTCCCGTTGGACCCGTCGCCGCCGTCGGTCGCGGGCGACGTGTAGAACGGCGGGCCGTTGTACGTCGTCCGGCACGACGGCGGCGTCCCCGTCGCCGCGCCGCCGCTGCTCCCGTTCCCGTCGCTGCTCGGGGTTGTCGGGCGGGCCGCGCGCGCCGCCGCGGCGTCCTGCGCCTGCTGCCACTCGGCCTGCGCCTGCGCGACCGTCGCGTGCGCGGCACCGAGCGTCGCGGCGACCCGTCGAGCCGTCGCCACCGACGGACCGGGCGTCGC
>NZ_BHYL01000305.1 GCF_003851725.1 Cellulomonas algicola | reverse complement strand
GGACCGTCGACCGCGAGGGCGAGGTGCAGGGTCATCGCGGGTGGTGCTCCAGTTCTCAGGCGGGGTGGGAGGCGCGTACCGCGTCGACGGCCGCGCCGAGGCGGTCGACGAACGCGAGCAGGGTGTCGGTCGTGTGGTTGCCGTAGGCGAGCCGCAGGTGGTCGGCGAACTCGCGGCGGCCGCCCGACGCGAAGAACTCGCCCTGCTGGTACGTGGCACCGCGCTCGGCGGACTCGGCGTGCAGGCGGACGGGGTCGATCGACGCGTCGGTCAGCCGCGGCCACAGGAAGAAGCCGCCGTCCGGGCGGCGCGTCTCGACGATCCCGGGGAGGCGCTCGTGCAGCGCGTCCACGAGCACGTCGGCGCGCTCGCGGTACAGGTCGCGGGCCCGCGCGAGCGTGGTGTCGAACCAGGCCGGGTCGTGCGTGAGCAGGTCGACCACGATCTGCTGCTCGAGCGTGGAGGTGTGCGAGTCCTGCCGGTTGCGCAGCGTCACGAACGCGCTCGCGAGCTCCTCGGACGCGACGACCCAGCCGAGCCGCAGGCCCGGGCCGAGCGTCTTCGAGAACGTGTTGACGTGCACCACCCGGTCGGACGTCGACAGGATCGTCGAGTCCTCGTCGGCGCCACGGAACCGCAGCTCGCGGTACGGGTTGTCGGCCAGCACGACGAAGCCGTACCGCTCGGCGAGGTCGACGAGCCGCACGCGCTGGTCGGTCGGCAGCGTCCCCTGCGACGGGTTGTGGAAGTCCGGCACGGTGTAGACCGCGACGGGTCGCGCACCCGCGCGCAGCTGCCGCTCCAGGTCGTCGACGTCGAGGCCGTCCGGCCCGACGCGGACGGGCACGGGGCGGCCGTCGGAGAGCTCCAGGGCGCGCAGGAACAGCGGGAAGATCGGGTTGTCGACCGCGACCGCGTCGCCGCGCTCGACGAGCGTGAGCACCGCGAGCGACAGGCCGTGGAACCCGCCGTTCGTCACGATCACCCGCGCCGGGTCGACGCCCTCGCGCGCCGCGATCCAGCCGCGGAGGTCGTCGAGGCCCGCGGACTGCGAGTACTGGAACGCGGCCGGGCCCGAGCGTGCGCCGCGCAGGACGCGCTCGGCGGACGCGAGCAGCGCCTCGACCGGGAGCGCGGTGTCGTCGGGGATCCCGCCGAGCAGCTCGATGTCGCCGGGTCGGCGCCGGCGCAGGCTCGCGTCGCCGAAGCCCTTCGGGGCGCTCAGGGCGCGTGCGAGGGCGGAGAGGGACGCAGGCGCGGTGGGCGCCTCGGTGGCCGCCGGGGCGGTGGTGACGGTGGTGGTCATGACGGACCGGACCTTCCGTGGTTCGACGTCGCACGGCCGGGGCCGCACGGCGTGCTCGGCAGCACCCCACGCGTGCCGCGGGCTGCCGTCCCGCCTGCCGAGCCAGACGGCGGGACTCCTGACGGGCCGCGGACGCTAGGCACGGCTCGCAGGGGAGTCAACGGGTGGACGCGGTCGTCTCAGCCACCGGCGCGCACCGGCGGGAGGCCGAGCTGCTCGCGCAGCGTGCCGGGGGTCCGCGCGGTCCGGAACGCGCCCGCCCGCTGCAGGATCGGCACCACGTCGCGCGCGAACCGGCGCAGGCCCGACGGCATGACGGCGGGCCCGACGAGGAAGCCGTCCGCGGCGCCGGCGTCGAACCACGCGAGCAGCTCGTCGGCGACGTCCTGCGCGGTACCGACGACCAGACGGTGGCCGCGGGTCGCCGCGGCCACGCGTGCGAGCTCGGCGACGGTGAGCCGGTCCCGCTCGGCGCGCGCGTGCAGCAGCCGTGCGCGGCTGCGGTGCCCGTCGGTGACGGCAGGCGCGAGGTCGAGCGGTGCGTCGGGCGGCAGGTGCGACGTGTCCCAGCCGAGGATCGCCGACAGCCGGGCGCGCGCGTGGTCGTCGTCGATCGCGGCCGTGAGGCGGTCGTGCACGTCCTGCGCCTGGCGGCGCGTGTCGGCCACGACCGTGACGACGCCGGGCAGCACCAGGACGCGCTCGCGGCCGCGGTCGGCGGCGCGCGCCCGCACCTCGTGCGCGAACGCGACCGCGTCACCCAGGTGGTCCTGGGCCGTGAGCACGACGTCCGCGTACCGGGCCGCGAGGGCGAGCCCGGCCTCGGACGACCCACCCTGGAAGAGGACCGGCCGGCCCTGCGGCGAGCGCGACGCGGGCAGCACCCCGCGCACCGCGTGGTGGGCCGAGACGTGCTCGACCCGGCGGACCCGGGACGGGTCGACGTAGCGTCCGGTGCGCCGGTCGCGGACCACCGCGTCGGGCTGCCACGCGTCCCAGAGCGCGACCGCGGCCCGCACCGCGTCGGCGGCCTTCGCGTACCGCTCGGCGTGGTCGGGGAGCCGGTCCGCGCCGAGCGCCGTCGCGGCCTCGCGGCGGAACGACGTGACGACGTTCCAGCCCGCCCGACCGCCCGACACGTGGTCGAGGCTCGAGAGCTGGCGCGCTAGCTGCACGGGGTCGCTGAAGGTCGTCGAGAAGGAGCCGACGAGACCGATGTGCTCGGTCGCGGCCGCGAGGGCGGCGAGCAGCACCGCGGGCTCGAGCCGGGGATGGAAGCCGGGGGAGACCGGGTCGCCCTGCTCGCCGAGCACGTCCGTGACGAGCAGGAAGTGCAGCAGCGCGTCCTGCGCGGTGAGCGCCGCCGCCCGGTGCTGGGCCAGCGACTCCGTGTCGGTCGCCTGCGTGCTGACGCGCCACGCGCCGCCGTGCTGCCCGGCGACCGTGTGGTAGGCGCCGAGCACCATCTGCCGTCGTGCGGTCATGCCGTCCCCCTCTCGCGAGGGCGTCATGGTGCGGCGGCGCGTCGGCCGATCCAACGGACGGACTGGTGCTCCCGCGATGTGAGACGTCGCCGAGGGGGCGTTGACAGTGCCGCGGCGTGGGCCGACCCTTCCGCGCAGGTCACGAGCCCCGCCGTCTGGCCCGGCAGGCGGGGCAGCAACCCCGGCACGCGGGGTGCTCCCGGGCGCGACCCGGCCCGTCGTCCCGGCGGGCAACGTGCGAACGAACCGGAGCCCCGCATGTCCGTCGACGTCCAGGACACGACCCGCCTCGCCACGCAGCGCTACGGCGGCGCCGCCCCCGACGCCGTCGTGAGCACGCCGGTCGTCGAGCAGCAGCTCGCGCACCGCTCCGTCCGGCGCTACCTGCCCGACGCGGTCGACGACGCGACGCTCACGACCCTGGTCGCCGCCGCGCAGTCCGCCGCGACCAGCTCGAACCTCCAGCTCTGGAGCGTCGTCGCCGTCCGCGACGCCGCCGCCCGCGCCCGCCTCGCGGAGCTCGCCGGCGGACAGGCGCACGTCGTGCAGGCGCCGGTCCTGCTCGTGTGGCTGGTCGACCTCGCGCGCGCCCACGCGGTCGCGGCGAGGCACGAGGCACCGACCGCGGGCGCCGAGTACCTCGAGACGGCGGTCGTCGGGTTCGTCGACGCGGCGCTCGCCGCCCAGAACGCGACGCTCGCGGCGGAGTCGCTGGGCCTCGGCACGGTCTACATCGGCGCGCTGCGCAACCACCCGGCCGAGGTGTCCGCGCTGCTCCGGCTCCCCGCGCACGCCTTCCCGGCGTTCGGGCTCGTCGTGGGTCACCCGGACCCGGCCGAGGGCTCACGCGTCAAGCCGCGGCTGCCGCAGTCCGCGGTGCTGCACCACGAGACGTACGACGAGCGCGCGCACGACGCGGTCGACGACTACGAGCGGCGCATCGGCGCGTTCTACGCCGACGAGGGTCTCGCGCACTCCTGGGTCGAGCGGCTGCTCGCCCGGCTGTCCGGCCCGCACGCGCTCAACGGCCGCGACCGGCTGCGCGAGCACCTGGAGACCCGCGGCTTCCCGCTGCGCTGACCCGTGCGAACCTCGCGGGCCGATCCCGTCCCGCCGATCCAGTCCCGCTGACTTCCACACCCAGGAGCACGACATGACCAGTCCCACCGCCCCCGCCGAGGACCTCTCGCTCGAGGACGCCGGCGCCCTGGCGCCGCTCGTCACGCCCGCCGACGCCGCCGAGCGCGTGGCCGCCGGCGCGGTCCTCGTCGACGTCCGCAGCGACGCCGGCCGCGCGCGCACGGGGGCGATCCCCGGCGCGACGGTCGTCGACCGGTACGCCGTCGACACCGACTTCGACCTGGCGTCGGCGGCGCACATCGCGCCCGTCGTCTCCCTCGACACACCGATCGTCGTCGTGTGCGGGTCCGTCCGCGGCTCAGGTCCCGTCGCCGCGGAGCTGCGTGCGCGCGGCTTCACGAACGTCGTGCACGTCGAGGGCGGCGCACCCGCGTGGAAGGACGCCGGCCTGCCGGTCGACGAGATCGCCGTCGACCAGGACCCGGCGTGAGCGCACCCACCACCGACCGGGTCGACGGGACGCGGCAGGTCGGGATCGTCGTGCGCCTCGTCGAGCCGCACGAGCACGACGAGGTCGCGCGCCTGTCCGTCGCCGCCTACGCGCACGACTACGACATCAGCGACACCTACCGGGCGTCGCTGGCCGACGTCGCGGCCCGAGCGGGCGAGCACGAGGTCTGGGTCGCGCAGGACCTCGCGACCGGCAGGCTGGTCGGCACCGTCGCGACGCCGCGCGCCGGCGGGCACATCTCGCCGCTCGGGCAGGACGGCGAGCTCGACTTCCGGCTGCTCGCGGTCGACCCGTCGGCCCGCGGGCGCGGCATCGGGACGCTGCTCACGCGGTTCGTCGTCGACCTGGCCCGCGCACGCGGCCTGTCGCGCGTCGTCATGAACTCCGGACCCCGGATGACCGGCGCGCACCGCCTCTACGAGCGCCTCGGGTTCGTGCGGGTGCCCGAGCGCGAGACGCGGGTCGTCGACGGCGGGACGCTGCTCGCGTTCAGCCTCGACGTGGGGCCCGTGGGGGAGGGCACCGCGACCGGCGGCCGGGTCGTGGAACCCCGGACCGACGAGGGCGCCCGCGGTCTACCCTGACGGGATGACCGCATCGCTCGAGGCACCCCTGCACGACGCCGCCGAGACGGACGTCGCCGCGCAGGTCCGCGAGGTGGCGCAGCGTGCCAAGGTCGCGTCCCGTGCGCTCGCGACCGCGACCCGTGCCACCAAGGACGCCGCGCTGCACGCGCTCGCGGACGCGCTGGTCGCCGCCACCGCCGAGATCGTGGCCGCGAACGCCCTCGACCTGGACCGGGGCCGCGCCGACGGCATCTCCCCGGGGCTCCTCGACCGCCTGGCCCTCACGCACGAGCGCGTCGCGGCGATCGCCGACGCGCTGCGCGAGCTCGCGGGCCTGCCCGACCCGGTCGGCGAGGTCGTGCGCGGCTCGACGCTGCCGAACGGCCTCCGGCTGCGCCAGCTGCGCGTCCCGATGGGCGTCGTGGGCATGATCTACGAGGCACGGCCCAACGTGACGGTCGACGCCGCCGGCCTCGCGCTGAAGTCCGGCAACGCCGTGATCCTGCGCGGCGGGTCCGCGGCGGCCCACAGCAACGAGGTCATCGTCCGCGTGCTGTCCGACGCGCTCGTCGCGCAGCGCCTCCCCGGCGACCTCGTGCAGTCCATCGACGCGTGGGGTCGTCCCGGTGCCGTCGCGCTCATGCACGCGCGCGGGCTCGTCGACGTGCTCGTGCCGCGCGGGGGAGCGGACCTCATCGCGACCGTCGTGCGCGAGTCCACCGTGCCCGTGATCGAGACCGGCGTCGGCAACGTGCACGTCTACGTCGACGAGAGCGCCGACCTGTCCGTCGCGCTGCCGATCCTGCTCAACGCCAAGACCCAGCGCGTCGGCGTCTGCAACGCCGCGGAGACGCTGCTCGTGCACGAGGGCGTGGCCGACGAGTTCCTGCCCGTCGCGCTGGCGGCGCTCGCGGACGCCGGCGTGACGATCCACGGCGACGAGACGACGCTGCGGCTCGCGCCGGAGGAGGTGTCCGTCGTCGCCGCGACCGACGAGGACTGGGCGAAGGAGTACCTGTCGCTCGACCTCGCGGTCCGCGTCGTCGACGACCTCGACGAGGCGCTCGACCACATCCGCACGTGGAGCTCGGGGCACACCGAGGCGATCGTCACGCGCGACCTGGCCGCGTCCGAGCGGTTCGTCGCCGAGGTCGACTCCGCGGCCGTCATGGTCAACGCCTCGACGCGGTTCACCGACGGCGGACAGCTCGGCCTGGGCGCCGAGATCGGCATCTCCACCCAGAAGCTGCACGCCCGCGGCCCGATGGGCCTCGCCGAGCTCACGACCACCAAGTGGGTCGTGCAGGGCGACGGGCACGTCCGGCCCTGACGCCACAGCGCGTCGTGCGACACTTGTCGCTCCCCGACAACCCCACAGGAGGAACACCGTGCACAGCGCACTGATCGCCGCTGCCGAGGAAGCCGCCGAGCACGCCAACGAGCTGCCGTTCTCGCCCGTGGTGTTCGGGGTCGGGGCGTTCGTCGGCCTCGTCGCCATGCTGCTGTTCACCTTCGCGTTCCGGAGCGTCGGGACCCGCCACTGAGCGCGGCGGGGAGCACCGGTCCGATGACGCAGCGGCGACCCCGCCTGGGGGTGATGGGTGGCACGTTCGACCCCGTCCACCACGGGCACCTCGTCGCCGCGAGCGAGGTCGCGGACCGGTTCGACCTGGACGAGGTCTTCTTCGTCCCCACGGGCCAGCCGACGTTCAAGCAGGAGCAGGACGTCACCGTCGCGGAGCACCGCTACCTGATGACCGTCATCGCGACCGCGTCGAACCCGCGGTTCACCGTGAGCCGCGTCGACATCGAGCGTCCCGGGCTGACGTACACGGTCGACACGCTCCGTGACCTCAAGACGCTGCGCCCGGACGCCGACCTCTTCTTCATCACGGGTGCCGACGCGATCGAGCAGATCCTCACGTGGAAGGATGCCGAGGAGCTGTTCGCCATGGCGCACTTCGTGGCGGTGACCCGTCCGGGTCACACGTTGTCGGTCGACGGCCTGCCCGCCGACCGTGTGAGCATCCAGGAGATCCCCGCCCTGGCGATCTCCTCGACCGACGTCCGCGCGCGGGCACGCGCCGGCCAGCCGGTCTGGTACCTCGTCCCCGACGGGGTGGTCCAGTACATCGCGAAGCACAGGTTGTATCGAGGTCAGTCATGAGTGAACCGGGAGAGCGGCGGCGTCGCCGCGAGCTCGAGCGCGCCGCCGCCGAGCAGGAGGCCGCCCAGGGGCAGTCGTCCCGTCGCGCCATGCGCGAGCAGACGACGGGTGGCTCCGGCGTGCCGTCCTGGTCGCAGCCGGCCGACGAGCAGCCCGCGCGGTCCCGCCGGTCGAGCCGCGACACGACGCTCGACCCGACCAACGCGCCGCGTCCGGCCGCGGGGGCGCAGCCGCCCGCCGCCCCGC
>NZ_BHYL01000304.1 GCF_003851725.1 Cellulomonas algicola | reverse complement strand
ACCAGCGGGTCGTGCAGGCCTGCCTCAACGTCTCGCGCTGCACCGGCATCACCGTCTGGGGCGTGCGCGACACCGACTCCTGGCGCTCGGGCGGCACACCGCTGCTGTTCGACGGGTCCGGCAACAAGAAGGCCGCCTACACCGCGGTCCTCGACACGCTGAACTCGGCCACGCCGAGCCCGACGCCGACGCAGACGCAGACGCCGACGCCCACGCAGACACCCACGCAGACGCCGACACCCACCCCGACGTCGAACCCCGGCACCGGCTGCTCGGTCAGCTACACCGCCAACTCGTGGAGCACCGGCTTCACCGCCAGCGTCAAGATCACCAACCTCGGCTCGGCGGTCAACGGCTGGACCCTCACGTGGGCGTTCCCCGGCAACCAGACGATCACTCAGGCGTGGAGCACGACCGCCACGCAGAGCGGCAACCAGGTCACGGCCAAGAACGTCGGCTACAACCCGCAGATCCCCGCAGGCGGCACGGTCGAGTTCGGGTTCAACGGCGCGTACAGCGGCAGCAACCCGTCGCCGACGAGCTTCAGCCTGAACGGGACCGCGTGCGACGGGGGCGTCGCCCCCACCCCGACGCCGACCCCCACGCCGACCACCAGCCCCACGCCGACCCCGACCCCGACGCCGACCAGCACCCCGACGTGCTCGCTGCCGTCGACCTACCGGTGGACCTCCTCCGGTCCCCTCGCCCAGCCGCGGTCCGGCTGGACGTCGCTCAAGGACTTCACGAACGTCGTCCACAACGGCCAGCACCTCGTCTACGCGACGAAGGTCGAGAACGGCAGCTACGGCTCGATGGCGTTCAGCCCGTTCACGAACTGGTCGGACATGGCCTCCGCGAGCCAGAACGCGCTCCCGTCGGGCACGGTCGCTCCCACGCTGTTCTACTTCGCGCCCAAGAACATCTGGGTGCTCGCGTACCAGTGGGGTCAGTGGCCGTTCATCTACCGGACCTCGACGGACCCGACGAACGTGAACTCGTGGTCGTCGCCGCAGCCGCTGTTCACGGGGAGCATCTCCAACTCCGGGACCGGTCCGATCGACCAGACGCTCATCGCCGACGGGCAGAACATGTACCTGTTCTTCGCCGGCGACAACGGGAACATCTACCGGGCGAGCATGCCGATCGGGAACTTCCCGGGCAGCTTCGGCTCGAACTACACGACGATCATGAGCGACACCCAGGCCAACCTGTTCGAGGGCGTGGAGGTCTACAAGGTCGCCGGTCAGAACCAGTACCTGATGCTCGTCGAGGCGATGGGCTCGCGCGGGCGGTACTTCCGCTCGTTCACGTCGTCCAGCCTGTCGGGCACGTGGACACCGCAGGCGGCCACCGAGAGCAACCCGTTCGCGGGCAAGGCCAACAGCGGCGCGACGTGGACCAACGACATCAGCCACGGTGACCTGGTCCGGTCCAACCCCGACCAGACCAAGACGATCGACCCGTGCAACCTGCAGCTGCTCTACCAGGGTCGTGACCCCAACCAGAACCCCGACTACAACAACCTCCCCTACCGCCCGGGCCTCCTGACCCTCCAGCGGTGACAGCCGGCGTGCGGGGTCCCGCCCGGAGTCACTGACGGGCACGGAACGTCGCACCCACGACCGTGGGAGCCGACGAGGGTGGGCTCGATCCGATCGAGCCCACCCTCTCCCGTCCCTCGCTCTGCGCGCTGTCGTGCGTCTCGACAACGGCATGCACGCGGGCCCACCAGATCGGCACCGCGCCGAAGGTCAGCGATGCCCGCATCCGCGATGCTGAGTCCGTAGCCCGCCCTACTCGGCGTCCTGTGCCTCGATGAGGTCGAGGTCGCGGACGCAGAAGCGGTGGTGCTCGAAGGTCTCGTCGAGCACCGTTCCGAGGCACTGCCGCACCGAGCGGCCCCGGGCGTACGGCGGCCAGACGTCGTCGTCGGGCACCGGCGCTCGCGCTGCGAGCTGCACAGCGGTGACCTCGTCGAGCCAGGCCTCGAGCTCGGCGGCCTGGGCGTCACGCACGCTCACGATCTCGTCGAGCGACGGATCGAGCGAGAGGTCGAGCCCGTGCGCCCCACGGTAGGGCTCGACGGTCGGCCCGATGCCCATCGGCGTGAACTGCTCCGTCGAGCCCAGGCAGCAGCGGCGGAACCACGAGTCGTGGACGAAGACCAGGTGGCGCAGCGTCTGCACCGCCGACCACTCGTCGTTCACGCTGCGGCGCTCGATGCCGGGAGTGCGGCGGATTCGCTCGATCGTGGCGGCCCAGCCGGCACGGAGCTGACGCGCTGCCTCGCGCAGATCGGCCGGGTCCTCGGAGCGGATGAGCACCCGGACCGGATGACGCCGGTCGAGCTCCGCCTCGACGTACTCGGTGACGTCGACACCGTTCACCACGAGGTTGGTGACGAGCCCGTCGATCACGGCATCCTGCATGACGACGCCGATCAGGCGTGCCCCGGTCAGATCGCACTCCCGGAACTCCGCACCGCGCAGATCCTCGTCGACGTATCGCGTCATGCTCCGCACACTAGGTCCGCACACCGACATGCCAGCCACGACAGGAGCCGTGGGAGGACGAGCAGCACGAGGGCGCCGGCGACGACGTCGAGGTGTGGGTGACCCACCGTCCCGGGCAGGGGAAGCGTTCTCCTGGACTCCAGGGAGTGTCGCCAGGGGATGGAGACCAACCTCTCACGCAGGCGTGAGGCTTGATTCCTTGTGCGCCGCGCGAGCGCCGGACTTCTCGGACTCGACGATCCAGAACGGCTCGTCGTCGGAGGCCCGGAACTGCTGCCCGTCGAACGTGAAGTCGGATGTCCGACGCTCGACCGTCGTCCCCGTCGTGCGGCCCTGCGAGGTGTTCCAGTGGACCTTCTGACCCGCGCGCATCCTGCCTCCTCGGCTGGTTCACCGGCTCTACCAAGCGGTTTGTCGGGAGCCGTCTCTCGCGTGTGGTGCTCGCATTTTCAGAGTCGGCAGCATCTCGACGATCGCCGATTGCTCGGCTCCGTCGCTCGTGAGAACGGAACCTGGGCAGTTGGATGAGTTGCGAACGCCTGGTTCGGGATCCTGCGAATCCAGTCACACCCGTCACTCCCGCCACAGCGGCAAACCTGAGTATGGCGGAGGGTTCAGCCGCGAACGGGCGCGATTCCGACTTCGGCGGCGGGCCGCATCCCGATGGCCACGACAAGCTCGTCGAGCGCCGGGTCCGGTTGCCAAGCGTGGTCGAGCTGGACGAGGAAACGCACGGTATCGGGGGCGTCGCCACGCACCGCGAGTCCAGTCCAGCTCGATGCCCTCTGGATGTGCTTCCGGGCCGTCACTAGGGTCCGCAATCGATCTTCGATGGACGTGTCATTCCACGTCGCCGGCGCTGCGAGGACCGTGACGCCGAAACTCTCGTGATGGGGATCTTCGAAGCAGCGAGTCTCGTCGTGCACCGCGCCATCACGGCGTGCTTGCTTGGCTAGACGCTTCGGCGCGCCGCCGATGCCCCGACGAACGTTGGCATCTCCCCGCTGCAGATTGATCACGGCAGTGGCCCAGCCCGGCGGGCGTGCGGTCTGGAGACGTTCGAGGAGCTGACGCATTTCCCCGGGATTCCATCGCTGGGCGGGCTTGGGCGCGGGCGAAACCCGGTCGCCGACTGTGTGCAGATAGTAGGCATCGAGATCGTCGGTCCGGGACGTTACGAACAGCCGCTCTGTGGGCTGGCCGTCCTCGTCCAGGGAATCTCCCAACCAAAGCCCGTCCTGCAGGAACATCATGAACAGATCGAGCTCCTCGGAGACACCTAGGACGCCCGCCGTAACCGCCTTCTCGTGCTGATCGAGGTAAGCGAGCATCTGGGCCGGGCCCTCGACAATCTCCGTGATCACGTGAAGGTCGTGCTGGCTGATCAGCCAAGGAGGCGTCCCGTCGAACCGCACCAGCCCGGACTCTAGAAGGTCATGGATCGTGCCGGAGATAGTCGAGACGTCTTCAAGCGTCAGGGCGACCGGAAGGACCTTCGAGACGCCCTGAAGCGCGATCGGCGGTGCATCTCTTCCTCGTACCCGCAGTTCTCCGTGAGCCTGGATGGTCGCTCGGACCCGATCGGCTTGCTCGAACGTCTTGGTGACAATCCGCTCCAGATCACGTGCCATGCGCGCTCGGTCACCGGTGCGTGAGCGCGCACTCAGCGTCGTGCCCTTGGCCTCGACAGCAATCGCAACTGTGTCGCACACCAGGAGCGCATCCAGTTCCACCGCCGCGCCTGTGGACGCGATGTACTCGACGTTGCGATGCACGGCATCGGGCTGCAGGACTCTGGAGAGATCGTCCACGGCGACGTTTTCCATCCACCGAGCAGTGGCCTTCGCATACTCGGGCCGGTCCGACGCTGGCAAGCTCGCCTCGACGACCTCGCGGATCGCGGAGAGCATCAGGCCAACGTCGATGCATAGGTAGCGGCCGTCACCGATCGCGAGCACGGGCTTGAGCCGCCACGGATTGTGCCCCCCAAGGAACGTCTTCACAGCGTTCACTGGATCATGACTCGCTCCTAGAAACGGCTGTGAGAACGCCGCGATGACCGCAGCAACGCGGTCTTCTGAGGTCCCGGCGGCTGCTGCTAGCTCGGCTCCGGTGGCAGCGATCCGCTGACCTAGCCGGTCACCCACATACGCGGCGGCGAATGCTTGTGCGGCGCTGTGGAGACGCGAGCCGAGACGCGCGCGGGCTGCAGCGAGATGAGGGGCGTCACTCTCCAAGAGGGCGCCCACCTCAGCCCTGGCACGTGTGATGCGCGAATCGAGGACTGACGTGAAGCGCTCTTGAAACGCGTCAACGACGGCAAGGGCATCGTCGACCTCGAACCCGACTGCATCTCGCATCAACCGGCGGATGTCATCCTGACCGAGCTGTTCGCGAACGAGCTCTGTGTGGATATGCGGGTACTCGATGTTGCGCAGCAGCACCTCCCTCTCTCGCATCCGGAAGCGGACGTACGCGGATGGCCCCTCCGACTGCGCCCTCGCCAGCTCGCCGACCAGGGCTGCGCCAAGAACCTCCCGCACCAACGCGCTGGCGCGTCGGCAGAGATCGGCGATCTCCCCTGGCGGGTCCAGTGCCGAATCGCCGACCGCTCGATCGACAAGGTGGGATCCGTCGGCGGGCCGCGGCTCACGCGAGAGCAACGCCAGACCCGCGATCTCCACGACCGCCAGGAGACCGTCGTGCGTGCTCTCCTGATACTCCTCGCCCCAAGGCAGGTTCGACATCCGCAACCACGTCAGGGCGTCCAGTGGGTCCCAGGGGCCGAGAAGGTCGATCAAAGCATCGACCGCGTCGCGTATGTCTTCGTCTGCGAGCGAAGCCACCCTCGTGACACTTCCGTTCGCCCGCTGCCGGTAGGACTCGAGCCGACGAAGATTGTCGTCGACCCGCCCGGCGAACACGGCGCTGGGAGATGACGTGCCGGAAGATGGAGCGCGCCGGCCCGATCTCGACTTCCGGGCCCTCCGCTTTCGCTTTGGCGACACAGCGTCAGCCGTCCTCGTTGATAGCCCAGCGCACGTCTCGAGGCTAGCGCCGGGCATCCGTTTCGGGGGCCGAACCCCTTTCCGGAGGTCGCGCATCTGGTCCCGCACTTGTCGGCGATCGGGCCCCGAACGCGATCTGCGGCGTATCAATGCCCGAGGCGAGCCCAACCTCCGGGATGGCACCTCGGTACGATCCGGGCATGGCGGGCGCAGGAACGTTTGACCCACGCACGGCGCTGGCGATGGGCCTGCACTCTCAGCCCGGTGTTTACGCGCTGCTTATCGGGTCGGGCGTATCGACCGGGGCAGGCCTGCCGACGGCCTGGAAGGTTGTCGAGGCGCTGACTGCTCAGCACGCCGCCGCCGCGGGGCTCGTGTCACCTGGCGACGACTTCGACGCCGACGCATGGTGGGCGGCTGAGGGCAACGGTGAACCACTCACCTACTCGGGCTTGCTGGAGGCTCTCGCCAGCACTCCCGCTGCCCGGCGTGCGCTGCTCGCGCGGTTCTTCGAAGACGACGACGACACGCCACCGGGAGAGCTGAAGAGGCCGACCGCAGCCCACCGTGCCATCGCGGAGCTTGTACGGCGCGGGTTCGTCCGCCTGATAATCACGACAAACTTCGACCGCCTCATCGAGCACGCGTTATCCGAAGCCGGCATCAACGCCCAGGTCATCTCGTCGCCTGCCCAGCTCGCGGGGATGGAGCCGATCCAGCACACCAGGTGCACCGTGCTGAAGATTCACGGCGACTACGCGTCCATGGACCAGCTCAACACTGCAGCCGAACTGTCGACCTACCACCACGAGTTGCGATCGGTCCTGGAGCGGGTGTTCGACGAGCACGGACTGGTGATTTCGGGCTGGTCGGGCGACTCCGACGCCGGACTTGCCGAGGCGATCGACGGCACCCGCACGCGCCGTTACCCGATGTACTTTGCAGCTCGCACAACCGTCCGAGGGCGCGCTGCGGCCGTCGTAGCACGTCATCACGCGCACGTCGTCGAGGGTGTCAGCGCCGATGACTTCTTTCCCGACCTGATAGATCGAGTCGACGCCTTGCAGCGCTTGGCCGAACCACCGATCTCGCAAGCGATCGCCGTGGAACGGCTGAAGCGATACCTGCCGGACCCCGTCATGCGACTCAGGTTGCGCGACCTCGTTCTCAGCAAGGTAATCGAAGTCGAAGAGCGAATCGGCAACGTGTCCGATGAGTCGTCATCATCCCTTCTTGAGGCGCTGCGGCCCTTGATTGTGGCTAGCGAGTCGCTGCTGGTGCTGTTGGCGCACGGTGTCGCGCTCGACCGCGCTGGTGAGCACGACGACCTTTGGGTGACCGTCGTCGACCGCTTGATCGACGCGCGCCGCTCACTGCGTAGCGGGCAGTCGTACGTCGAATGGCGTGAGAACCTGCAGCACCTACCAGCGATGCTCGCCATGTACACAGGGGTTGCGGCGGCAGCGCACGTCAACAACGAGCGTCTCCTCGTCCGCCTCATGACGGAGCCACGATGGCGAGGTGAACCGTTTGGCGAAAGCTCAGACGACGTAGTCGCCGTGGAGGCGCTCAACCCGTGGCGCGTGCTTGACCATGAACGGTTGAAGGACGAGTACCGACCGTCCGAGGACAGCACCTGGCGCTGCCCATGGAGCCATCTGTTGGCGGAGACGATTCCGCCACTGCTCGGCGTGCTGAATACATCCCCGGAGCGTCAACTCAAGGCATACCAGCGCGCGGAGTACCGGGTCGCGCTCGGCTATCAGTGCTACGTGCCGTCTGCCGCCTATGGCGGCGCGCCACTTGGCGACATCACATCCGGGCACTGGGCGATGAGACAGGACGCACCATCGTTCCCATGGCGCGTCGACTGGGAGCAGCATGCCGACATGTCGCCTTGGCGGGAGGCCTTCGACACCACGGATGCGTCTTTGGCGACCGACTTCCTGGAGACCGCCGTGCACAGCCTGGACGACCGCGCCGTCGAGGCAAATCGGGCACGACGTTTCTAGCCCTCGCAACGCTGCCGGAGCCCGGCCGTCGTCGCGGGCTTGCCGGTGCCCCCGTCGCGCCGAGCGGCGTCGTGACTGCGGGTCAAGCGAGCGTGCCGTCGTGGACGAGCGATGTACCCGTCCACGACCACCGCTGGACTGTGGCTCGCTCTGGGTACGCCGAGATGGCCCCATCTGGCTTCCACCCCTGCCGGCCAGCGATGACGGCGTGCAGGATGGGCCACACCTGCACCGTAGGGTTTGGGTCAGGCACCTGGCTGGAGACGGGGAAGACCCATCGCCACTCGCGCTCGTGAGACCAGTCGGTGTAGCCGTCGCCCGCGATCGGGTCAACGCGCTGCACCAGGCCGGGACGAGTCGGGTGCTCGCCGAAGAAGTCATATCTCAGCTGATGGGCAAGCTGGGTGTCGGCGTACAGGGCGGGCCGGATGCCGGTCTCCCAAGCGATCTGGCGGTCGAATACCAGCGCCCAGGGCTCCACCCGTCCGCGTGCGTTCATCCCAATACGGAAGGACGCCTCCAGTTCGGCGGGCGATGCGTCCGAGACGCACACGACCGGGCGGTTCACGGTGCCGGTGGTAACGAAGCCGCGCAGCAGTCCGGTGACCAGGATTGCACTGAGGCGCTGCTCGGTCGTGAGCCCCCGGACGTCACGAGGGAGCGGGTCGCTGCCTCGCTGACGGCCGACGTAGTGCACCAGATGCGGAACGGGGCGTTGATCGGGGTGGAAAACCTCCGTCACGAGAGCCACCGCACGTCGCTGACCTGGCGCGTCATGACTCCGAAAGTACCCCTGGGAGGGCGGCGTAGGCGAGCGCCTGAAGTCTGTTCAGGCACTCGGACAACCGTTGCGGCATGACACACCCCGCAAGCGCTTGACTGATTGATGCGCGAAGGTGAAGTATCAACGCACCTGGGACGCGGAGACCGTGAGTTGCGCTGGAGGCTGCTGTGACGCCTATTGGACCGAGCAAGTGGGCAGTCGAGCGCTTCGGAGAGCTCGCAACGGAGTTGACGGGTCACGTCTCAGAAGCGTTGGTGACCGCCCACCACGACGCGGTCAGTGCCCACGTCGCTGGCAACATGAAGGCCAACGACACCTACGGCAACACCATGCTCGTACGGATGAATGAGGCGCTGAGCGCTCTGACTGCTCAAGTTCCAGGACTCGCGAGCCGCAAGCCGGAGGGCGTCCGCAGCCGCTTCCCGCTCCTAATCGTCGAAGACACCGCCGTGGCCATCTACCCATGGCGCTTCGGCGACGCGCCCCAAGTCCGTCATGAGGACGGTGAACTTCGCCGACCTGTGTCCAACCTCCGCGCTGCAGCGTTCTCGCTCGCCGCAGCAGCAGGCAGCGTTCAGCCGTCGTTCGAGGAAGTCGACGCCCCGATCGCGGAACTCGAGGCCCAGTGGGCGGAGGACGCGGAGATCCACGAGGAGCTCGCCAAGATGGGCTCAGTCGTCGTCGTGGGCATCAGCTCTGGACCGGACGGAATCTTCGAGTTGGGTTGGGGCGATGTGGAGCTTGTCGACCGGGACACCGGTGAGGTCCGCTGGCTTCACTGGGAGACGCTGCCCACGTCGCTCGGCGCAGCGGCAGCAGCACCGCGCACCGTGCTTCGTGACGTCGTGCAAGAGCGCCCGAAGTTCGACGCCATTCCGTTCGACGACTCACTCGACCTGTTGGCGCGCCGAGATGATGCACCGTCGAGCGAGCAGCTCGCGCCAGAGCGTGACACGGGCACGGCAGAGAGCACCGATGACTAGTAGGGACGTCGACCGGCACCTGCACGTCGTCCATTCCGCGCCCCCGTCGTCAGGCGTGTCCGCACCGACTCTCGTCGACCTTGCTCGAGTGTTCGACCCCGCCCGCCTGCTCCAGGCGCGGCGGCTTGCCGGCAGGACGAAGCGATCGGTCGCCGAAGAACTTCACGTGTCTCCGACAGCAGTCAGCCAATGGGAGTCGGGTGTCACAGCGCCGCGACCGGACCACATGGGTCGCCTCGCAGACTTCCTCGGCGTGCCAGTCGAGTTCCTGACCGCGGGCCGGCCCTATGCCCGGCTCGAGGCCGACGCCGCACACTTCCGCAGCCTGCGTTCTACACCCGCGCGGGAGCGGGACAAGGCGATCGCCTTCACCGAGCAGGTGTGGGAGTTGACATTCGCGCTGGAGAAGCGGGTGCAGTTCCCGCCAGTGAACCTGCCCGGGTTCACGGGCGGTGAGGTCCAACACACGGACTTCCCGACCGAACCTCAGGCGGCGGCTCGAGCGCTGCGGGAACGCTGGGGTCTTGGCACCGGTCCGATCCCGCAGATGGTCCGACTGATGGAGAAGCACGGCATCGTCGCAACGCTCGTCTCGTTCGCTGGCGGTGCGACGAAGAGTGTCGATGCCTTCTCCACCTCGCGACTGCCCCGTCCAGTCGTCGTGCTGACGCCTGACCGAGCCAATGACGTCTACCGGCACCGGTTCACCGCCGCACACGAGCTCGGCCACCTGCTCCTTCACGCCGATGATGCTCCCGGCGATCCTGTGCGGGAGAAGGAAGCGGACAAGTTCGCCGCGGAGTTCCTCACCCCGTCGTCATCCATCGTCCCGAGCCTCCCGCCCCGAATGGACCTGGCTGCGCTGGACGTGCTCAGTGGCGAGTGGGGCGTCTCCGTCGACTCGCTGGTGTATCGCTGCCGAGAAGTGGGCAGCATCTCTGAGTCGACTTACCGTCGAGCTTTTCAGCGCCTCAACCAGTTGCGTCAGGTTGGCTTGTTTCGACCTCAACCAGCGACCGCGCACCCGGGTGAAGTGCCCGCGTTGCTTTCCAGGGCATTCGACGTGGCCGAAGCAGACGGTTTCACGATCACGGAGCTCGCCCGCGAGATGCACTGCTCGGTGCGGCGCGTTCGAATGCTCCTTGGCTACGAAGACAGCCGCCCCGCCCTCAAGCCGATCTAGCCACTCTCGTCGGAGTCGGTTGACGGAAATCCGACCGCGAGCAGCGCGCGTCGCTCCGAGCTGATTCGGGTCAGGAGCCGCGCGCGAGCCTGGGAGTCTCGGTGCCGTGTTGACGCTGTTCCCACAAGCGCCCCCGCGGGTACGCAGTTCGACGTTGCGCTGTGGGACTCGACGGCGGGCGCGGACGTTGTAGATCGCCACCGTAGGCAACTGCAGTTTGACGTACACCCGCCCGGGCGGGCACACGAGCATGGACCGGACCTACCCGCGCTGCCCGCGCGCGTGACTGGGATGCGAGCCCGGACTGCGTCAGCGGGCCGCTACGGTATGGCCGACCTCACCGATTGCCGCAAAGGAGCGCCCAGTGCCCAAGAGCACCGGCAATGGGTCTGCTGCACGAGTAGGTGACAGCGGGTCTCAGGCGGCGAGTGCGACCTGAGGGGTGTTGATGGTCTCGTACTCGATGGGCGTGAGGCGACCGAGGCGGGCTTGGCGTCGGCGGCGGTGGTAGGTCCTCTCGATCCAGGTGATGATCGCCAGTCGTAGTTCGTCTCGGGTGGTCCAGCGGCGTCGGTTCAGGACGTTCTTCTGCAGCAGCGAGAAGAACGACTCCATGGCGGCGTTGTCGCCTGCGGAGGCGACCTGGCCCATCGATCCGACCAGGTCGTGGCGGGCCAGCTCGCGCAGGACCTTGCGGCTTCGGAACTGGCTTCCACGGTCCCCGTGAACGATGCACCCGGCCACGTCACCGGGGCGTTGCACGGCGCTGGCCAGCGCGTTCACCGCGATGTGTGAGGTCATCCGGTCGCTGATCGAATAGCCGACGATCCGGTTGGAGAACACGTCCTTGATCGCGCAGAGGTAGACCTTGCCCTCGCTCGTGGGGTGCTCGGTGATGTCCCACAGCCACAGACGGTTCGGGCCATCGGCACGGAACTGGCGCAGCACGAGGTCGTCGTGAGCGGGAGGGCCGGCCTTCTTGCCACCTCGGGGGCGTCTCTTGCCGAACACCGACCACCAGCCGTTGTCCGAGCAGATCCGCCACACCGTGCGGTCGCAGGCGACCAGACCGGCGCGGGCGGCTTCGTCGGCGAGCAGCCGGTGGCCGAACTCCGGATCGTCGCGGTGGGCGTCGAACAACGCGTCCGCGAGATACGCCTGCTCGAGCTCACGCGCACCGACGGGTGCGTCGAGCCAGCGGTAGTAGGGCTGTCTGGCGAGCTTGAGGACCCGGCACGTCACCGCCACGGGCACCCCGTCGGCGGCGAGCTCACTCACGAGCGGGTAGAGCCTTTTCCCGGCAGCTGCGCCTGCGACAGGTACGCCGCCGCCCGGCGCAGCACCTCGTTCTCCTGCTCCAGCAGCCGGATCCGCCGCTGCGCCTCGCGCAGCTCGACCGACTCCGAACGGGGCGTCCCCGGTCGGGTGTCGTCCTCGACGTCCGCGTCACGCAGCCAGTTGCGCAGACACGACTCGGCGATCCCAAAGTCGTGCGCGATCTGCTTGATCGGGGCCTCGCCACGACGGGCGACCGCCACGACGTCCCGACGGAACTCCTTCGGATAGGGCCTGGGCACGGTGCACATCCTTCCAGCGGGGACCTCGTCCCCACAGGTCAGGGTGTCACCAATCCGTGCAGCAGACCCCAAGCTTGAGCCCCGCCGACGCGTCATGGTCAGTCGCATAGACCATCACCGTTCGGATCCGCTTCGTCTTCCCGAGCGGCTCACCTCTTGTTCCGCGGCCGCCCGGTGCTGGATCGCCAGCCACGAGCCCAGCGCGCGCCACCGCCTGGTCAAGCTGATCGTGCGATGGACCCGCGCCGTCCTCGAAGAACGCTCCGAGCACGGCACCCAGCTCGATCAAGTCCACGATCGCGACCTCCGTCCCGCCACACCCAGCGAACTGCACCCGCTGACCGTTGCGCCTCGACCGCTAGCGCCGGCAACCACCCCGGCGAGATTCTCAGCGTCCCTCGCCAGCGCGCCGCCCTCGATCACCCTTCTCAGCTCAACGTGCCGTTCGCAAAGTCGACGCATCCGAGCACCGATGCTCAGGCCTGCATGTCGACGAACCGCGAGTAGTGCCCCTGGAAGGCGACCGTGATGGTGTCGGTCGGGCCGTTTCGGTGCTTGGCGACGATCAGGTCGGCCTCGCCCGCGCGCGGCGACTCCTTCTCGTAGGCGTCCTCGCGGTGCAGCAGGATCACCATGTCGGCATCCTGCTCGATGCTGTTGTGGACGGCGATGCCGTTGGCGACGAAGTTGTGGGTGCCGAGGACGGTCGCGTCGAAGACCGGCTGCTCTCCCATCGGCTCGATGGCGACGACCTCGTCCCACAGCAGGTCGTTGACGGCCATGATCTCCAGGTCCTCGCTCCCGAGAACCTCGGCGATCCGGCCGAGTCGCTGCCGCGACGGCGCGTGCTTCCACATCGTCGACCCGCAGAACTGCGTGCCCAGGGCGGCAGCGAACTCGCGGTGCGTCATGCCGTTCTCCACGAGCAGCTGCCGCACGTCGTCCCACACCTGGCGCGGCACCGTGTCGACGTTCGGGTTGCCGCTCTTCGCGCGGACGATCTCGAGCAACCGTTCCGCCTGGAGGCCGCGAGCGCCGTGCACGCCGATCTCCTGGAGGAACCGTCGCTGGTCGTCGACGCCGGAGACGTCGAGCGTGTACCCGTCCCGGTCGCCGGCCTTCGGCGTCGCCCTGCGGACGCGCGTGGAGATGCCGAAACGGAGCAGGAGCCGGGACAGGTCGTCCACCAGCCGCCGAGACGTCGACGCGTAGTAGATCCGCCCGCCCTGACCGTTCGCGTTGACCGTCACCGAGCCGTCAGTCGCCCAGATGTGCCGCAGGAAGAGCGCGATCTGCTCCTTGGGCAGGTGGAAGACCGACGTCGGGACGAACTTCTCGTGGCTGCGCGCGCCGAACAGACCGAAGTCGTCGAGCCACTCGGCGATGGGGTTCCGAATGCCACGCGCCAGGCGGTACGGGGCCGGCAGCCGCAGGGTCGTGACGCGGGCCGCCGCGTGGTCGTCTCGGACCGGCGTGATCCCGAACGCCGTCGCGGCGTCGGACACCGCCGACAGGTTCGCCTCGTCGATGGACGCGTACCGCACCGGCTGCCGCTTGACGAAGGAGCCGTCGCCGAGCAGGTGCGCGAGCATCACGACCGTGCGATCGTCCCACGCCGCCCGCTGCTCCGGGCCGGGCACGTGCCGCGGGACCCCGAGCCGCGATCCGACCTCGAGCTCGCCGAGCGGCGTCCAGCCCTCGTACGTGAGGAACGGATGGTTCGCGGTCGCGGTGACCTCCTTGCCGGAGGCGAGCCGCAGCCGGTAGACGGGCTTCACGCCGGTCGGGAAGACGTGCGTCATGTGACGACGGACGTACTGCAGCCGCTCGTCGAGCGCCCACACCGGCACGTCCTTGGCGCCGAGCGCGTAGAGCTCGCCGAGCGTCGTCTCCGCACCGGTGTCCGCGCGCAGGATCCGCGTGTCCTCCGTCAGACAGCCGGACTCGCGAAGGTCGCTCATCTGCGGCTTCTTGTCCGTGCGCTGCTCGGGACCACGGTTCAGCTGCGAGATGGCGATGACGGGGACCTCGAGCTCCTTCGCCAGCAGCTTGAGCGCTCGCGAGAACTCCGAGACCTCCTGCTGACGCGACTCGACGCGCTTGCCCGAGGTCATCAGCTGGAGGTAGTCGATGATGACGAGCTTGAGGTCGTGCCGCTGCTTGAGCCGCCGCGACTTCGCACGGATCTCCATGAGCGACATGTTGGGCGAGTCGTCGATGAACAGCGGCGCCTCGGAGATCTTGCCCATGGTCGCGGCGACCTTCGCCCAGTCGTCCTCGCCCATCTGACCCGTGCGCATCTTCTGCAGGTGCACGCGGGCCTCGGCGGACAGCAGACGCATCGTGATCTCGTTGCGGCTCATCTCGAGCGAGAACACGACGGACGTCATCCCGTGCTTGATCGACGCCGACCGCACGATGTCGATGCCGAGCGTCGAGTTGTGCGTCGGGATCATCGACCGGCTCGCGAGGTACAGGTGCGACTCGTGGTCGATCTGCACGCACCGCACGGGCACCGACTCGATCGGCTCGACGGACACGACGCGACGGCTCCGGCGGGCGACCTGCCGCGCCCTCTTGTGGGCGAGGTGCTTGTCCGCGTGCAGGAAGACGTCGTCGTCAGCCGTGAACCGAAGACCGTCGCGTCCGGCGTCGACCTGGTAGCCGAGCGAGTGGACGAGCTCGGCGACGTCACGGAGCAGCGCCTCGGGACCGGTGACGCGGATCGCCCCGTCGGGCTCGACGGCTCCGACCGCGTCCAGCACACCGGCGAGCAGGTCACGACGCTGGTGTTCCGCCGCCCGCAGGTACGGCGCCGGAATGCGGTCCGCGAGAGCAGCCGATCCGCGACCGCCGCGCCCGGCGACCCTCATCGCGACCTCGTCGTCGACCTCCCCAGAGCCGACGGCCGCAGCGACACCGACCACGTACGGGTCGGCGTCGAGGTCGACCTCCGGCCGCACGAGCGGCCGCGCGAGCTCGACCCGCACCACCGCTGCGACCTCGCTGTCGAGGGCGCGGTGGATCGCCTCGGTGGTCTGGATTCCCGTTGTGCCGTCGCTCCGCGTCTCCCACTCGTGCTGGGCGTCGGCGACGATCTCCGTGCCGTCGTCGAACGTCACCCGGTAGCAGGGGCGACCCGTCATGGCGGGCGTCGCGGCGACGACCTGCGTCGGCGTGCCGTCGGCGGCGATCAGCCAGTCGCCGACGGCGACGTCGCCCATCGTCGTCCAGCCGGTCGGGGTGGGGAGCGGCGTGTCGAGGGCCAGCGCCTTGCCGATGGCCGGGCGGGCGGCCACGACGATCATCTGGCCGGGGTGCAGGCCGTTCGTCAGGCGGTCCAGGTCGGAGAAGCCCGTCGGGACGCCGATCATGCCCTCGCCGCGATGACCCGCGGCCTCGATCTCGTCGACCGTGCCGCCGATGATCTCGCCCAGCGGCAGGTAGTCCTCCGACGCGCGCCGCTCGGTGACGGCGTAGACCTCGGCCTGCGCGTTGTTGACGATCTCGTCGACGTCGCCACCGTCGGTGCCGTAGCCGAGCTGGACGATGCGCGTGCCGGCCTCGACGAGCTTGCGGAGGATGGCGCGCTCGCGCACGATCCGCGCGTAGTAGCCGGCGTTCGCGGCGGTGGGGACGGACGCGATGAGCGTGTGCAGGTAGGGCGCGCCGCCGATGCGGCCGATGTCGCCGCGCTTGGTGAGCTCGTCGGAGACCGTGATGGCGTCGGCGGGCTCGCCGCGGCCGTAGAGGTCGAGGATCGCGTCGTAGATCGCCTCGTGCGCGGGGCGGTAGAAGTCCGTGCCCTTGATCTGCTCGATGACGTCGGCGATGGCGTCCTTCGAGATCATCATGCCGCCGAGCACGGACCGTTCGGCGTCGAGGTCCTGCGGCGGGGTGCGGTCGAAGCCGCCGTTGCCGCGACCGGAGTCCGGGGGCGCCCCGTACTCGAGCTCCTCGATCGTCACTGGCCGCCCATCCCCGTCGTCCGTTACCGTCGAACATCTGTTCTAGCAGGGGCCACCGACAACCCCGCACGCTCGCACCGCACTCGCGTCCGGTCCTGCCTCGCCCGTGAGGTTAGGACGGTCCGAGCGGGGTTCCAAACGGGCCTGTGGACAACCCTGTGAGGTCTCCTGTGGACGGCGGCGGACCCGCTTGTGCACAGTCCGTGGACAGTCCTGTGGATACGGTGGATGAAAGAGTCCTCACGGACCCCTGACCGGCCCTGACGCTGTGCACGGCATGTGGATGCGAGAAAGGTTGGACGAGATTTCATCTGACGGACATCACACGTCCGCCGTCGACCGGCAGATTCTGTCCCTCGCCGTCCCGGCGCTCGGTGCGCTCGTCGCGGAGCCGCTCTTCGTCCTCGTCGACTCCGCGGTCGTCGGCCACCTGGGGACGGCGTCCCTCGCCGGTCTCGCACTGGCGTCGACCGTGCTCGTCACGGTGGTCGGCCTGTGCGTCTTCCTCGCGTATGCCACCACGGCGGCCG
>NZ_BHYL01000303.1 GCF_003851725.1 Cellulomonas algicola | reverse complement strand
CGCTCACCACCGAGTGGTCGGGTCACTACCGGATCGCGGGCGACGACACCTGGTACCCGGTGACCGGCACGGCCCAGACGTCGACGACGAGCGCACCCTTCGAGGTCGTCGAGCGCAGATCCCGCCTCGTCGACGACCTCTGCACCGACTTCCCCAAGCCCGACGACTGTTAGGTCGGCAACGCCCTGACGACAACGCGGCCTGGTTCGTCCACAGATTCGAGCCGACCACACCGCGACCTGTCCGGTTTCGGTAGTTTCGCGCCCATGCTTCGACGACGAACTGCGCAGGGGGCGTTCGCCATCGCACTGCTCACCGGCGTTCCGTCCGTCGCCTCGTGCACGACGGTCGCCCCGTCCGGTGGCGGCGCGACTGTGTCCTCGAGTCCGACTGGCTCGCCCGCAGCATCCGCGAGCCAGTCGGCGCCGCCCGGTCCGGACGCGCCCCCGGAGCGCGATCCGGCGATGGACACGCCGAGCGCTGACGGCGCTGCAGCACTGGCCGAGTACTTCGTGGGCGTGTACGAGTACGCCTACACCAGCGGCGACACGGCTGAGCTCGACCGCCTGTCGAGCGACTCCTGCAGCTTCTGCCATTCGGCGATCAGCGACATCAACCAGAGCCACGCCGCTGGCGAGACCGAGGAGGGCGGAGGGGCTGTCGTCGAGTACGCCGACGGCGCCGAGGCCTCCCCGTCCGAGTGGTACACCGCGACCTTGCGCGTCAAGCAGCTCGCGTCGACGCGCCGCTCAGCGACGGGTGAGGTCGTCGTGCAGGATCCGGAGAGCAAGTTCGACCTCTACTTTGCGATCAGCTGGGTCGACGGCTGGCAAGTAGACGCGGTCGACGTCATGGAGCCCGGCAGTCTCACGCCGTCATGATGAAGCGACTCGGCGTCGTCGCTGTCGCACTCGCGGCAGCCGCAATCCTTGCGGGCACGTCGCCCTCCGAGCCCGGCCGGGACTTCCAGCACCACGGCGGTACGTCCGACTCACGTGAAGCCATCGATCTGGCGAGCCAACGCGCGGCCGCGGCCGCTGCCCGAGCCAGGGGCGTCGCGGCCGCTCAGCCTGGTCGCCATCCGGAGTATCAGAGGGCGGCCGCGTGTCGGGAGGCCGCCGGCAGGTGGGTGAAGGGCAGCGAGGACGGTTCGTGTCCTGCTGGAATCGACGAAGCCCTGACCGTCGACTGCGGCGGCGAGGCGTACCAACTACCCCTGTGGCGCCGGATCCCGATCGGTCCGGTGGGCTGGAGCCCCTGGCAGCAGATCGACGCCGGTGGATGCGGCGACCTTCGGCCCGTGTTCACCGTCGAGGACTTTCGGCGGCTGCCGTTGGCGCCGCCCGTGCTGATCCTGCAGCCGGACCGGGGGTGGGTGCTGGTCAACAAGGAGACGATCGTCCGGACGGAGCGCGTCGAGCAGACGCTCCAGACGAACCTCGCCGGGTACGACGTCGAGGTCGTCGCGAGCCCTGAGCGGTTCCACTACGACTTCGGCGACGGCACCGACCT
>NZ_BHYL01000302.1 GCF_003851725.1 Cellulomonas algicola | reverse complement strand
GCCGGGCAGGACGGCGACGCCATCGTGCGTCGTTCCGTCCTGCCCGGCGGGGTCCGCGTGGTCACCGAGCAGATGCCCGGCCTGCGCTCCGCGACCGTCGGGGCGTGGGTCGGCGTCGGCTCGCGCGACGAGGAGTCGGGCCACTTCGGCTCGACGCACTTCCTCGAGCACCTGCTCTTCAAGGGCACGGCCCGCCGGTCCGCGATGGACATCGCCGAGGCGTTCGACGCCGTCGGTGGCGAGGCCAACGCGGCGACCGGCAAGGAGCACACGTGCTACTACGCGCGCGTGCTCGACACCGACCTGCCCATGGCGGTCGACGTCATCGCGGACATGGTGACCTCGGCGCGGATCGACGCCGACGAGCTCGAGACCGAGCGCGGCGTCATCCTCGAAGAGCTCGCCATGAACGACGACGACCCGAGCGACGTCGTGCACGAGCAGTTCGCGACCGCGGTGCTGGGCGCGCACCCGCTGGGCCGTCCCATCGGCGGGACGCCCGACACGATCCGCGCGGTCCCGCGCGACGCGGTCTGGGAGCACTACCGCTGGCACTACACGCCGTCGACGCTCGTCGTCACCGCGGCCGGGGGCGTCGACCACGACGTCATGTGCGCGCAGGTCGCCGACGCGCTCGCGACCGGCGGCTGGACGCTCGGCGACGACGCCGTACCGACGGGACGTCGCCCGATCACCTCGCGGGCGCTGCTCGCCGGCTCGGCCGGCATCCCCGGCGACGGGGTCGAGCTGACCGTCCGCCGGCACACCGAGCAGGCCAACGTCATCGTCGGGGGGACCTCGCTCACCGCGACCGACGACCGCCGGTTCACGCTCTCGGTGCTCAACGCGGTCCTGGGCGGCGGCATGTCGTCGCGCCTGTTCCAGGAGATCCGCGAGAAGCGCGGCCTCGCGTACTCGACGTACTCGTACGCGTCCGGGCACGCCGACACGGGCGTCTTCGGGCTGTACGCCGGGTGCGCGCCGGGCAAGGTCGACGAGGTCGTCGCGCTCATGCTCGCCGAGTGGGAGCGGCTCGCGCAGGACGGCATCACGTCGGCCGAGCTCGAGCGATCACGCGGCCAGCTGGCCGGAGGGCTCGTGCTCGGCATGGAGGACACCGGCTCGCGCATGAGCCGCCTCGGCAAGGCCGAGCTCGTCCACGGCGAGCTGCTGAGCATCGACGAGTCGCTCGAGCGCATCCGCGCGGTCACCGCCGCCGACGTGCAGGAGCTCGCGGCCGAGCTCGCGTCGCGGCCCCGCTCCGTGGTGCGCGTCGGACCGTTCGGCGACTGACGCTCCCGGCACCGGGCCCGGCGCGGCGGTCTCACCCGTCCGCCGGGCCGATCGGCCCACCGGGCCGGCCGTCGGCGCGCGATCATGGGGTATGGCCGTCGAGTACCGCAGGTTCGCCCCGCCCGCGGCGGCGCGTGACCTCGTCGAGCACCTGTGGGTCGTGCGCCAGCCGGCGGGCGTCGTCACGCGCGAGGTGCTGCTGCCGGACGGGCACGGCCTCGCGCTCGTGACGCTCGGTGCGCGCGGGTCGCACGTCGACGCGCTCACCCGACGCCGGACCGCCGACGGACCGGGTGTGCGCGGCCCGTCGAGCCGGCCCGTCGTCCGCGAGCAGCCCGGTCCGTCGGTCCGGCTCGGCGCCCAGCTCGGTCCGCTCGCGCTCGCGCGGCTGCGCGTGCACGTCGCACCCGACGACGTCGTCCCGCTCGACCGGGCCTTCGCGACGGCCGACGTCGCGGCCTGCCAGGCGGCGCTCGAGGCGGGCGACGACGCGCGCGCCGTGGAGCTGCTCGGCGCCGCGCTGACCGGGGCGCTCGCCACGACCGACGAGCCCCCGGAGCTCACACTGCTCGAGCCTGCGATCCAGGAGGTCCTCGCGTCGCGCGGTCTCGTCACCGTCGCCGACCTCGCGCGCGCGGCGGAGCTGCCCGTCGGCACGCTGCACCGGTGGTCGGTCGAGCACCTCGGGCTCACACCCGACGCGCTGCTCGCGGCGGTGCGGTTCTCCGAGTTCGTGCGCGACGCCGTCGGTCCCGGTCCGGTCCGCCCGGAGGACGCGCTCGGTGCGGTCCGCTGGTACGTGCAGGCGGGCTACCCGCCGCGCGAGGTCGAGCGGTTCACCGGTTCGACGCCGCTCGAGCTGCGGCGCATCGAGCAGGGGATCGCGGCGGCGCTGGGGGCACCGGTCGCCGGATAGGGTTGCACCCCGTGAGCGAACCGATCAGGGTGGCCGTCCTCGGCGCGGCCGGACGCATGGGCTCGACCGTCGTGCGGGCCGTCGACGACGCCCCCGACCTCGAGCTGGCCGTCGCGCTCGACGCGGGCGGCGACCTGTCCGCGGTCGTGGACGCGCGCGCCCACGTGGCCGTCGACTTCACCGTCCCCTCGGTCACCGAGGGCAACGTGCACGCGCTCGTCGACGCGGGTGTGCACGCCGTCGTCGGCACGACCGGCTGGGACGACGAGTCGCTGGCCCGGGTCCGCGACCACCTCGCCGACCGTCCGGGCGTGGGCGTGCTCGTCGCGCCGAACTTCGCGATCGGCGCCGTGCTGGCCATGGCGTTCGCGGCGCGCGCCGCGCGCTGGTTCGAGTCCGCCGAGGTCGTCGAGCTGCACCACCCGAACAAGGTCGACGCGCCCTCCGGCACCGCGCGCCACACGGCGGCGGGGATCGCCGCGGCCCGGGCCGCCGCAGGACTGGGCCCCATGCCCGACGCGACCGAGCAGACCCTCGACGGCGCGCGGGGCGCGGACGTCGACGGCGTGCGCGTCCATGCGGTCCGGCTGCGCGGCCTCGTCGCGCACGAGGAGATCCTGCTCGGCAACGCGGGGGAGCAGCTGACGATCCGGCACGACTCGTTCGACCGCGTGAGCTTCATGCCCGGCGTGCTGCTGGGCGTGCGCGAGGTCGGCCGACGCCCCGGCCTGACGGTCGGCCTCGAGCACCTGCTCGACCTCTGACCGTGGCTGAGCCCTCCCGCCGCCGGCGGACCGGTATCGCGGCCGCGGTCGCCATGACCGGCCTGCTCGCGCTGTACGTCTGGCTGGTCGCCGTGCGCGCGACGGCGCTCGTCACGAGCGGCGAGCCCGTCGGGGTCGTCCTCGGGATCGCGTTCTGGGTGCTGCCGCTGCTCGTGGTCGGGCTCGTCGCGCGCGAGTGGCGGCTCGCCGTCGACGTGCAGCGGATGGCCGACGAGCTCGCCGACGCCGACGAGCTGCCCGTCGACACGCTCCCGCGGTCGCCGGGCGGGCGGATCGACCGTGCCGCGGCGCGCGAGGCGTTCGAGGACGCGCGCGCCGTCGTCGACGGTGCGCCCGAGGACTGGCGCTCCTGGTACCACCTCGCGTTCGCGTACGACGCGGCGGGGGACCGGCGACGCGCCCGCGAGTCGCTGCGGACCGCGAGCCGGCTGCACCGCGCGGCCTGACGAGCCCGTCGGCCGGTCGTGCCGGGCGGAGCCGCCGGGAGACGGCGCGCCGCGCTCCGGCGTGCCAGTGCTCGGACGTGCCTGGGCGCGGACGTGCGTGGCGCCGACGGGCGTGTCGCCGACGTGCGTGGCGCCGACGCGGGCAGTCGTCCGGCGGTGGTCAGATGGAGGCGGACCAGCGGCGCTCGACGACGATGCGCTCGGCGCCCTGCGCGTCCCGTGCGGGAGCGAGCTCACGCACCGCACCGTCCGCCCCCAGCCCGCACGACGCGAGGAACTGCTCGCGGGCGCTGTCGCCGTCGAGCACCCACGTGAGGACCTGGTCGGCCCCGTCCGCGCGGAGCAGGTCGACGGCCGCGGCGAGCAGCCGCGACCCGTGACCCTGGCGCTGCCGCAGCGGCTCGACCTCGAGCGCGAGGACCACGCCGCCCGGTGCGGCGGTCGGGTCGTCGGCCGGCGCGGGCACGGGGGCGACGGACGCGACGCCGACGACCGCAGGCCCGTCGCACGCCACGAGCACGTGGAAGCCGGTCGACGGCGGGGACGTGATCGCGGTGGACCAGCGGTCCCGCACGGCGTCCTCGTCGACGAGCGCGAGCGCCTCGCTGCCGAGCGCGTCGGCGTGCGCGAGCCGCCACGCGGCGACCTGCACGCGTGCGATGCGGCTCTCGTCACCGGGGACCGCGGGCCGGACGGAGACGTCGGCGTTCACGCGGCACCGCCCGGGACGGCCGGGCCGCGTCGCACGGTCGCGGTCGCCCGCGAGGTCGAGGCGCCGGACGGGCACCACCGGTCGTTCAGCACGGGGTCCTCCGGAGGATCAGGCCGCCGGTGCGCGGCGACCGGCGGGTCGGGCGAGGCTATCAAGCGGGGGCGGCGTTCCCGTCGCCCGGACGGACGCCGGAGCCGTCCGTGCGTCAGGGCATGCCGAGCGCGCGCAGCACCGCGGCGGTGACGGCCGCGAGGAGCACGACCACGACGAACGGCGCGCGCAGCGCGAGCGCGATGGCCGCGACGGCGAGCGCGGGGAGGCGGGCGTCGAGGACGATCGCGCGTCCGGTGGTGGCCGCCTGGACGGCGACGAGCGCGGACAGCAGCGCGACCGTGACGAGCGCGGCGGCGCGCGCGACGCGCGGCTCGGCGAGCCAGTGCTCGGGGACCAGGTGGCCGACGAGCTTGAGGCCGAGGCAGACCAGGCCCGCGACGACGATCGCGACCCACAGGACGACGTCGCTCACGAGGCCGCCCCTTCACGTGCGGGGGCGGCGTCGGTGGGGTCGGGCGGCGCCGCGACAACGCCGACGACGATCGCGACGGCAGCGGCGAGCAGGACGGGGACACCGGCGGGCACGAACGGCGTGGCGGCGAGCGCGACGAGGACCGCACCGACGGCGACCAGACGCGCGAGGTGGGCCGACGGGCCTGTGAGCCGGGGCCACACGAGCGCGAGGAACGCGGCGGCCGCGGCGGCGTCGAGGCCGTACCGGCGCGGGTCGCCGAGCGCGTCGCCGAGCACCGCGCCGGCGAGAGTGAACGCGTTCCAGAGCACGAACACGCCGACCCCGGTCCACCAGAACCCCGCCCGGGCCGCGGGCCGCCCGTGCTGCGCGGTGCCCACCGCCGTCGACTCGTCGATCGTGAGGTGCGCGGCGAGCAGGCGGCGCCACCCGTGCACGCCGAGCAGCGGCGCGACCTGCGGACCGTAGAGCCCGTTCCGGACGCCGAGCAGGCCGGCGGTCGCGATCGCGGCACCGGCCGCGCCGCCCGCGCCGATGACGCCGATGAACGCGAACTGCGAGCCGCCGGAGAACATGAGGATGCTGAGCGCCGCCGTCTGGGGGAGGTCCAGCCCGGCCGCGACCGCGAGCGCGCCGAAGGACACGCCGTACAGGCCCGTCGCGACCGACACCGACACCGCCTGGCGGACGGCCGCCCGCGTCTCGTCGTCCCGTGCCACGCGCGCCACTGTCGCACACGGAGGGCCGGTGCCCGCGACGCGCCCGGTCAGAGCGCGACGTACACCGGCTCGAGGTACTCCTCGAGGCCCGCCTCGCCGCCCTCGCGCCCGAGCCCGGACGACTTCACGCCGCCGAACGGTGCGCTCGCGTCGGAGACCATGCCGCGGTTCACACCGAGCATCCCGGTCTCCAGGGCCTCCGCGAGCCGCATGACGCGTCCGACGTCGCGCGTGTACGCGTACGCGACCAGCCCGAACGGCGTGCCGTTGGCCAGGCGGACGCCGTCCTCCTCGGACCCGAACGTCACGACGGGCGCGACGGGGCCGAAGATCTCCTCGCGGACGAGCCGCGCGTCGGGGTCGACCCGGTCGACGACCGTCGGAGCGTAGAAGTACCCGGGCCGGTCGGGCCGCGCGCCGCCCACGTGCACGCGCGCGCCGCCGTCCACGGCCTGGGCCACGACCTCCTCGACGCGGTCGACCGCCGACGCCTCGATGAGCGGCCCGACGGTCGTGCCGGGCTCGGCGCCGTGCCCGACCACGAGGTCGCCGAACGCCGCCGTGAGCCGGCGCGTGAACTCCTCCGCGACGCCCTCCTGCACGAGGAACCGGTTGGCCGCGACGCACGTCTGGCCCGCGTTGCGCATCTTCGCCTGCACGGCGCCCTCGACCGCGGCGTCCAGGTCGGCGTCGTCGAACACGACGAACGGCGCGTTGCCGCCGAGCTCCATCGACGTGCGCAGGATGCGGTCCGCGGACGCCTTGAGCAGCGTCGCCCCGACCTCGGTCGAGCCCGTGAACGACAGCTTGCGCAGCCGCGGGTCGGCGAGCAGCGGGCCCGACACGGTCCGCGCCGACGACGTGGGCACGACGTTGAGCACGCCCGTCGGCAGGTCGCGCGCGTCGAGCTCCTCCCGGACGATCTCCGCGACGAACGCCGTGGTGAGCGGGGTGAGCTGCGCGGGCTTGACGACGGCGGTGCAGCCCGCGGCGAGGGCGGGCGCGACCTTGCGCGCGATCATCGCGATCGGGAAGTTCCACGGCGCGATGAGCAGCGCCGGACCCACGGGGCGTCGCAGCACGAGCTGGTGGTGCGTCCCCGCGGGTGCGCGCCGGGCCAGGCCGTCGACGCGCACCGCCTGCTCGGAGTACCAGCGCACGTACTCGGCGGCGTAGGCGACCTCGGCGCGCGACTCCGCGAGCGGCTTGCCGCCCTCCGCGGTGACGAGCGCCGCGACGTCCTCGGTGCGGCGCGTCAGGGTGTCGAACACGGCGCGCAGCAGCTCGGCGCGGACGCGCGGCGGTGCGGCGCGCCACTCCTCGAAGCAGTCGTCGGCGGCCGTGAGCGCGTCGAGCGCGTCCTGCTCGTCGCCGTCGGCCACGTCGAACAGGACCTCGGTCGTGGCGGGGTCGGACACCTCGAACGTGCGCCCCGAGCTCGCGGGGCGCCACGCGCCGCCGACGAGGACGCCCGTGGGGACGTGCGCGGCGACCGTGGGGGGCAGGTGCGGGGACGTCGTCGTCATCGGTCCAGTGTCGCCCGACCGCTGCGCGGGCACACCAGGAACGCGTGTCGGACGTCGTCCGACCGACCGGCCGGTCGGCCCGTCGGGTGCAGGCGGGGACGACGGGCACCGCGCCGACGGGTCGGTCCCACGGCAGGTCGCGTCGACCTAGCATGCGGCCGTGAGCCTGAACCTGGTGTGGGCGCAGACCCCCGCGGGAGTCATCGGCGCGGACGGGCGCATCCCGTGGCACGTGCCCGAGGACCAGGCGCGGTTCCGCCGGCTCACGACCGGGCACGCGGTCGTCATGGGCCGGGCGACGTGGCAGTCGCTGCCCCCGCGCGTCCGCCCGCTGCCGGGGCGCCGCAACGTCGTCCTCTCGCGGGACCCGGCGTTCACGGCGCCCGGGGCCGAGGTCGCCCGCTCGTTCGCGGACGCGCTCGCGCTCGTCGGCGACGACGAGACGTGGGTGATCGGCGGTCGGGCGGTGCTCGACGCCGCCCTCCCGGTCGCCGACCGGGCGGAGGTCACGCTCGTCGACCTCGACGTCCCCGGGGACACGGACGCGCCGCGGCTCGACCCGGGGGAGTGGCGCGAGCAGGACCCCGACGACACCACCGGCCGGTGGCAGACGTCGGGCGGCGTCCGGTTCCGCTACCGCACCTGGGTGCGGCGCTGAGCGAGGTCCGGCGCGTGGTCCGGGCACCTGGGCAGGTCCGCCGGGCGGTACCGTGAGCGCATGACCCGCGCCGCCACGCCCGCCCGTCCGTTCGGGGCCGTGCTCACCGCGATGGTGACGCCGATGACCCCCGACGGTGCCGTCGACCTCGGTGCGGCGGTCACCCTCGCGAAGCGTCTGGTCGAGCAGGGCAACGACGGCCTCGTGCTCAACGGCACGACGGGCGAGGCACCGACCACGCACGCGCCTGAGAAGGCCGAGCTCGTGCAGGCCGTCGTCGAGGCCGTCGGCGACGACGCGTTCGTGCTCGCGGGCGCCGGGTCCAACGACACCGCGCACGCCGTCCGGATGGCCGAGCAGGCCGCCGAGGCGGGCGCGCACGGGCTGCTCGTGGTCTCCCCGTACTACTCGCGCCCGTCGCAGGCCGGCCTCGTCGCGCACGTCACGGCGATCGCCGACGCGACCGACGTGCCCGTCATGCTCTACGACGTCCCCGGCCGCACCGGCGTGCGCTTCGCACCCGAGAGCATCGCCACGCTCGCCGCGCACGACCGCGTCGTCGCGATGAAGGACGCGTCCGGCGACGCGTTCACCGCCACGAAGGTGATCGCGCGCACGGGCCTCGCCTGGTACTCGGGCGACGACGGTGCGCTCCTCACGCTCCTCGCCGCGGGTGCCGTCGGCATCGTCAGCGTCTCCGGCCACGTCGCCGGACCCCAGCTCGCGGCCGTCGTGCGCGCCTGGGACGCGGGCGACCACGCCGAGGCGCTGCGCCGGTTCCGTGCCGTGGTGCCCGCGATCGACGCCCTCAACGGCGCCGGCTTCCAGGGCGTCGCCGCCAAGGCCGCGTGCGAGATCCTCGGCCTCATCCCCACCCGTGCCACGCGGCTGCCGCTCGTGCCCGCGACCGACGACGAGGTCGACGCGATCCGGGACGGCCTGCGCGCCGCCGGACTGCTCGACGTCGCGCTCCGCTGACCCAGGAGAGATCTTTGAGCCACCCCCACCCCGAGCTCACCCTGCCCCCCGCGCTGCCCGACGGCGGCCTGCGCGTCGTCGCCCTCGGCGGCCTCGGCGAGGTGGGCCGCAACATGGCGGTCCTCGAGTACGCCGGCCGGCTGCTCGTCATCGACTGCGGCGTCCTGTTCCCCGAGGACCACCAGCCCGGAGTCGACCTGATCCTCCCGGACTTCGACTACATCCGGGACCGGCTCGACGACATCGAGGCGATCGTGCTCACGCACGGGCACGAGGACCACATCGGCGCCGTCCCGTACCTGCTGCGGCTGCGGCGCGACATCCCGCTGGTCGGCTCGCAGCTGACGCTCGCGTTCGTCGAGGCGAAGCTCAAGGAGCACCGGATCCAGCCGTTCACGCTGGCGGTGCGCGAGGGCCAGACGGAGACGCTCGGCGTGTTCGAGTGCGAGTTCGTCGCGGTGAACCACTCGATCCCCGACGCGCTCGCGGTCGCGGTGCGCACCGGTGCGGGCACCGTGCTGCACACCGGCGACTTCAAGATGGACCAGCTCCCGCTCGACGGGCGCATCACCGACCTGCGGGCGTTCGCGCGGCTCGGCGAGCAGGGCGTCGACCTGTTCATGGTCGACTCGACCAACGCCGAGGTGCCCGGGTTCGTCGCGCAGGAACGCGGCATCGGCCCGGTGCTCGACTCGGTGTTCGCGGACTCGACCAAGCGGATCATCGTCGCGTCGTTCGCGTCGCACGTGCACCGCGTCCAGCAGGTCCTCGACGCGGCCGTCGCGCACGGCCGGCGCGTCGCGCTGGTCGGCCGCTCGATGGTCCGCAACATGGCCATCGCGTCCGAGCTCGGCTACCTCACCGTCCCCGACGGCGTGCTCATCGACCTCAAGGGCGTCGACAGCCTGCCCGACGACGAGGTCGTCCTCATGTGCACGGGCTCGCAGGGCGAGCCGATGGCGGCCCTGTCGCGCATCGCGAACAACGACCACAAGGTGTCCGTCGGCCCCGGCGACACCGTGATCCTCGCGTCGTCGCTCATCCCCGGGAACGAGAACGCGGTGTTCCGCGTCATCAACGGGCTGACCCGCCTCGGCGCGCGCGTCGTGCACTCGGGCAACGCGAAGGTCCACGTGTCCGGCCACGCGAGCGCCGGCGAGCTCCTGTACTGCTACAACATCCTCAAGCCCCGCAACGTCATGCCGGTGCACGGCGAGGTGCGGCACCTCGTCGCGAACGCGGCGCTCGCGGTCCAGACCGGTGTGCCGGCCGACCGGGTCGTGCTCGCCGAGGACGGCGTCGTGGTCGACCTGGTGGACGGCAAGGCGTCGGTCGTCGGTGCGGTCCCGTGCGGCTACGTCTACGTCGACGGGTCGAGCGTGGGCGGCATCACCGAGGCGGAGCTCAAGGACCGCCGGATCCTCGGCGACGAGGGATTCATCTCGATCTTCGCGGTGGTCAGCTCGGCCGACGGCAAGGTGCTCGCCGGTCCGCAGATCCACGCGCGCGGGTTCGCCGAGCAGGACGAGGTCTTCGAGGACATCCTCCCGGACCTCACCCGAGCGCTCGAGGAGGCCGCGGCGCAGGGTGCGGTCGACACGCACCAGCTGCAGCAGGTGATGCGTCGCGTCGTCGGGCGCTGGGTGTCGAACCGGCTGCGTCGCCGGCCGATGATCATCCCGGTGGTCGTGGAGGCGTAGCCGCGCCGACGGCCACGTTGGCCTCGCCGGCGGGCACCGCCTCGACGGGCTCGTCGGCGCGCGGTGCCCGACCCGAGGTGCGCCGCGACGCAGCCGCGGAGCCGACGAGGATCAGCGCGGTCGCGACGGCGACGGTCACGGTGAGCGGCTCGTCGAGGACCAGCGCCCCCAGAAGCACCGCGACGACCGGGTTGAGGTACGCGACCAGCGTCGAGCGGGCCGCACCGACCTCCGAGATCAGGCCGAAGAAGAGCACGAACGCGACGGCCGTGCAGACCGCGCCGAGCGCCGCGAGCGACAGCACGGCCGGGGTCGAGGGCCACGGGTGCGGGCCCGTGAGGGCGACGACGGGCGCGTACGCGAGCGCGGAGAGCGCGAGGCACGCGGTCGTCAGGGGGATCGGGGGCACGTCGCGCAGGTGGCGGTCCGCGATCATCGGGGCGACCGCGTAGCCCAGCGCCGCGAGCAGCACCTGCGCGACGGCCCACGGGTCGTCCGCTCCGGCGCCCGGGCCGAGCAGGAGGGCGACGCCGCCGAGGGCGACCAGCAGACCGGCCCAGCGCACGAGCGCCACGTGCTCCTTGGCGACGACGCGGGCGACCACGACGGCCAGGATCGGGACGGTCGCGACGAGCAGGCCGGTGAGCGAGCTCGACAGCGTGCGCTCGGCGTTGGAGAGCAGGATCCACGGCCCGACGATCTCGAGGACCGCGAACGCGACGACCGGCCGCCAGTGCCCGCGCAGGACGCGCAGCCCGCCGCCGCGCAGCGCGAACGGGACCAGCAGCAGCGCACCGAGCCCGGTCCGCACGAACACGACCATCGGCGGGGTCACCTCGCCCACCGCGACCTTGATGAGCAGGTACGGCACGCCCCAGATCACGCCCATGGCGACGAGCAGGAGCCAGCCCCGGCGGCTCACGAGCGGCTGCCGAGGGGGTGCGTGGACGTCATGGCGCCACGCTAGGGCCGGCCACCGACAGCGGGCCCCGTCATTCCTGCCGGAAAGCGGCGCGATGCTGCCGCGGGCTCGTCCGGAAGCGGCGGGCGAAGTGCGCGCGGAGCGACGCGGAGGAGCCGAACCCGGCCCGGCGGGCGACGACCTCGACGGGCTCGTCGCCCTGCTCGAGGAGCGCCCGCGCTCGGGCCAGCCGCTGCTCGAGCAGCCACGCGGACGGGCTCGTGCCGGTGCGCGCACGGAACTGGCGCGTGAGGGTGCGCCGCGAGACGTGCGCGTGCGTGGCCCACGTGTCGAGGTCGAGCGGCTCGTCGAGCCGCTGCGCGGCCCAGGCCATCGCGCGCGCGACGGGGTCCGTCCCGTCCGCGGGCGCGACGGGGACCGGCACGAACTGCGCCTGCGACCCGTCGCGGTGCGGCGCGAGGACGAGCGAGCGCGCGACCTCCGCGGCGACGTGCGCGCCCAGGTCCGTGCGGACCACGTGCAGGCAGCAGTCGAGCGCGGCGGCGACGCCGGCCGACGTCACGACGTCCCCGAGGTCCGACCACAGCACGTCCGACCGGACGTGGACCGACGGGTGCCGACGGGCGAGCGTCTCCGCGGCGTGCCAGTGGGTCGCCGCCTCGCGCCCGTCGACGAGGCCGGCGGCGGCCACGACGAACGCGCCGAGGCAGAGGCCGACGACCCGCGCACCGCGTGCGTGCGCGGCCCGGACCGCGTCGAGCAGGTCGGCGGGCGGCTCGCGCGTGAGGTCCCAGCTCGGCAGGACGACGAGGTCGGCGCGCTCGAGCAGGTCGAGCCCGTGCGGGACCCTGATCTCGTACCCGGCCTCGGTCGGCAGCGAGCCGGGGGAGGATGCGCAGACCTGGACGTCGTACGCCGTGCCGCGCAGCGGCCGGGCGCCGAGCACGGCCTGCGGCACGGCGAGGAGGAACGGGCTGATGCCGTCGAACGCGACGACCGCGACGAGCCGGGGCACGTCCCGAGCCTAGTGGCCCGATCCTGGCGACAGGTGTCCTGCGGGCCACTTCCGTCCCGGCAGCCCGCGCGCGACGCTCGTCGTCATGACGACCTCGACTCCCGGTGACCGCCACGACCCCGCCGACACCGTCACGTCCGCCCCGGGGACCTCCACGGGCGCCGACCACGCGCCCGGGAGGCCGACCGGCGACCTGATGGGCCGCGTCCGGGCGACGTTCGTGGGCGGGCCGACGCTCCTCCTGCACTACGCCGGGCTCGCGTTCCTCACGGACCCCACGTTCGACGCCGCCCCCGCCGAGTACCCGGGCGCGGTGACGCTGCACAAGCTCGTCGGACCCGCCGCCACGCCCGCCGACCTGGGACCCGTCGACGCGGTCCTGCTCTCGCACGACCAGCACGCCGACAACCTCGACGTCAGCGGCCGCGCGCTGCTCGCCGACGTGCCGCTCGTGCTGTCCACGCCCGACGCCGCCGCGCGCGTGCCCGGGGTCCGCGGCCTCGCCCCGTGGGAGGAGACCCGCGTCGGCGACCGCGTGCGCGTGACCGCGGTGCCCGCGGTGCACGGCCCGCCCGGGGCCGAGGCGCTCAGCGGGCAGGTCACCGGGTTCGTGCTGCGCGCGGCGGGGGAGCCGACCGTCTACGTGTCGGGCGACAACGCGCAGGTCGACGTCGTCGCGCAGGTCGCCGAGCGGTTCCCCGACGTCGCGGTCGCGGTGCTGTTCGTCGGGGGTGCGAACGTCGGGCGGTTCGGTGCCGAGCCGCTCACGCTCGACGCCGGGCGTGCGGTCGCCGCGACCGCGCTGCTGGCCGGTGCTCGCGTCGTCCCGGTGCACCACACCGACTGGGCGCACTTCGTCGACCCGCTCGACGCGTTCGTGGAGGCCGCGCGCGCCGCGGATCTGGAGGACCGGCTCGTCGTCCTGGAGCGCGGCGTGCCGACCACGGTCTGACGCCGGCCACCGACGTACGTGCGGGGGTGCGGCCAGGCGGCCGCCGGCCGCCCGACGCGCTGATCGCGGACGAGCCGGCCAGCCCCCGGCGTGACCGTCGTTCGTGGCCGGTCGGCTCACGCCCGCTCGAGGCCGCGGAACTCGGCCAGGCGCTCGTGCTCGACGTCCACGGCGCGCTCGACGTCGCGCGACCACGGCAGCCAGGGGTCGAGCTCGAGGCCGAGCCGCCGGCCCTTGGCGCGCGGTCGCCAGGTGCCCACGACGTCCCCGTCCACGAGCACGGCACCGGGCCGGCCGAGCACCGGCCACAGCGTCCGGCGCCGGGAGGCGTCGGGCACGAGCGTCTCCCGGTCCCGCGACTGGAGGAACAGGTCGTAGGGGCCGAGCAGCCGGACGACGGGTGGCTCGTCGCGTGCCCCCGCGTCCGCGAGCGCGTCGACGTCCGCGGCGAGCACCGAGCGGGGCGCGCCGTCCACCTCGACGTCGACCGCGTCGGACGGCCAGCGCTCGCGGACGTCCGCGACGGGTGCGTCGAGGAACACGGCGACGTGCTTCGGGTCGAGCGGGCCGAGCAGGTGCAGCAGCAGCCGCACGGGGTCGAGCACGTCGGGACGCGCCGATCGGCGGCGCTCGACGCTGCCGACGCGCGACGCGGGCCAGCCCGGGATGCGGCGCACCACGGGCGGGGACGTGCCCGGCTCGAGCTCGAGTCCGCCGTGCAGCGCGGCGAGCCGGAAGGTCATCTCCCACATGTGGGTCGCGCGGCACGCCCGGCACCACCGCACGTAGGGCTCGGGGAGCTCCTGCGTCATGCGCGTGGAGAGCGCGCCCTTGACCGTGGGCTCCGTGACGACCGTGCGCATGGTGCGCGCGGCGTGCGTGAGGCCGTCGACCGGGCGGATCCCCGCGGCACGCAGCGGCTTCGCGGCGTCGTAGACGCGCGCGCCGGCGTCGGCGTCGGAGAAGGGCCGCAGCGCCGCCTGCACGTCGCGCAGCGCGTCGCGCCGGTACGCGTGCGGCGCTCCGCGGAGCGACCAGACGAGCGCGAGGTCGTCCTGCGGCCATGCGCGCGCCTGCACGGGAACGCCCCGGGCGGCGAGCGCCCACAGCGCGCCGTCGGGTCCCGTGTCCTGCGCACCGAGGTCGAGGACGGCGGCGTCGGTCACGGCGCGTGCCGGGTCGACGGGCCGGTCGAGCTGCTGGACGTGCAGGCGGTACCGCAGCACCTGGTCGCGGCTCACGGACAGGACTCCCACGGACCCACCGTCCCACGGCGGTCCGACAGGACCCCGGCGGACCGGTCGGCGGGCGCGCGTCGCCCGGACGGCCCGGCGCGGGTCATGACACCCCGCGGCGCCTACGGCTGCCCGTCGTGGCGACCCGCGCCGCCCCGGTGCGAGCATCGTGAAGACCCCCGCCGGCCGCGCACGGTTCCGCCGTGCGCCGTCGTCGCCTACGCGTCGCGGAGGATTCCCGGCCCGGCCGCGCGCAGCACGGACTCGTACCGCGCGGTCGCGGCCTCGGCGTCGCCGGGCAGGAGGCCGCCGAGCTCGAGGTCGACGAGCCCGTGCACGAGCGCCCACAGGCCCTCCGCGGCACGGTCGGCTCGCTCGTCGGCGTCGGGTGCACCCCCGGCGCGCAGGACGGCGTGCGCGGCGTCGCGCAGCACGCGGAACGTGGCGTCCTGCGTCGCCGGTGCGTCGGCGGGCTCGTCGACGGGCTCGTCGAGGGGCCGGGGCCCGAACATGACGCGGTAGAAGTGCGGCTCGTCGACGGCCCAGCGGCGGTAGGCGAGCCCGAGCGCGAGGAGGTCCTCGCCGGGGTCGTCGGTGCGCGGTGCCGCGGCGAGCGACGCGGCGAAACGTGCGGCGGCCTCGGCGCCGACGGCGTGCAGGAGCGCGTCGCGGCCGCCGAACAGCGAGTAGACGGCCGACGCGGACGTGCCCGCGGCGCGGGCGACGTCGCGCACGGTGACCGCGTCGGGCCCGCCGCGCGAGATCGCGCGCGACGTCGCGTCGAGGAGGCGGGCGCGCAAGGCGTCGTCGTGCAGCCGGGGGCGTGCCATGCGGGGAGTCTACGGGCTTGACGGACGTTTGCGAACGATGTTCCATAACAACGTTCGTAAACTAGAGCCCCTGAGGAGGACCCGTGATCGAGCTCAGCGAGGCCGCACGCATCACCGCCGGGATCGTGGCGCTGACCGTCGTCGGCATCGAGTCCGGCGGGTGGTTCCTCCTGCGCGTCGGCGGCGGCGCCGTCCCCGCCACGGACTTCCAGCGCTCCTTCTTCCGCGCCGGTCACGCACACGCGGGCGTGCTCGTCACCCTCGGGCTCGTGTGCCTGCTGCTCGGCGAGGCGACCGCGCTCGACGGGTTCTGGCGCTGGCTGGCCCAGACGGGCGTCCTGGTCGCCGCGATCCTGCTGCCGGCCGGGTTCTTCCTGTCCGCCGTGGGAGCGGGGCGGACGCGCCCCGGCCGGCTCGTCGTGCTCCTGCCCGCCGGGGCGGTGGTGCTCGCGGCCGGCGTGGCGACCCTCGGGGTGGGCCTGCTGACGGCGTGACGTCGGGAGCCGTGGCGTCGGCCGCGGCCGACCACGGACCGGCGGCCGTCCGTGCGACACGCGGCCCCACCACCCGGAGGGCGTCGGTGCGGGCCACTACCGTGAGGACCATGGCGACCCGTACCTCTTCCTCCCGGGCGCGCTCCGGCGCGTCGGGCGGAGCCTCGCGCCAGGGCCGCCCCGCGACACCGCGCGGCGGCTCGTCGCGACCCACCGGCAAGGGGCCCGCTCCGGCGCCCCGGCGGCCCGCGCTCCCGCTGCGCAT
>NZ_BHYL01000301.1 GCF_003851725.1 Cellulomonas algicola | reverse complement strand
GTCGCGCACGCCGCGCGGAGGTCGGCGTCCTGCACGCGCTCGGACTCGCACCCCGCACGCAGGCCCGCGGCCGCGGCGCGGAGACCGGGACCGTGCTGGGGCTCGCCGTCGTCGTGGGCGCGCTCGGCGGCCTGCTGCTCGGCGTCACGCTCGGGCCCGCCCTCGTGCGGGTCGTCGCGACCGGGCCGGCAGCGCTCGTCGTGGCTCCGGCCGTGCAGCCGGGCGTCCTCGCCGCCCTGATCGGCGCCGCCGCGCTCGGCTGCGCGCTCGTCGCGCTCGGTGACGGGGCGCGCGTCCGCCGGTACGCCCTCACCGCGACCGTGCGGGAGGACGCGCGATGACCGCGACCGCGTCCGCACGTCCGGACCGCCGCGACCGGCGGCCCGCGCTGTCGAGCGCCCGGCTCGCGGCCCGCCAGCTGCGCACCGACCCCACGACCGCGGTGCTCGTCGTCCTCGCGACGTTCGTCGCCGCATGCGTCCTCGCGGCGTGGCCACGCACCGTCGACCGCGTCGTGGGGACCGACCAGGCCGACGGGGTCGGTCGGCTCGTCGCGACGCGGGTCGACCCGACGCGTGCGTCGTCGTGGCTCGTCGACACCGGCGGCGGCTCGGCCGACGCGCTCGACGACCTCGCCGCGCAGCGGGACACGCTGACCGCGACGGTCGCGTCCGCGGGCCCCGCGCTCCGCCCCCTGCTCGGCGAGGCCCGCGTCGTGCTGTCCACGGACCGCTGGGTGGCCGACCGCGGGCCGCGCGACGTCGGCATCGCCGAGCTCACGGTCGGCGTCCGCGTCGACGGGCGGCTGCCCGACCTCGTGACCGTGGCCGACGGGCGCCTGCCCGCACCCGCCGACGTCGCCCCGCTCGCCCCGGGCGCGCCGCCGCGCACCGGCACCGGTCCGGACGCGCCGCTCGAGGTCGCGCTCTCGGTCGCGTCCGCCGCGCGCATCGGCTGGCAGGTCGGCGAGCTGCGCACGCTGCAGGGCGGCACCGGTGTCACGGCGGTGCTCGTCGGGACGTTCGAGGCCGCGGACCCCGACGACCCGACGTGGGCGCACCTCGACTCGACGTTCGCGCCGCAGGTCGTCGAGGACCCCGACGCCGGCACGCTCGTCACGGTCTTCCCCTACGCCGACCCCGGCGCGCTGCCGGTCCTCGCGGTCTCCGGGCCGCTCGCGTCCACGACGTGGTTCCCGCTCGACACCGGTCCCGTCGCGACGACCGACCGTGCTGCGCTGCTGACCGACCTGCGCGCGTTCCGCACCGCGACCGCGACCGACACCGAGCTCGACGCCGCGCTCCAGGCGCTCGAGCCCCGGCAGCGGCTCGTCGTCACGGTGCTCGGCGTGCTCGCCGCCGGACCCGCGGGCGTCGCCCTCGGCGTGCTGTGGCTCGCCGTCGCGCTCGGCGTCGAGCGACGCCGGGGGGCGCTCGTCCTGCTGCGCGCCCGGGGCGCGTCGACCGTCCTCGTCGGCGGGCTGGGCGCGGGCCAGGGCCTCGTGCTCGGCGTCCCCGCGGCCGTCGCCGGCGTGCTCGCCGCCGTCGCTCTCACCCCGGGCCCGACCACGCCGACCGACCTCGCCGTCCCGCTCGCCACGGGTCTGGCGCCCGCCGTGCTCCTCGGCGTGGCCGGTGCGCGCGTGCGCGCCACACGGGCGGCGCTCTCGGGGGCCCGACCCGTCGCCGCGGGTGCGG
>NZ_BHYL01000300.1 GCF_003851725.1 Cellulomonas algicola | reverse complement strand
CCTCGGGCCCGCCCGGGCGACGCGGTCGACGGGCCGCTGGCCCGGGCTCGGGCGCGCGCGGCACCTGACCGTCGCACCCGGCCGCCCCGCGGCTCTCAGCACCGCCCGCTCGACCCCGTCCCCGCAGCACCGCTCGACCGTCCGACCCGAGGAAGTCCACGTGCAGCCCGTCGCCCCGCTCCACCCGCCGTTCCGGTCGGCGGTGCCCGCCGACGAGCCGCCGGCCGGCCTCGGTCGACGGTTCGTCGCCGGCGTGATCGACGCCGCGGTCGCGGTGGCGCTCGGCGGCTGGCTCGTGCTGCCGTGGTGGCTCGCGACCGCGCGCGCGGCGGCGACGGGCGAGCGGCCGCCCGCGGCGGGTGTCGGGGTCGCGGTGGGGATCGCGGTCATGGCGATCGTCGGTGCGGCGCAGTGGGTGCTGCACGGCAGGACCGGCGCGACGCTCGGCCGGTTCGCGGTCGGCATCCGGACGCTCGACGTCGAGACGCGCCGGCCCATCGGCGTCGGGCGCGTGCTCGTGCGCGGCCTCGTGGTCGCGGCGGGTGCGCTCGTCCTCGGCGTCGGCCAGGTGGTGGTGCTGCTGTCGCCGCTCCTCGACCGGACGGGTCGGCGTCGCGGCTGGCACGACCTGGTCGCGCGCGACGAGGTCCTGGTCGTGCGGGGCACCGAGCTCGCGCGGCCCCGGGGCGTGCACGCGTGGGACGGTGCGGCGCCAGGACCGGCGGCCGCGGTCGTCGCTCCCGGCGCCCCCGAGCCGCCGTCCGTGACGGCTCCTGTGCGCGTCCCGCGCTGGGCGGCGGCCCAGACGGGCGGCACGGAGCAGCTCTCCGAGTGGCTGGACGACGACGCGCCGTCGCTCGTCCTCGCGCCGGTGACCCCCGCGCGCAGCGGCCCGGACCTCGACACGCGCGCGCTGCCGATCGTGCGCGCGGCGGCCGCGGCGTCCGCCGTGTCCGCACCGGTCGCCCCGGTGAGCGGACTCGACCCCGAGCTCGAGCTGACCCGGCCCGCGCCACGCCGGCCGGACGTGCGCGTCGCACCGGCGCGCCCGCGGACGGTGCCGACGACGGCCGAGTTCGAGCTGAGCGACGGGCGGCGTCTGACGGTCGAGCGCACCGCGCTCGTGGGACGCAACCCGGCGACCGTCGCGGACGTGCAGCTCGTGCGCGTCGTCGACCCGGCGCGCTCCGTCTCGAAGACCCACCTGCAGGTGGGCGTCGAGCCGGCCGGCGTGTGGGTCGCCGACCGCGGCTCGACGAACGGCACGGTCGTGACGCTCCCGGGCGGCGGTCAGGTCGTGTGCCAGGTCGACCACCAGGTCCGCCTGCGGGTCGGCGCGACGGTCGTGTTCGGCGACTGCTGGATGCGTCTGGTCCGGGCACCGGAGTCGTCGGCCGTGTCCTAGAGTCGGCCTCATGGCCGGGAGGCGATCGGCTGCGCGGATGCAGCTCGTCGAGGTGGACGAGTCGCCCGCTCCTCCTCGCCGCCCGGATCGCGAGAACAACCCCGTCTCTGCGCTCGTCGAGCCGTCGTCGGCACCGACCGCCCGGGGGTCCGTCGGGCGGCTGGTCCGTCGGTGGTGGCCGGTCGGCGCCGTCGCGGTGGTGGCCGTCGTGGCGACGGTCGTCGCGGGCGTCGCACGGGACCGCGAGTTCGTCGAGCGGGTCGGCGCGGTGCCCGGGCTCGTCCGGCCGCTCGACGGCGTCCCGACCGTCCGCTGGACCGCTCCTGCCGCCCCGCACCGCGGCGCGGTGGTGTCCGCCGACGGCACGGTGGTGCTGGTCTCCGCGCAGGACGGTCGGTGGCTCGTGACCGCGCACGACGCGGCCGACGGGACGGCGCTGTGGTCGCAGGACCTGGCGCCCGTGCAGGTCTCCGGTTTCGAGAGCAGCCTCGTCGCGTGCCCGTCCCGGGGGGAGGACGTCGGCGGGCTCGTCGTGTGCCTGGTGACCGAGCCGCGCGTCGTGTACTCGGACGACGCGTCGGTCGACGAGCCCGCGCACACCCGCGTCGTCGCGCTCGACGCGGCCGACGGCGAGCAGGTCGGGGAGTGGGAGGTCGACCAGGCGCTCGTCGAGGCGGGCCGCGTGGGCGACGACGTGGTGCTGGTGACGCTCGACGACGCGGGGCATGCGGTCGCCGAGCGGCGCGCGGGGGTCGGCGGCGAGGTGCGCTGGACGTACACGACACCCGACGTGCTGGAGTCGATCACGTTGAGCCGCGTCGCCGATGCGAAGGTCGCGCGCGACGTGGTGGTCGTCGAGGGCGTCGTCACGACGGTCCTCGACGTCGACGACGGCGCGGTCCTGACGACGGGGGCGCCGTACCGGAACCTGCAGGTCGTGGCGCTGCAGGACGGCTTCGCGACGTGGGCGACGGTCGGCGGGGGGCACGTGCACGCCCCGGACGGTGCGGAGCGCTTCGAGGTGGACGGCCTGCCGGTGCCCTTCGCGCTCGACGACGGCACGGCGGCCGACGTGCTCGTCGTGGACGACGGTTCCCGGCTGCGCGGCGTGGACGCGGGGACGGGCCGGGTGCGGTGGTCGACCGACACGATGCTCGACGTGCGGGCGCGCGTCTCCGAGCGGCTGCTGGTGTCGGGTCTGACGCGGTTCGGCGTGGCGGACGCGTCGGACGGCCGGGTCCGCTGGGTCTCCGACGCGGGCGACCCGATGCCGTGGACGCCGCTGACGGACGGTGCGCTGGTGCTCGCGCCCGGCCTGGCGCCGGACGGCACGGCACAGCTGGTCGGCCTCGGGCTCGACGACGGCGTGCGCTACTGGGCGCTCGACCTGCCGGGCCGGGTGCAGCGGATCGACGGCTTCGGCGGCGTGCTCGTCGCGCGGACGGCGGACCAGGCGCTCGTCCTCGGGTAGCGCGGGACGGCCGGTCGCCGCCGCGCCCGCCCTCTCCCGGACGGCCCGACCGCGGGGTTACCGTGAACGCATGGGGGCGGCCGGGCCGAGCCCTGCGCTGCAGCGCGTCCCTCTCGACGAGGTCGACGAGGCCGACGCAGGGACGGGCGTGCGCCCGCCGTCGGGGTTCCAGCGTGCCGCCCGGCTCGGGAGCGCGTGGGCGGGCTGGCGGTCCCGCAGCCCGTGGCGCGCGGTCGCGGTCCTCGTCGGCTCGCTGGGTCTCGCGGTGACGCTCGCGGTGACGACCCCGAGCCTCGTCACGGCGCACGAGCGGAGCACGGTCCTGCGGCCCGGTGCGTTCGCGGGCGCGATCCGGACGTCGGCCGTGCCGGCGGTCCGGTGGACGGTCACGGTGGACGACCGCGTGCCGCCGTTGCTGGTGGGCGACACGGTCGTCGTCGCCACGGGACCGGGCCCGGACGACCGGTCGCTCGCGGGCCTGGACGTCGTGACTGGGGCGGTGCGCTGGCAGCGGCCGCTGGGCGCCGACCCGCGGCCGGCGGAGGTGCGGTGCCTCGAGGTGCAGGGCAGCGTCGCGTGCACGCTCGGACCCGACCAGGTCGACGAGCGCGTGGCCACGCGGTCGGGCCTGGCACCGACGCAGGACGCGGCGGCGCTCGTGCTGCTCGACCCGGCGACGGGGGAGGTGCTGCGGCGTGCGGCGACACCGGGTCGGGTCGTCTCGCTCGCGACGGACGACGAGCTCGACGGCGACGTCGTGCTCGCGGCGATCGCGGACGGCGTCCTGACGATCCGGCGGACGGACCCGGCGACGGGCGAGGTCCGCTGGGTCGCGACGCGCCCGTCGGCGTTCCCTGCGGCGTCGACGTCGCGCGTGCGGGTGTCGGTGGGCGGCGGCCTGGTGGTCGCGACGGCGGAGGGCAGCACGCTCGTCGTGCACCTGGACGACGGCGTCCCGGTGCCGCCCCCGGCCGACGCGACGGGCACCGACGAGACGGCGCTGCTGTCGGACGGGACGCTCGTGCGGACGCGGTACCGGGTGCACGCGGTCGGGGTGGACGTCGTGTCGGAGCTGTCGGACGGCGACGGCGATCCGTGGCTGACGACGCGCGGCGTCCCGGTCGAGCCGACCGTGACCGACGGGTCGTCGGCGCTGGTCTTCACGTCGAGCGTGCTCGCGGGCGGGCCGATGGGGGGCCGGGTCCGCGCGTACGCGCCGGGCCGGCCCGACCCGGAGTGGCACGCGCTGACCCCGGCGCGCGAGATCGCGGTCGACGCCGGCGGCCGGGTGGTCCTGCGGGCGGCCGGTGCGCTCGTCGGTCTGGACGTGGAGACGGGGCGGACGGTGTGGCGGCGGACGTTCGGGCTCGGCATGGGGCCGGTGTTCTCGGACGGCCGCCTGGTCGTGGTCCAGCGGACGTCGCCGGGTGACGGGTCGGCGCTCGTCGCGCTGGACCTGTGGTCGGGGGCGCCGGAGTGGGTCGCGCCGCTGCCGCCCGGGGCGCGGACGGTGGTGCAGCTCGGGGCGCACCTGTACGTCGTGTCGGACGACGCGCTGACCGCGCTGCGGTGACGCGTCCGCCGTGCGGCTGCGTTTGCCGGGGGGCCGGGCCGTGGGGGTAGTGTGACGACGTGCTCGTTCGCACCCTCCTTCTTCGTCGCCGCGACGAGGCCCTGTAGAGGCCGCATCCTCGTCGCGGTGTTCCCTGTGCGCCGGCCGCCCCAGCCGCACCGCCACGAAGGAGCGTCACCCCCATGAGCTATCTCGAGACGAGCCCCCAGCAGCCGTCGCCGATGCCGGTCCACAAGTACCGGCCGTTCCACGAGCAGATCCGCGTCGACCTGCCCGACCGCACCTGGCCCGGCAAGCGCATGACGCAGGCGCCGCGCTGGTGCGCGGTGGACCTGCGCGACGGCAACCAGGCGCTGATCGAGCCGATGAACCCCGCGCGCAAGCTCGAGATGTTCGAGCTGCTGGTGCAGATGGGCTTCAAGGAGATCGAGGTCGGCTTCCCGTCGGCGTCGCAGACGGACTTCGACTTCGTCCGGATGCTCATCGAGGAGGGCCGGATCCCGGACGACGTCGTCATCCAGGTCCTGACGCAGGCGCGCGAGCACCTGATCGAGCGCACGTACGAGGCGATCGCGGGCGCCAAGCAGGCGATCGTCCACCTGTACAACTCGACGTCGACCCTGCAGCGCGAGGTCGTGTTCCGGTCCGACGAGGACGGCATCGTCGACATCGCCGTCTCGGGTGCCCGGTTCTGCAAGAAGTACGAGGAGCTGGTCCCCGACACCGAGGTCTTCTACGAGTACAGCCCCGAGTCGTACACCGGCACGGAGCTCGAGTTCGCGGTACGGATCTGCAACGCGGTGCTGGAGGAGCTCCAGCCGACGCCGGACAAGAAGGTCATCGTCAACCTGCCGGCGACGGTCGAGATGGCGACGCCGAACGTCTACGCGGACTCGATCGAGTGGATGAGCCGGAACCTGCGGTTCCGCGAGAACGTGATCCTGTCGCTGCACCCGCACAACGACCGCGGCACGGCCGTCGCGGCCGCCGAGCTCGGCTACCTGGCCGGCGCGGACCGCATCGAGGGCTGCCTGTTCGGCAACGGCGAGCGGACCGGCAACGTCTGCCTGGTCACGCTCGGCATGAACCTGTTCAGCCAGGGCATCGACCCGCAGCTCGACTTCTCCGACATCGACCACATCCGGCGCACGGTCGAGCGCTGCAACCAGCTGCCCGTGCCCGAGCGGCACCCGTACGGCGGCGACCTCGTCTTCACGGCGTTCTCCGGCTCGCACCAGGACGCCATCAAGAAGGGCCTCACGGCCATGGAGGCGACCGCCGCGCGCGAGCACAAGACCGTCGACGACCTCGTCTGGGCCGTGCCGTACCTGCCGATCGACCCGAAGGACGTCGGCCGCTCGTACGAGGCGATCATCCGCGTGAACTCGCAGTCCGGGAAGGGCGGCATCAGCTACCTGATGAAGTCCGAGAAGGACCTCGACCTGCCGCGCCGCCTGCAGATCGAGTTCTCGCAGGTCGTGCAGAGGCACACCGACGAGCACGGCACCGAGGTCACGGCCGACGAGCTGTGGCGGATCTTCGAGGACGAGTACCTGCCGGTCGAGCCGGGCTCGGCGACGCCGCCGTGGGGGCGCCTCAAGCTGCGCGGCACGCGTGCCACGAGCTCCGAGGACGGGCCCGACTCCCTCGTCGTGGACCTCGTCGACCGCGGCGAGGTCCGCACCCACGAGGGGTCCGGCAACGGCCCCGTCGCGGCGTTCGTCGACGTGCTGCGCGGGATCGGCGTCGACGTCGCGGTCCTCGACTACGCGGAGCACGCCCTGTCCGCGGGCGGTGACGCGTCCGCCGCGGCCTACGTCGAGTGCGCGATCGGCGACCAGATCCTGTGGGGCGTGGGCATCGACCCCTCGATCACGACGGCGTCGCTCAAGGCGATCATCTCGGCCGTGAACCGGTACGAGCGCTGATCCACGCCGTCCCGCAGCACGTGCAGCAGGGCCGTCCGGCGCGTCCGGGCGGCCCTGCGCGCGTCGTGTCGGAGCACGCCGTGTCGGACCGCCGGGGGAGAATGACCCGGTGAGCCTCTACCGCGACGAGGCGATCGTGCTGCGCACCCACAAGCTCGGTGAGGCCGACCGCATCGTGACCCTGCTGACGCGCAGCCACGGCAAGGTGCGCGCCGTCGGCAAGGGCGTGCGCCGCACGTCGTCGCGCTTCGGCTCGCGGCTCGAGCCGTTCATGCACGTCGACGTGCAGCTCTCCACGGGCCGCTCGCTCGACATCGTCACGCAGGCCGAGACGCTCGGCGCCTACGGCCGCGCGGTCTGCGAGGACTACACGCTCTACACGGCCGGGACCGTGATGCTGGAGACGGCGGAGCGGCTCGTCGAGGCCGAGCACGAGCCCGCGCTGCAGCAGTACTGGCTGCTCGTCGGCGCGGTGCGCGCGCTGGCGACGCGCGAGCACACCCCCGGCCTGGTCCTCGACTCCTACCTGCTGCGCGCGCTCGCGGTCGCGGGCTGGGCCCCGTCGTTCACCGACTGCGCACGCTGCGGCGAGCCCGGCCCGCACCACGCGTTCGCGGTCGCGTCCGGCGGGGCGGTGTGCGGCGCGTGCCGCCCGCCCGGTGCCGCGGCCCCCGCGCCCGAGACGTTCGCGCTGCTCGCCGCGC
>NZ_BHYL01000299.1 GCF_003851725.1 Cellulomonas algicola | reverse complement strand
GAGCAGCACCGCGACGTCGAGCCCGACGACGACGCCCGGCCGGGCCGCCGGTCCCGCCCCGCCGCCCTCGGGTCGGCGACCTCCGCCCGGCACGGAGGCGCGGGTGTCGCCGTCGCGGACGGAGGCCCCGCTCGCGGCCGGGACCGGGGCACCGGCGGGGGGCGTGGCGGTGGTGAGGAGGGTGGTCGCGAGGGTGTCGAGCGTGTCGGCGTCCTCGCGGAGCTGCTCGGCGGTGCGGGCGAGCGCGTCCGCGACACCGGGTCCGAGCTCGCGCTCGAGGAGCGGCAGGACGCGCTCGCGGACGCGGCTGCGCAGCGGCGCGTCGTCGGCTGCGCCCGCGTTGGTCGGGTCGTGCCAGGGGTCGAGCCCGAGCGCGGCGCACGCGCCGACGGTGTCGGTCCGGCGCAGCCCCAGCAGCGGACGACGCAGGACGCCCCGCACGCGCGGCATGCCCGCGAGCGACCGCGCACCGGACCCGCGCGCGAGCCCGAGCAGGACCGTCTCCGCCTGGTCGTCGAGCGTGTGCCCGAGCAGGACCGCCGCCGCCCCGAGGCGCTCCGCGACGGCGTCGAGCGCCGCGTACCGCGCGTGCCGCGCCGCGGCCTCGGGCCCGCCGGGAGCGTCGACGACCACGCGCTCCACGACGACCGGGTCGAGCCCGAGGGAGCGGCACACGGCGGCTGTCCGGGCGGCCACGTCGGCGGACCCCGGCTGCAGCGCGTGGTCGACGACGACCGCACCCGCCCGCAGCACGCGCGGCCCGCGCCGCACGGAACGGTCCGCGACGAACGCCGTCGCCGCCGCGAGCGCGAGCGAGTCCGGACCACCCGAGCACGCGACCAGCACGAGCGCACCGTCCGGGAGGTCGGCGACCGCGGCCGTCACCGCGCGCCGGACGTCGGCGACGCGACGGTCCGGACCCGTCACGGCCGCGGGGCGCCCGGCACGGCGACGACGCGCTCCGCCGGTCGACCGCCGGGGCCCGTCGTCGTCCGCGCACCCGCCCGGCTCGGGACGACGTGCGGGGACGGTCGACGGCCGGCCGGCGTCGTCACCCGTGCACCCGGCGGACCCACGACGCCGGGTCGGCGATCTCGCCGGGCCGGGGCAGCGTGTCGGGTCCGGACCAGACGGCGTTGAAGCCGTCACGCCCGACGTGTCCCTGCACGGCGCGGACGAACGCGGCGCCGTCGCGGTACTGCGCGAGCTTCTCGTCGAGCCCGAGCAGCCGGCGCAGGACGCGCTCGAACCCCCGGGCCCGTGCACCCTCGTCGCGCTTGGCCTCGAACTTGCGGCGGATCGTCCGCACGGTCCGGACGACCTTGGGCCCGACCTGGTCCATCGCGACGTCGGCGTGGCCCTCGAGCAGGGCCATCACGGCGCCCACCTCCTCGAACACGGTCCGCTGCCGGTCGCTGAGGACGTCGAGGACGCTGCCGCCGTCGGGACCGAGGACCGCGCGGGACACCCGGGCGATGAGGTCGGCGGCTCCGGGGCCGTCGTCCTCGCCGCCGGGCGCGGACGCGGCGAGGTCGGCGAGCAGCTCGGCGGACCGGCTGCGCACGAGGTCCGCGAGCCAGGGTGCGGCGGCGAACTGCAGGGCGTGCGTCTGCTCGTGCAGCGCGACCCAGAGGCGGAAGTCGGGGCCGTCGACGCCGAGCGTCCGCTCCAGGTGCAGCACGTTGGGGGCGACGAGCAGCAGACGGCCCGGCTCGCCGGGCGCCGCGGTGAACGGGTCGAACTGGCCGAGGACCTTGCCCGACAGCAGCGCGAGAACGCCGCCGACCTGCGCCGCCGCGACCGTGCGGGCGCCCGGGGGCGGGACGAGCGGGCTCCCGTCGGGGCGGTGCGCGAGCGGCGCGGCGAGCGTGGCGAACATCTCGACGTTCGCACGGGCCCACGTCGGGCGGTCGACGACCAGCACGCGCGAGACCGCGTCCGGTGCGGTGCCGTCGGCGGCGGTCAGGCCGGTGATGTCGGAGGCGTACCCGCCCGCGCGGTGCGCCGCGTCGCGCAGGCCGTCGACGAGGTCGTGCAGCTCGTCGCGGGTCGCCGTGGGCCCCGGGCGGGAGAGGCGGCCGGCGATGCGGGCGGCCGCGGTCCAGTCGACGGGCGCGGTCTCGTCCATCGGGCCACCGTAGACGTCGCAGGTCCCACCCGTCGCCGATCGCACCGAACGGCTCCAGGCGTCAGGCGCAGCCGCAGCCCGACAGGCTCGTCACGAAGCCGTCGATCGTCGCGCGCGGCCCCCACTGCCCGCCGGCGGGCGTCTGGTCGGCGAGGACGACGAAGACGAGCTGGCGGCGGTCGGCGTCGAGCACCGTGCCCGCGAGCGCGGTCACGCCCGGGAGGCTGCCGGTCTTGGCCCGGGCGAGCCCGCGCGCGGGTGACGACGTGTAACGGTCGGACAGCGTCCCCGTGAGGCCGGCGATCGGCATGCCGGTCGCGACCTCGCGCAGCCCGGGGTGCGCGGGGTCGGTCGAGCGGCGCAGCAGCGCGAGCAGCAGGTCGGGCGACAGGACCGAGCCGGAGCCGAGGCCCGACGCGTCGGACAGGTGCGCGCCGGTCGTGTCGACACCGCCCGCGGCGACGGCGTGCAGGACGGCCTGCGCGCCGCCGTCGAAGCTCGCGGGCAGTCCGGCGTCGATCGCGACGAGCCGCGACACGACCTCGGTGATCGTGTTGTCGGACGTGTCGAGGAAGTAGTGCACGACGTCGCCCAGCGGCGCGGACCGCACCTCGCCGACGACGGGCGCCCCGTCGGGTGCGGACATGCGCGCCGGGGTGCCGGTGACGGTGATGCCGACGTCGGCGAGGCGCTGCACGAGCGTGCGCGCGGCGTGCAGCGACGGGTCGGGGTAGCGCGGCGGGTACTCGCCCTCGCGCATCTTCGCGATGTCGACGCCCAGCGCGGTGACGGGCGCGACGAACCCCGCGGCGACGTCGGCGGGGTTCCACGTCGGGCTGAGGGTCGGGCCGCTGAAGAGCGAGTCGTCGAACCCGAGCCGGACCGTCGTGCGGCCCTGGAGCGTGAGCTCGCGGGCCACCTGCGCGGCGAGGTCGGCGAGGCCGGCGTGCCCGACGGTCGCATCGGGGTCGCCCGCTCCGGCGGCGAGCATCATGTCGCCGCCGCCGACGAGGACGAGCTGCTCGCCGCTCTGCACGACGGTCGTCGGGAGGGTGACGTCGGGGCCGAGCGCGTCGAGCGCGGCGACGGCGGTGACGAGCTTCGCGGTCGACGCGGGCGTGCGCCCCTGGTCGGGCAGGTGCGACGCGAGGACCTCGCCGGTGAGCTGGTCGGCGACGACCACGCCGACGGACGGGCCCAGCCGCGGGTCGGCGACGAGCCCGTCGACGAGGCCCTGCACGCTGGTCGCGCCGGGGACGGGCGCCTGGTCGTCGAGCGGACCGAGCACGGCGGCGGGGTCGCCGGGCTCGACCGCCCCCGGGGCGGTCGGGAAGGGTGCGGCGGGCGCGGGCGACGGCTCGAGCGTGACCAGGCCGGGCGCGACGTCGTAGGCGTCCGCGGTCCCGTACGCCGCGCCCGCGAGCACGACGACGAGCACGGCGGTGCCGACGACCCGTCCTGCTGTGGCCATGATCACCCTGTCTCTACCGGGGGCGGGGCGGGACCCCCGCGCGCCGGTGCGTCAGACTACTGTCCGAGACAAGGGCGCCCCCGACACCCCGGCGCGCCGTTCACGACGACCGACGAGTCGCCGGGTCCGCCGGCCCCATCGAGGCTGGGCGCGGACGTGGTGCTAAGGAGTGCTGTGGAGTTCGACGTCACGATCGAGATCCCCAAGGGGCAGCGCAACAAGTACGAGGTGGACCACGCGACGGGCCGCATCCGGCTCGACCGCATGCTCTTCACCTCGACCCGGTACCCCGACGACTACGGCTTCATCGAGGGCACCCTCGGTGAGGACGGCGACCCGCTGGACGCGCTCGTCCTGCTCGAGGAGCCGACCTTCCCTGGCTGCCTGATCCGCTGCCGTGCGCTGGGCATGTTCCGCATGCGCGACGAGGCGGGCGGCGACGACAAGGTCCTGTGCGTCCCGACGGGCGACCAGCGCGCCGCGTGGCGTCAGGACATCGACGACGTGTCCGACTTCCACCGTCTCGAGATCCAGCACTTCTTCGAGGTCTACAAGGACCTCGAGCCCGGCAAGTCCGTCGAGGGTGCGCACTGGACCGGTCGCGCCGAGGCCGAGGCCGAGATCGAGCGGTCGCGTCAGCGCGCGATCGACGCCGGGTACAACCACTGAGCGACGACCAGCACTGAGCCGTGACCCGGCCGCGCCACCGTGCGGCCGGGACGGACGACGACGGCCCGCCACCCTCGACGCGAGGGGGCGGGCCGTCGTGCTGCCGGGCCCGGGCGGTCGTCCGACCGCCGACCGGCGGGGTCGTCAGGGGCGACCCGCGTAGGGCATGGTGCCCGCCCAGCGCATCGCGACGAGCCGCACGGGCTTGTTGAACGTCGGGGCCTCGATGATCTGGCCGTTGCCCGCCCAGATCGCGACGTGGTGGATCGCGTCGGGGTTGTTGGGGTCCGTCGACCAGAAGACGAGGTCGCCCGGGCGCAGCTGGTCGTACGAGATCTTGAGGACCTGCTTGTACTGGTCGCGCGACGTGCGGTTGAGGCTGACGCCGCCCGCGCTGCGCCAGGACGTGCCGGTCAGGCCCGAGCAGTCGTAGCCCTCCGGACCGACGCCGCCCCAGACGTAGGGCTTGCCGAGCTGGGTCCTCGCCCACTCGACGGCGGCCGCTCCCCCGCCCGCCGAGCCGCGCGAGCGCCCCGTGCCGAGCCCGTACTGGCCGCCCGTCGCCGGGGGTGTCGTGGGCTGCGCGGTCGAGCCGCCGCCCGTCGAGCCGCCGCCCGTCGAGCCACCACCGGTCGAACCGCCGCCGGTCGAGCCACCGCCCGTGGAGCCACCGGTCGAGCCGCCGCCCGTCGACCCGCCGTTCGACCCGCTGTTCGAGCCACCGGTGGAGCCGGTCGACCCGCCGGCGGAACCGGTCGAGCCTCCGGTCGAGCCCGTCGACCCGGACGACCCGCCCGAGGCGGGCGGGGCGACCACGGGTGGACGCAGCGCCGCCTGGCGTGCGGCCTCGTCGGCGCGCGCACGCCGGTCGGCCTCGAGGGCGTCCTGCCGAGCCCGCTCGACCTCGGCGCTGGTCTGCCGGGCCGCCGCGAGGGCGGAGATGAGCTGGTCGCGCTCGGCGGCGCCCGCGGCGAGCGCGGCGTCGCTGTCCTGCTGCGTCTTCTGCGCGGTGGCGAGCGCGGCGGAGGCGTCCTGCTCGGCAGCCTTCGCGTCGTCCTCGGCCGTCCTCGCGCGGTCGGCGAGGACGCTCGCGACGAGCTGGGCGGCCCGGAACTCCTGCACGGCCTCGTCGGCCTTGCCGGTCATCTGCTCGAGCGCGGTGGAGCGGCGCGCGACGTCGCGGAAGCCGTCGGCGGACAGCACGGCCTGGAGGGCCTCGACGTTGCCGCCGGACCGGGCGGCCTCGCGGGCCATCGCGACGAGGGTGCGGCGCGCGTCCTCGGCGCGGGCGTCGGCGTCGGCGGAGCGCTGCACGGCGTCGGCGGCGGCGACCTTGGCGGCCTCGGCGGCGGCCAGCGCGACGGTGTAGTCCTCGCCGGCCTTCTGGACGGCGAGCTGCGCGGCGTCGGACTGCGCGGAGAGCTGCGCGAGGCGCAGCTCCATCTCGGCGACCGAGCGGGACGCGGCGTCGACGGCGCGACGCGCGTCGCGGACGTCCTGGGCGGACGGGGGCGTCGGATCGGCGGCGGCGACGTCGGCGCCGATGATCCCGGAGGTGGCGACGACGACCGCGGCGGTCACCAGCCGGAGGGTCCGCCGGGGAACCCGGCGTCGGCCCTCGTCGGCACCGAGCACGCTGTCGAACCGCACCACTGCACTTCCTCCGGACGCTCGCACGGGCCCCTCCCCGGGCCCGTTCGCGGTTCGACGCTACCCACGTGAGTCACAGAAGTGAACAGAAGTCACACGAGCAACACGAGTCACACCGTTGTGGTTAGGGACGTATCGGACGTACGCTCACCCGTTCGGCCGAGATCGTCCGGTCGCCGACGTCGGGCCGCTGGTCCGGCCGTCTCACATCACGGGACGGCTGTGTCATCCAGCGGATGGTCGCTCGTACTCTCGGTCGCATGACCCGTCGAATGTGTCGCTGACCAGCGCACGTTCGGCATGCCCGCGGACAGGTGACCAGCCCCGGCCACACCCGCGACGAGCCAGACGCTCGACACGTGCGCCCCTCCCACCCCTTCCGCGGGACGGACGTCGGCTGCCCGAGCTCCCCGCGGACCGAGCACCACGGATCCCCGAGAGAGAGCAGACCGATGAGCAACGAGAGCTGGAGCTTCGAGACCCGCCAGATCCACGCGGGCCAGGCCCCCGACGCGAGCACGGGCGCGCGCGCCCTGCCGATCTACCAGACGACGTCCTACGTCTTCGACTCCGCGCAGCAGGCCGCGGACCGGTTCGCGCTCAAGGAGCTCGGCCCGATCTACACGCGCATCGGCAACCCGACGACCGAGGTCGTCGAGAACCGCATCGCGAACCTCGAGGGCGGCGTCGGCGCGCTGCTCGTCGCGTCGGGCCAGGCGGCGGAGACGTTCGCGATCCTCAACATCGCGGAGGCGGGCGACCACGTCGTCGCGAGCCCCTCGCTCTACGGCGGCACGTACAACCTGCTGCACTACACGCTGCCCAAGCTCGGCATCGAGACGACGTTCGTCGAGGACCCGCACGACGCCGAGTCGTGGCGCGCGGCCGTCCGCCCGAACACCAAGCTGTTCTTCGCGGAGACGATCCCCAACCCGAAGTCCGACGTCCTCGACATCGAGCTCGTCGCGGACGTGGCGCACGAGAACGGCGTGCCGCTGGTCGTCGACAACACCGTCGCGACGCCGTACCTCATCAACCCGCTGCAGTGGGGCGCCGACGTCGTCGTGCACTCGGCCACCAAGTACCTCGGCGGGCACGGCTCCGCGATCGCCGGCGTGATCGTCGACGCGGGCCGCTTCGACTACACGGCCGACCCGGAGAAGTTCCCCGGCTTCAGCAAGCCCGACCCGTCGTACCACGGCCTGGTCATCGGCGAGGCGCTCGGCAAGGACGGCGTCTTCGGCGTCAACCTCTCCTACATCCTCAAGGCGCGCATCCAGCTGCTGCGCGACCTCGGCGCGGCGGCGGCGCCGTTCAACGCGTTCCTCATCGCGCAGGGCATCGAGACGCTGTCGCTGCGCGTCGAGCGGCACGTCGCGAACGCGCAGAAGGTCGCCGAGTGGCTCGAGGCGCGCGAGGACGTCGTGACGGTCCACTACGCGGGCCTCGAGTCGTCGCCGTGGCACGCCAACCAGCTCAAGTACGCGCCGCGCGGCGCGGGCGCCGTCCTGGCGTTCGAGATCGAGGGCGGCAGAGAGGCCGGTCAGGCGTTCGTGTCGGCGCTCGAGCTGCACTCGAACGTGGCGAACATCGGTGACGTCCGCTCGCTCGTCATCCACCCCGCGTCGACGACGCACAGCCAGCTCACGCCGGAGGAGCAGCTCCGGTCCGGCGTGACGCCGGGCCTGGTCCGCCTCGCGGTCGGCATCGAGCACGTCGACGACATCCTCGCCGACCTCGACGCGGGCTTCCGGGCCGCCAAGGGCGCCTGACCCGTGCCCTCGTCCCCGCCGCCGCCCGGCGAGCCCGCCCACGGCTCACCGGCCGGGCGCGGCGGGGACGACCCGGCCGTCCCGAGCCGCGAGACCGCGCCCGGGCACCCGTCCGACCCGCCCGTAGATTGGGATCTCGTGCCCGACGACACGTTCACGTTCACCCCGTCGAGGGCGCACGCGCGCACGCTCGCCAGCCGCGTGCCGCTCCCCGAGCGGCCGCCCGTGCGCGCGTCGTCGGCCTGGCGCGAGGGCGACCCCGTCGGGCGGCGGCAGTTCGCCGACCTCGGTCCGTTCGCGCTCGAGTCGGGCGGCCGGCTGCCCGCCGTGCGGCTCGCGTACGAGACGTGGGGCACGCTGAACGAGGACGGCAGCAACGCGGTGCTCGTCCTGCACGCGCTCACCGGGGACTCGCACGTCACCGGGCCCGCGGGCGACGGGCACCCGACCGCCGGCTGGTGGCAGTCGATGGTCGGGCCCGGCGCCCCGATCGACACCGACGAGTGGTTCGTCGTCGCGCCCAACGTCCTCGGCGGCTGCCAGGGCTCGACGGGCCCCGCGTCGACCGCACCCGACGGGCGGCCCTGGGGCGGCCGCTTCCCGCTGCTGACCGTCCGCGACCAGGTCGCCGCCGAGGTCCGCCTCGCCGACCTGCTCGGCATCGACTCGTGGGCCCTCGTCATCGGCGCGTCCATGGGCGGCCTCCGCGTGCTCGAGTGGGCCGTCACCGCGCCCGAGCGCGTCCGCTCGATCGCCGCGATCGCCACGGCCGCGCAGACGTCGGGCGACCAGATCGCCGGGTTCCACACGCAGCTCGCCGCGATCCACGCCGACCCGCGCTACCGCGACGGCGACTACTACGACGCCGCCGACGGCGACGGCCCGCACGTCGGGCTCGGCATCGCCCGGCAGATCGCGCACCAGACCTACCGCAGCGCCGCCGAGCTCGACGAGCGGTTCGGGCGCATCCCGCAGGGCGCCGAGGACCCGCTCGAGGGCGGCCGGTTCGCCGTGCAGTCCTACCTGGACCACCACGGCGACAAGCTCGCCCGTCGGTTCGACGCGAACACCTACGTCGCGCTGACGCGCACGATGATCACGCACGACCTCGGCCGCGACCGTGGGGGCGTCGCCGCGGCGCTCGCACAGATCACCGCGCGCGCCCTGGTGATCGCGGTCGACTCCGACCGGTTGTTCCCGCCCGCGCAGTCCGAGCGCATCGCCGCGGGCATCCCCGGCGCGGGACCCGTGCGCACGGTGCGCTCGCCCTACGGCCACGACGGGTTCCTCATCGAGGAGGACCAGGTCGGCGCGATCGTCTCGGAGTTCCTGACCGACGAGGTCCGCACCCGCTGAGCCGCGAGGCGGGTGCCGTCGCCGTCTCCGCGTCCGCCCCCGTCCCTCCGCTGTCCCCGACCGACGGGCACCTGCTCGTGGCCACGCGGCGTCGACGTCCTGGTCACGCGGACGCGTCGACGTGTCACGACCACCGCCCGCGGTCCGCGGCCGCGGAATGACAGGTCCGGGCGACGGGACTGCGGCACGATGGACGGATGTCCTCCACCGACCTCGCCGCCGCGTCCGCCGCCCTGCACGGTCAGTGGGACCGCCTGCGGTCCTGGGTCGCGGAGGTGGTCGACGACGACGTCGTCGACGCGCCGTCCGTCCTCGACGGCTGGTCGGTCGCCGAGCTGGTCGCGCACCTCGGCCGGGCGATGGACGCGCTCGCCGTCTGCACCCCGCTGCCCGACGGGACCGTCCCGTACACGCTCGCCGAGTACGTCGGGACGTACGTCGCGCGGGCGCAGGACATCGCGGACACGACGCGCGGCCTCGCGGAGCAGATCGCGCCGAACCCGCTCAAGGCCGTCGACGCGATGGCGGCCGCCGCGTTCGCCAACCTCGACGCGCTGGGGCCGTCCGACCGCGTGGTGCAGGCGCGCCGCGGGCCGGTGATGCTCTCGACGATGACCGTGTCGCGCGTGCTCGAGCTCGTGGTGCACGCCGACGACCTCGCCCGCTCGGTGCGTCGCGCGCGCGGCACCGGGGCGGGCCCTGACCCGATCGACCCCGCCGCCCTCGCGCTGGTCGCCGACGCGCTGCTCGACATCGTCGTCGCTCGCGGGGGGTGGAGCCTCGAGGTCGCCGACGCGCGCCGCTGGGTGCGCCTCGCGGCGGGCCGCACGCCCTACGACGTCGACGAGCTGGCCCGCGCCCTGCAGCCCCAGCACACGTCGGAGGCCGTCCCCGACCTCGGCCGGATGCTCCCTCTGCTCTGACGACGCGACGTCAGGGGAAGCGCGTGAGGAGCTGGCGTCCGACGAGCCCGACCGTCCGCGCGAGCGTGTCGCGGACGGCGGCCGCGAGCGCCGTGGCGCCCCGGACCTCCCACAGCACCTGCGCGGACACCCAGGCGGCGTCGCGCGCCTTGTCGATCGAGAAGTTCGTGACGAGGTCGGCGAGCGGCGACAAGGCGCCCGCGTGCTGGACGACGCACGCGTCGAGGAACGACTGCCGGATCGGCCGGACGACCTCGGCGAGCACCCGGTTGACGCGCTCGAAGTCGGCGTGCACGTCGCCGTCGTCCGGGTCGCATCCGCGCGCCCGGCACGTCGCGACGACCGCGAGGGCGAGGTCGAGGTTGATGTGCGCGTTCATCCCCGCGAGCGCGAACTGGACGGGTTCGATGCCGCGCAGAGCCCGACGCTCGACGAGCGGTGCCCAGGCGCGGGACACGGGCTGCTGGGCCGCGACGTCGGCGGGGACGTCGAGGAACAGGCGCGCGAACCGCACGTCGAGGTCCTCGACGAACGACGGGTCGCGGAACGTGCCGTCGACGACGCGCAGCGCGACCAGCGCCGTCACCCGCCGGTAGACGTCGAGGAACACCCCGAGCCCGTCGTCGCGCGCCCACCCGGCGCGCAGCGCGTCCATCTCGGCCACGACCCGCCCGATCGCGACCGACCCGCCGCCCGGCACCACGACTGCCCCCATGACGGCAGCATCCCGAAGCCGCACCCGGTCCGTCATCACCCGCTCGCGCGCTGACGCCCCTCCCGTGATCCCCGCTGCCTGGGGCGGAGGGGGGTGGGGCGACGGCAGGCGACGAGGACGGACGCGGGCCGGGAGTGGGGTGGTGCGCCCCCTGAGGTGCGCGGACGGCCGGTGGCGGTCGCTACGGTGGCCGGGTGATCGCCGCCTACGCCGCCCGCTTCTCCCCCGACGACCCGCTGGCCGCGCTGGAGGTCGGCGAGCAGCCTGCACCGGAGGCCCGTGACGGCTGGACGGTCGTCGACGTGCGCGCCGCCGCGCTCAACCACCACGACCTGTGGTCGCTGCGCGGCGTCGGGCTGCGCGAGCAGCAGCTGCCGATGATCCTCGGCACCGACGCGGCGGGCGTCACGGCGGACGGGCGCGAGGTCGTCGTGCACGGGGTGG
>NZ_BHYL01000298.1 GCF_003851725.1 Cellulomonas algicola | reverse complement strand
CGCGCTCGGGTGGCCGCGTCGCGGCCGCGACGCGGCGGCGTCCGCGGACGTCGGGTCAGAGCGCCGCGGCCGCCGCGGCGATGTCGGTGCGGTGGTGCGAGCCGGCCAGCTCGATCTGCTCGACGCCCGCGTAGGCCGCCTCGCGCGCCGCGGCCAGGTCGGCGCCGACGCCCACGACCGACAGCACGCGGCCGCCGTTCGACACGAGGTGCGCGCCGTCGACCTGGGAGTCGTCGTCGCCTGCGGGGTTCTGCCGCAGCGCGGTGCCCGCGTGCAGGACGTGCACGCCGGGGAGCGACTCGGCGTCCTCGATCCCGATGATCGGGTCGCCGCCGCGGACCGTGCCCGGGTAGCCGTGCGACGCGACGACGACCGTCACCGCCGCCTCGTCGCGCCACTCCAGCGGGGGCAGGTCCGCGAGGGTGCCCGTCGCCGCCGCGAGCAGCACGCCCGCCAGCGGCGTCGCGAGCCGCGGCAGGACGACCTGCGTCTCCGGGTCGCCGAAGCGCGCGTTGAACTCGACGACACGCGTGCCCTTCGAGGTGAGCGCGAGGCCGCAGTAGAGGACGCCGACGAACGGCGTGCCGCGGCGGGCCATCTCGTCGACCGTCGGGCGGGCGACGAGGTCGAGGACCTCGTCGACCAGGCCCTCGGGCACCCACGGCAGCGGCGAGTAGGCGCCCATGCCACCCGTGTTCGGACCGGCGTCGCCGTCGAGCGCGCGCTTGAAGTCCTGCGCGGGGACCAGCGGGACGACGGACGCACCGTCGGACAGCACGAACAGCGACACCTCGGGCCCGTCGAGGTACTCCTCGACGACGACCCGGCCGCCCTCCTTCTCGACGCACGCGCGCCCGTGCTCGAGCGCGACCGCGCGGTCGTCGGTGACGACGACGCCCTTGCCCGCGGCGAGCCCGTCCTCCTTGACGACGTACGGCGCACCGAACGCGTCGAGCGCCGCGGCGACCTCGTCGACCGTCGACGCGACGCGCGGCTCGGCGGTCGGCACGCCCGCGGCGGCCATGACCTCCTTCGCGAACGCCTTCGACCCCTCCAGCCGGGCGGCGTCGGCCGACGGGCCGAACACGGGGATCCCGGCCGCGCGGACGGCGTCGGCCACGCCCGCCACGAGCGGGGCCTCCGGGCCGACGACGACCAGGTCCGCCCCGAGCTCCGTCGCGAGCGCCGCGACCGCCGCGCCGTCCAGCTGGTCGACCGCGTGCAGCGTGGCGAGCGCACCGATGCCGGGGTTGCCCGGCGCGGCGTGCAGCGCCGTCACGGCCGGGTCGAGGGACAGCGCACGGACGAGGGCGTGCTCACGGGCACCGGTGCCGACGACGAGGATCTTCACGGGCGCCGAGCCTACCGAGCCGCCCGCCCGTGCCGACCGCCCGTCCGACGACCGGTCGCCGACCCGCGCGCGGCCGGAACCGGACGCCCGTCTCGCCCGCCTGCCCCCCGGGACCCCCGCGGGCTCGATACCGACATGGGTGCCGTTCGCACGCTCGGAACGGCACCCGTGTCGGTATGAAGGCGGGCCACCTGGCCCGGCGGTCCGGTGGGTGACGACGTGCTGCGGGTCAGGGCGCAGGCCGGGCGGGGTCGTCGGCGGGGAGCGGGAGGCCGTCGAGGTAGATCCGGTAGCGGCGACGGCCCTCGGTCTCGCCGGCCTCCTTGCGTGCCTTGGCCGCGTCGATGTGCTGCTCGAGCACGCGCTGCACGGCGGCGATGACGTCGTGCGCCTCGGCGGGCGTGAAGTCGGTGGTGATGCGGTCGTTGATCTGCGCGTCGTCCCACTCGGGCTCGTGCGGGGAGGACATCCACCGGGTCAGGACGTCGGCGCGGTCGGCGACGACGGCCTGCAGCATCATGCGCGCGGCCGGTGCGGTCGCCGGGTCCTCGAGCATCGCGTGGCCGTCGATGCTGAAGCCGACGGGCTTCCACCACCGCTCGCGGCCGCCGGTGTGCGCGGGGTCGTCCTCGACGAACCCGAACCGCTCGAGCTGGCGCAGGTGGTAGCTCGTCTGGCCGCTGCTCTCCCCCAGCAGGCGGCCGAGCCGGCTCGCGGTGGACGGCCCGATCTCGCCGAGCAGGTTGTACATCGCGATGCGCAGGGGGTGCGCGAGCGCCTTGAGCGCCTCGGGCGAGATGGGTCGCTCGGCGAAGAGCGCCAGCCGGTCGGAGGCCTCGCCGACCGCAGGGGCAGGCGGCGCGGCGGTCGGCGGTGCGGCCGCGGGCGGTGCGGCTGCGGTCGACGGCGTCGCCGCCAGGTCGTCAGCGAGCGCGCGCGTGCCCGCGGTGTCGTGGGGGGTCTTGCGCTCGGCCATGTGCAGAGATACCTTTGCAAAGTCTTCTCTGCAAAGAACCCTTTGCAGAACGTCCTCTTCAATCCTAGGGGCGCACGATGAGCACGCAGCACTCCCCCGCCGCAGCCGCACCCGTCGAGCCGCCTGCCGTGCCGCCCGCGGAGCCGCTCGGTCGCCGGTTCACCGCCGCCCTCGGCGCCACGGGCGCCGCGAACCTCGCCGACGGCGTCCTGGGCATGGGCGTCCCGCTCGTCGCCCTCACGCTCACCCGCTCGCCCGGGCAGATCGCCCTCATCACCGCCGCCGCCTGGCTCCCCTGGCTGCTGCTCGGGCTCGTCGCCGGGGTGCTCGTCGACCGGCAGGACCGGCGCGTCGTGCAGATCGTCGCGATGGCCGTCCGCGCCGCCGTCCTCGCCTCCGCCGTCGGACTCATCGCCACCGACCGGCTGACGATGGCCGCGCTCGTCGTCATCGCGCTCGTCTACGGCGCGACCGAGGTGTTCGCCGACCTCGCCGCAGGCGCACTCGTCCCCGACCTCGTGCCCCGGTCGCGGCTCGGCGCCGCCAACGGCCGCACGCTCGCCGTCCAGACCGTCACCAACTCGTTCGTCGGCGCCCCGATCGCCGGTGCCGTCCTCACGCTCGGCACCGGCTGGGTGTTCGGCGTCCCCGCCGCGCTCGCCGTCGCGGCAGCCGTGCTCCTGTGGCGCGGCATCCCCGGCCGGTACCGCCACGAGCGCACCGAGCGGAAGCGCGCCGGCCGGGAGGTCGTCGAGGGCGTCACGTTCCTCGCCAAGCACCGCGTCCTCGGCCCGCTCCTGCTCTCGGGCTCGCTCATGAACATGGCCAGCACCGGCTACTTCGCGGTCTTCGTCCTCTGGGCGGTCGGTCCCGGATCCGAGCTCGGGATGCGCGCCGAGCACTACACGCTGCTCGCGGCCACGCTCGCCGTCGGCGCGGTCGGCGGGTCCTTCGTCGCCGAGGCCCTCACGCGGCGCGTCGGCGAGGTCCGCCTCATGCTCGGCTGCTGGCTCGCGAACAGCCTGCTGCTGGTCGTCCCCGTCCTCGTGCGCAGCGTCGGCGCCGTCGCCGTGACGCTGTTCCTGCTCGGCTTCACCAACACGATCGGCAACGTCATCTCGATGTCGATGCGCCAGCGCATCGTCCCCGCGACCATGCTCGGCCGCGTCGGCGGCGCCGGCCGGACGCTCGGCTACGGCCTGATGCCGGTCGGCGCGCTGCTCGCCGGGTTCGTCGCCGAGACCTGGGGCCTCGAAGCCGTGTTCGTCGGCGGCACCGCGCTCGCGGTCCTCGCGACCCTCGGCTCGATGGCCGTCGTCCGCCAGCGCCTGGTCGACGAGGCCGAGGCCGCCGTCCTCGCCGCCGAGCCCCGCACCGACGACGAGACCCCGCACGACGACGGCACCCCGTCCGACGACGCCGACACCCACGCGACGACGGGCGGCGACGTCCGACCCACCGCCGCGCAAGGCGTGCTCGACGAGACCGTCACGACGGCCCGCACCCCCGACGAGCCGGTCCGTGCGGATGCCCGGCCCGTCACCCGACCCCTCGCGGAGGCCACCGCCTGACCGGCGAGGGCACCGACGGCACCCGGCCACGGGAAGGGGCGGGTGCCGTCGGCGCGCTCCGTGGGTCGGCGGGACCGTCAGTCGAGGGCCGACGCGCCGACGCGCTCACGTGCCCAGGCCCGGACCTGCGCGTGCGCCTCGCGCGGGTCGTCGTGCCAGGGCCACGTCGCCAGGTGGCGGTGGGTCTCGGCGAGGTGCGGCACGGCCTCCTGGGGCAGGTCCGCGAACCAGCAGGCGTAGGCGAGCAGGTTGTGACCCCAGGCACGGCCGACCGGCGACGGTCCGCCCTCGGACCACCGGGTCGCGGCGGCGAGGATCTCCGCACGCACCTCCCGGCCCTGCAGGAAGCGCTGGCTGTCGCCGCGGGCCCAGCCCTCCTCCAGCAGGGCGACGACGACCAGCAGGTTGCTCGCGTGGCCCGCGGGCGACGCGGCGGCCTCGGTGCGGGCGAACCGCAGCATCTCCTCGGACGAGCCGAACCACTTCGCGGCCTTGAACTGGAGCGCCTCGAGCAGCCCGCCGCGGTGGTGCGGCGCGACGGCGAGGAGCTGCGCGAGGCGGCGCTCGTGCTCCACGACGCCGAGCTGGAGCCCGCGAGCGACGGTCAGGCGCGACGCGAGGACCGACGCGTCGTCGGGGCTCACGTGCAGGGCGGTGTCGGCGTCGGCGTCCGTGTCCTCGAGCACCGCGAGGAAGTCGGGGACGTTCTGCGCCTGGAAGTCCGACCCGCGCAGCATCCACGCCCGCTCGACACCCGCCGCCACCCGGCAGGCGAGCGCGTGCGGGTTCGACGGCTCCTCCTGGAGCCACGTGTCGAGCCACCGCCCGCGACGCGCCGCGAGGGCGGCGAGCTCGCGGACCCGGTCGTGGCGGGTGTCCGGGTCGAGCGTCGCCGCGAGCAGGTGCGCGGCGGGCCTCCAGTTGCCGGTGGCCGCGGCGTCGCGGGCGGCGCGCAGGTCGACGTCGTCGAGCGCGTCGTCGGCCTCGACGTAGTCCCCCGGCAGCGGGTCGGCGAGGACGAACAGGCCACCGGTCGCGACCCGCAGGACGAGCTTGCCCACCCGTGTGACGGTGAGGGCGAAGACGACCGCGGCGGTGCTCCAGCACGCGGTCCAGGCGATCCGTGCGGGTGCGTACGCGTCGGCGACGACGAAGGCCAGCGCGGCGAGCGCGACGATCACGCCGAGGTACGCGACCACGAGGCCCTGCGTCTTGCCGCCGCGCGGGGAGAACCACCACGGCCCGTCGGCCCACAGACCGAGCAGGCGGTGCGCGGGCGTGCTCGCGACGCCGAGGACGAGGAGTCCGATGGCGGCGATCACGAGCGCGCCGAGCATCACGTACGCGGCGGGGGTGTCCCAGGCGGCGGCAGTCACGGCCGCGGAGTATGCCAGCCGGTGCACCGCCGCCGCGGCTGCCGGGTCACCGCCCGTCGCGACACCGCATGTCGCCAACTGGACGTGCGTCCAGATTCACCCGTTCAGACGATGGCGGTCGGCGCGATCACTCGTTCGGGTCGAACGGCCGGCAGCCTCCGCGAGCTCCCGGGTGAGCGGTCAGGCCAGGAGGTCGTGGCGGATGATCGTCGCCTCGCGGCCCGGGCCGACGCCGATGGACGAGATGCGGGTGCCGCTGATCTCCTCCAGCCGCTCGACGTAGCGCTGCGCCGCGACGGGCAGGTCGTCGAACTCGCGCGCGCCGGTGATGTCCTCGGTCCAGCCGTCGAGGTACTCGTAGACGGGCTTCGCGTGGTGGAAGTCCGACTGGTCTGCGGGCATCTCGTCGTGGCGGGTGCCGTCCACGTCGTACGCGACGGCGACCGGGATGCGGTCCTTGCCGGTGAGGACGTCGAGCTTGGTGAGCACCAGGTCGGTGAGGCCGTTGACGCGCGCCGCGTACCGGACGACGACCGCGTCGTACCAGCCGGTGCGCCGCGGGCGGCCCGTCGTCGTGCCGAACTCGCCGCCGGTCTGGCGCAGCCACTCGCCGTCGTCGTCGAGCAGCTCGGTCGGGAACGGGCCCTCGCCGACGCGCGTCGTGTAGGCCTTCGCGACGGCGACGACGCGGTCGATGCGGGTCGGGCCGACGCCCGAGCCGGTGCACGCACCGCCCGCGGTCGCCGACGACGACGTCACGAACGGGTAGGTGCCGTGGTCGATGTCGAGCATCGTGGCCTGGCCGGCCTCGAACACGAGCGTCTTGCCCGCGTCGAGCGCCTGGTTCAGCACGAGCGGCGTGTCCGCGACGAACGGGCGGACGCGGTCGGCGAAGCGCAGCAGGTCCTCGACGGTCTCGTCGACCGTGATCGCGCGGCGGTTGTAGACCTTCACGAGCAGGTGGTTCTTCTGGTCGAGAGCACCCTCGACCTTCTGCCGCAGGATCTTCTCGTCGAAGAGGTCCTGCACGCGGACGCCGACGCGGTTGATCTTGTCCGCGTAGGTGGGTCCGATGCCGCGGCCCGTGGTGCCGATGCGGCGCGAGCCGAGGAAGCGCTCGGTGACCTTGTCGAGCGTGCGGTTGTACGGCGCGATGACGTGCGCGGCCGACGAGACGAGCAGGCGCGAGGTGTCGACGCCGCGGGCCTCGAGGGCCTCGATCTCCTGGAACAGCACCTCGAGGTCGATGACGACGCCGTTGCCGATGACGGGGACGACGCCGGGCGACAGGATGCCGGAGGGCAGCAGGTGCAGCGCGTACTTCTCGCCCCCGACGACGACCGTGTGACCGGCGTTGTTGCCGCCGTTGAACTTCACCACGTAGTCGATGCGCGAGCCGAGCTGGTCGGTCGCCTTGCCCTTGCCCTCGTCGCCCCACTGGGCGCCGAGCACCACCACTGCAGGCATCTGTCACCACTCCTACCTGCCTGCGATGCGGGGACGCACGGCGGAGACCGAACCGAGGAGGCGCGGCGCTTGCACGTGGACCCGGGCACGGGCGGCAGTGACCCGGTACCTCCGAGAGGGTACCGGACGGTCAAGGAACGGTCATGGCCGGGCCCCCGTCCCGACCCTGCCCGCGGGCGGCTCAGCGCAGCCCGGCGACCTCCTCGGCCGACGTGCCCGAGTCGACCAGGAACTGCTCGCAGCGCTGCGACTCCTCGGTCTCGCCGATCGCCTCGGCCGCCTCGGCGAGCGCGAGCAGCGCGCGCAGGAACCCCTGGTTCGGGGCGTGGTCGACGGGCACCGGACCGCGGCCGCGCCAGCCCGCGCGCCGCAGCGCGTCGAGGCCGCGGTGGTAGCCGGTCCGCGCGTACGCGTAGGCGGCGACGGGGTCGCCCTCGTCGGCGAGCGCCCGCTCCGCGAGCAGCGCCCACACGAGCGACGACGCCGGCGCGACCGGGACGACGTCGCGCGGCGACGAGCCCGCCGCGAGGGCGGCCCGCGCGTCCCCGTCGGGGCCGTCGGCGGGCAGGTGCGTCGGGGCGGGTCCGTCGAGGAGGTTCTCGTGGCTCATGGGCCCAGTCTCTCCCCGACCGGCCGCCCGCGTGGTCCGTCCGGGGGACATCTGCGCGCACAGCAGGCGATCCGGGCGCCCGTCCAGGTTCCGCGGATGCGCGGGCGTGGGAGCGCAACTACAGTCGATCCGCCGGACCCCTTCCCGGCGCCCCGCAGGAGCTGGGTGACCCCCCGAACCCGGTGGATGTCCATGATCGAGATCTCCACGTCGTCGACGACGACCACGCTCGTCATCACCGGCGACCTCGACCTCGCGGAACGCGACCAGTTCCCCGAGGTGGCCGCCCGTGTCGTCGGGCTCCGCCGTCAGCTGCTCGTGATCGACATGTGCGGCGTGACGTTCATGGACTCGACGGGGGCCGCGTTCCTCATCTCGCTGGCCGACGCGAGCCGCAAGCGCGGCGGGGCGACCGTCCTGCGCGGGGCCGACTCGCGCGAGCTGTTCGTCATCGAGATCTGCGGCGCGACCGAGCTGTTCCGCATCGACCCGGACCACCGCTGCGCGCACGGCACCGAGCAGGACGTCGTGCAGCCGGACGGCGCACCCGCGCACTGACTGCTCGGCGAACCGCGCTGACTGCTCGGCGACCTGCCGGCGTGACCGCGCGACGACGCCTCAGCGACCCGTCTCCGGCAGGCTCCCCGGCCGGACCTTCGCCCACACCAGCTTGCCGCCGCGCGACTGACGCCAGCCCCAGTCCGCGAGCCGCTCGACGATCTGCATGCCGAACCCGCCGACGCGCCCCGGGTGCCCGTCCGTCGACACCGGCGGTGCCGGGTTGCCGTCCTCGACCTCGATGCGCAGGCCGTCGCCCGTGTCGTAGAGCTGCAGCGACACGTGGCCGAACCCGTGCAGCACGGCGTTCGCGACGAGCTCGGACACGACCAGCTCGGCGTTCGCGGCGTCGGGGATCTCCCACGCCTGGCAGGTGCGCACGACGGCGTGCCGGGCCCGTCCGATCGACGACGGCTCGTTCGGCAGCGACCAGCGGCGCCTCCGCGGGCTGCGCGCACGCTCGAGGTGGTCGCGCGGGTCGGGGACGCGCACGACGACGACTGCGACGTCGTCCTCGGGGTGGTCCGCGAGCCGGGACAGCAGCTCCTCGCCGATGCCCGCCGCGTCCCGCGCCGTGATGCGCGACGCGACCCCCGCGAGCGCCGCGAGGCCCTCCCGGAGCCCGCGGTCACGCCGCTCGATGAGGCCGTCGGTGTAGTAGACGAGGACGTCGCCCTCGACGAGGTCGAGCGTGCTCGTGCTCCGGACGCCGTTGCCGAACCCGATGAGCGCACCGCCCGCGTCGCGCAGCTCGGTCGCGACGCCGTCGCGGACGTGCAGCACGGGCAGGTGGCCGGCGCGCGACCACTCGAGCCGCCAGCCCTGCTCGCGGCGGGTCAGCGTCGACAGGACCAGACCGGCCGAGCGCGGGATCCGCATGCCCGTGACGAGCTGGTCGACGCGCTCGAGCACCGGGCCGGGCGTCGTGATGTCGAACGTGTAGGAGCGCACGACCGAGCGCAGCTGGCCCATCGCGGCGGCCGCCTCGACGTCGTGCCCCACGACGTCGCCGATGACGACGCCCGCGACGTCCGGGGAGATCTGCAGCACGTCGTACCAGTCGCCGCCGACCTGCACGTTCTCCGAGTTCGGCGCGTAGTAGGTCCACACGTCGAGCCCGTCGACCTCGGCCTGCTCGGGCAGCATCGCCCGCTGCAGCGTCTCCGCCAGGCGGTGCTCGCGGTCGTACAGGCGGGCGTTGTCGAGCACGAGGCCGACGCGGCGTGCGGTGAGCTCGAGGATCGTCATCGCCGCCGGCTCGATCGCGCGCAGGCCGCCCTCGTCACGCGGGACGACCGCCATGAGCCCGAGCACGCGTCGGCGGCCCGGCACGGGGAAGACGACGGCCCGGCCGCCCGACGGTGCGGGCTGCCCGTCCGTGGGGTGCTGGGCCTGGGCGCTGACGTGCTGCGCGAGCCACTCCGAGGCGCTCCCGCACGCGTACACCGCGTCGAGCGCGAGGTCGACGGGCCGGTCGCGCTCGCCGTCGAGCAGGAGCTGCACGACGTCCGGGGCGTCGGGGCGCGGACCGCGCGTGGCCGTGCGGAACGCGTCGCCGCGGTGCCCCCGGCCGGGCCCGCCGTCGATGCCGTCGGCGGCCCGCAGACCGCGGTCGTTGAGGAAGAAGCCGGCCCAGCCGACGACGGCGTGCCGCAGGACCATCGCGATCTCGCGCAGCGCGTGCGGGTCGTCGACGTCCATCAGCAGGTCGGAGACCTGGGCGATGAGGCCGAGGCTGCGCCGCTCGCGGCGCTCGGCCTCGACGAGCGCGGCCTGCTCGGCGTCGTGCGACAGCTGCTCGGTCATGTCCTGGAACGCCGCGACCCAGTACCGCGGCGTGTCGTGCGCGTCGTCCGACGGGACCGGCGACAGGTGCACCTGGCACACGAACCGCGACCCGTCGGCGCGACCGAGCGTGAACGTCGGGGTGAACGGCCGCGCCGCGAGGAGCGCCTCGGCGAGCTGCATGGCCCGCACCGGGTCCCGCTCGAGCTCCGCACGGATCGCGGGCTCACGCTCGTGCGCACCCTCGAGGCCGTACCCGACGGCCCGCTCGAACGCCTCGTTGACCCACACGGCGGTGAGGACCGCGTCCCGGGACTCGAACAGCCCCATGGGCACGACCGTGGCCGCGAGGGCGCGCGCGTGCAGGTCGGGGGTCCCGGACGGCGTCGCGGCGGGCAGACCACCCGACATCGGATCCGCGTGGGAGTTGACCACCACCACCTCCGATCGTCTAGCGTGCCGAACGGGCGAGTCGTCGAGGCAGTCGACAGCGCGCCTTCGAGGCCGGCACCAGAAGGAGCACTGTGCGCGACGGTAACAGCAGCAACCCGGACGAGTCGGCGACGCCCGACGACGTGGCCGGTCGCGTCGTGGGTGAACCCGGTGCGGTCCACGTGATCGTCGGCACCGACCGCACGCGCATCGTGCTCTCGGGCGAGGTCGACGCCGACCTCGGACCGGAGCTGCAGGAGGCGACCGCCGAGGCCGAGCAGGTGGGTCTGCCGATCGAGGTCGACGCCCACCACGTGACGTTCATGGACTCGTCGGGCGTCGCGTTCCTCGCGCGCCTGTCGATCCGCAGCCAGCACCGCGTGCGCCTGCTGCGCGTGCCGCCGACCGTGCGCTTCCTCCTCGAGGTCACGCGCATCGGCGAGCTGCTCGACGTGGTCGAGGGCACGGACGACTCGGCGTTCCAGCCGGTGGGCGACGCCCCGGCGACGAACGGGCCGACGACCCCCTGACGACTCCCGCGGCGCGTCGCCGACGGCGATGCGCCCGCGACTCGCCCGGACGCCCGGACATGACGACGGGCCCCGACCACCGCGGTGGTCGGGGCCCGTCGG
>NZ_BHYL01000297.1 GCF_003851725.1 Cellulomonas algicola | reverse complement strand
CGGCCGGGCGGGGACGGGGCTCACGGGCACGCGACGACGATAGGCGGGTGCCGCCTCGGCAGGCGTGCGACGACCGGCGCGGGCGGGCGTGGGCGCCGTGGCGGGTCGTCCGCTGCCTGGCGCGGTCAGCCGCCGCGCGACCGGGTCAGCCGCTGCGCGGGGCGTACATGATCACCGCGACGCCCAGCAGGCAGACGAGCGCGCCGGCCACGTCGTAGCGGTCGGGCCGGAAGCCGTCGACGAGCATCCCCCACAGCAGCGACCCGGCGACGAACACGCCGCCGTACGCGGCGAGGATCCGCCCGAAGTGCGCGTCGGGCTGCAGCGTCGCGACGAACCCGTACACGCCGAGCGCCATCACGCCGGCGCCGATCCACACCCAGCCGCGGTGCTCGCGCACGCCCTGCCAGACGAGCCACGCGCCGCCGATCTCGGCGACTGCGGCGGCGACGAACAGGACGAGAGACCTCAGGACCGTCACGCGCGCAGTCTGGCAGTCGCACCGGCCGGCGGACCGGAGGTCGAGCAGGTCACGACACGTGCGTGCGCGCCCCGAGGTGCAGGTCGAGGCCCAGCCAGCGGGCGAGGTCCTCGAGCTCGTCGGCGACGTCGGCCCGCACGGCGGGGCGCCACGGGCCGTCCTCGTGGACCGCGTGGACCTGAAGGACGCCGGCGGCGTGGTCGGCGGTCGCGTCGACCTTGCCGACCAGCCGGTCGCCGTGCAGCACGGGCAGCGCGTAGTAGCCCCAGCGCCGGGCGGCGGCGGGCTTGTACATCTCGAGCGCGTAGTCGAACTCGAAGAGCTCGGCCATGCGCTTGCGGTCCTGGATCAGCCGGTCGAACGGCGACAGGAGCGCGGCGCGGCCCTCGAACGGTGCGTCGAGCAGGGACGGGTCGACGCGCCACTCGCCGCGCACCCCGTCGACGACGGCCGCCTCCCCGGCCGATCCGACGTCGACCGGCTCGACCGGGCACTCCGGCCCGCGGGCGCGCGCGATGCCGAGCGCGTGCAGCCGCCGCTCGTCACGGCGCCGCCGGGCCTCGTCGACGGGCACGGGCGGGTCGTCGGGGTAGATGCGCTCGGCCAGGTCCCAGAGCCGGTCGCGCCCGCGCCGACCCGCGGCGGCGACCTCGCCCGCCTGCACCATGAGGTCGAGCATCATCGGGACGTTGCGGTCCCGGTTCCAGCCGCTCGACCGCCAGGGGCGGACGGTCGTGTCGGGCAGGTCGCGCGCGGTGAGCGGCCCGTCACTGCGCAGCGCGTCGAGGATGTCCTGGCGGCACGCCGCGTTGTCGCGCAGCCAGCGGGCCTGGGAGTGCGCCCACGCCTTGGCGTCCGGTCCGGGCCACGCGGCCATCTCCGCGGTGTAGAGCGCGAGGTCCTCGGCCGGGCGGATCATGCCCTGCACGTCGACGAGCGTCTGGTCGTCGACCGCGTCCGCGAGCTCGTCGGGGTCGTACCGCGACCCGATCCGGCTCCAGAGCACGAGGTCGGCACTCGGCGCCACGGCCTTGGTGTGGTCGACCTGGAGCATCGTGAGCCCGCGCACGACGGTGCGCATGTCGGTCGGCCGCGGCGCGGTCAGCAGCTGCGCGCGGACCGCGACGCGGCGGGCATCAGCGCGGGACAGGTGGTGCACCGCACCGACGCTACGACGCACCTCCGACACACGGCGTGGGCGGGGGTTCGGATGGCGGGGCGGTCGGCGTCGACGCCGGGTGGCCGGCGCCGGTGGCCGACGACGCCCGGGCCGACCGCGTCCCGCGTCGGGGTCAGACGGTGACGTCGACCGCCCGGTCCGGGACGCTCGTCGGGTCCGCCGGCCGCCGTGCGGTCGCGCGACCGACGACGAGCAGGGCGAGCAGCGCCGGGACCCACCCGTACAGCAGTCCCGCGGCGCCGCCGTCGGTCGGGCCGTAGAGCAGCATCTGCTGCACGTACCAGCGGCCGTCGCCGACGGGGTCCAGGCCCAGGCCGACGAGCACGGTCGGGATCGCGCCGACGAGCGCCGCGACGACGCACGACAGCCACACGGCCAGGAGGAGGACGAGCCGCCCGTCGGGCAGCGTGGTGGTCCGGACCGCGACGTACGTGAGCGCGCCGGCGATCGTGCCGACGAGCGCCCCGCACACGAGCAGCGCCCCGGGCGACGCGTCGGCGGCGGTCGTCACGGGCGCGAGCCAGTCGGCGACCGTGGAGACGGTGGCCGCGAGCTCGGAGCGCGCGGTCGTGACGTGCTCGGCGACGGTGCGGTCGACCCACCCGTGCACCCCGGCGGCGACCGCCCACCCGAGGCCGGAGACGGCGCCGACGACGACCGCGGCGCGCAGCGCCCCGGACGCCCGCGTGGGGGTGGGCTCGTGCGCCGCGTCACCGGTCGCCCGCTCGAGCCGCCGCGCGAGCGCGACGGT
>NZ_BHYL01000296.1 GCF_003851725.1 Cellulomonas algicola | reverse complement strand
GGCCGACGACGGCCCCCGCGAGGACGATGAAGACGGTGGACGGCGCCATCACAGGCCCCGCATCGCGTAGCCGGGCGTGTAGCCCACGGCGACGAGCTCGTCGAGGCACGCGATCGGCGCGGAGGCGACCGCGACGCCGTCCGGCCCGGGTGCGAACACCTCGCTCGACAGCACGCGGCCGTCGATGCCGTTGACCTCGCGAATGCTCGCCACGAACCGGCGCAGCCGCCCGCCGTGCAGGTAGTCGTTCTGCTTCTGCACGAACACCACGAAGTCGATCGCGCCGGCGATGAGCATCATCGTCGCCTCGACGGGCAGGCGCTCCTGCGACTGGATCGCGTAGGTCGAGATGCGGTTGAACACCTCGATCGACGAGTTCGCGTGGATCGTGGACAGCGACCCGTCGTTGCCCTGGCTCATCGCGTTGAGCATCGTGACGATCTCGTCGCCGAGCACCTCGCCCACGATGACCCGGCTGGGGTTCATGCGCAGGCTGCGGCGCACGAGCTCCGCCATGCTGATCGCGCCGTTGCCCTCCGAGTTCGGCAGCCGCTCCTCGAACGCGACGACGTTCGGGTGCAGGTCGGGGAACTCCCCGAGGCCCAGCTCGAGCGCGCGCTCGACGGTGATGAGGCGCTCGTGCGGGCGGATCTCGTTGGCCAGCGCCCGGAGCATGGTCGTCTTCCCGGCGTTCGTCGCGCCCGCGATCATGATGTTCTTGCGCGCCGCGACGGCCGCGGACAGGAACGCCGCGACCTCGTGGGTCACCGACCCGAGCCGCACGAGGTCGTCGAGGTGCACGCGCGACAGGCGCGCCCGCCGGATCGAGATCGAAGGGCGTGCGCAGACGTCCATCACGGCCGACATGCGGCTGCCGTCGGGCAGGCGGATGTCGAGCTGCGGGTTCGCCGAGTCGAACGGGCGGCTCGACAGGCCCGAGTACGCGCCGAGGATCTGGATGAGCTCGACGAGCTCGTCGTCCGACTCCGCGACGGGCGGCATGCGCGCCTCACGGCCGTCCGCGTACTGCACGAAGACGTTGTCGCAGCCGTTGATGTCGACGTTCTCGACGTCCCGGTCGTCGAGGAGCGGCTGGAGCCGGCCGACGCCGTACAGCGCCGCGTGGATCCCGGACGCGAGCTCGCTCTCCTCGACCGGCGACGGCGGCGTGCGACCGGCGGCGATCTCCGCCCGCGCGTAGGCGTCGAGCACCCGGTTGACGACGGCGCGCGCGAACTGCCGCTCGTCCTGCCCGGACATCTGGGCCACGCCCGCCGCGGCGTCGTCGCGCCGCTGCCGCGCGAGGACGTCCGCGACCTCCTCGCGGAGCCGGCGCACGAGCGCCTGGTCGACCGCCACGCGCGCCCCCTCAGATCCCGGCCCGCACGGCGCCCTGCGACGCGGCGAGGTCGGAGACGGGTGCGACGAGCTGACGCACCGACCGCACGAGCAGCGAGCGCTCGACCCCGCGGTCGAGGCGACCGCCGACGACGTCGGCGGCGCGCTGGTCCTCCGCGACCTGCCCCACGACGGTCACGGGCAGCCCTTCGTGCGCGAGGAGCTGCGCGAGCTCGGCGAGCGACCGGCGGTCCCTGCTGTCCGCGAGGAGCGCGACACCGAGGGCGGGCATCCGGCGCGTCGAGGTCGCGCGCATCTGGGCGAGCCAGCGCAGGCGCTCACGCAGGTGCGCGTACGACTCCAGGCGCGGGCGGGCGAGGAGCACGAGCACGTCGGCCGCCGCGACGACGGGCATGACCGGGCTGCCGGCCTGGACCCGACCGCAGTCGACGACGACGTCCCGCGTCGGGTGGTGCGCGAGCGCCGACGCGAGCGCCGGCACCGCCGGCGCGATCCCCGTCATCTGCTCGGGGCTCGTCACGCCGCACAGCACGTCGAGACCGCCCTCGAGCTGCTGCAGGTGGTCGTCGAGGCTGTCGTTCGCGAGCCCGCGGCGCGCGTCGGCCGCGAGCGAGAGGACGCCGCGCTCGGGGTCGAGCGGCCCGCGCGAGGCCGTCCGGCCCAGCAGCGACACGTCGCCGCCGGCGGGGTCGGCATCCACGAGGACCACGTCCGACGGCCACACGCCCGCGAGGACGCGCGCGGTCGTGCTGACGCCGGGCGAGCCCTTCGCGGAGCCGATCGCGACCAGCACGCTCAGCCCCCCTGACCGACGACCGGCGTCCCGCGGCTCACGAGGACGGCCGAGAGCGACGCCTCGGCGGCCGCCGCGGCCAGCTCGGCGCCGTCGGACTCGTCGACGATGAGCGTCGCGGTCACCCGACCGCCGTGGGCGCCCTCCGCCGGGGTGGTCGCCGAGCTCACGAGCGCGTCGGCCACGAGGACCGTGCCCGTGCCGTCCACGACCTGGACGAGCTGGACGACGTCTCCCGCCAGCAGACCGGACGCGGGCGCACGCCCCTCCTCGAACGAGGCACCGACCGCGACCTTGCCGTCCTGCAGCGTGCGGGTCGTGGTGAGCATCGACGTGTCGACCAGCTGGCCCTTCGTGACGGCGGTCCGCGCGAACTGGCCGACGACGAGCTCCTGCTGCGACGCGGGCACCAGGAGCGTGCCCTCGGACGCGACGGGCGTGGTGGCGAGCGCGTCGTCGGTGATCTCCTCGCCGACCGCGATGTCGCGCGCGGCGACCAGCACGGGGACGCGCTCGTCGGCGCGCAGGGCGAGCAGGCCGGCCGCGGCGGCGCCACCCACGATGAGCAGCACCGCGAACGCCGCGAGCAGGGGACGCCGCTCGCGCGGTGCGTGCGGGAGCCGTTCGGCACGGGCAGCGCCCGCCGACGCCATCCCTCGCTCGTCACGGGCGCGGCGGCGGTCCTGCGCGGCCACGCCCCCGGGCGTGCTCGTGTTCACCGTCATCGATGGGGGTCCAACCTCGCTGCGGGGGTTCGTGCAAGGACTGCATGACTATAGGGGCAAATCGGACGGTGACGGTCGCGCGCGGTCGGGGCCGCGTCCGGTCCCGGCGCGTCTACCATGGCCGCCGACCACAGCCCGAGGGAGGCCTTCCATGCCGACGAGCGCGCACTTGCCTGCGGCGACAGCTCTCGCGCGACGAGGGACCGCCCGTCAGCGCGCAGGGGGCACCCGGTGACCGCACGCCCGCACACTTCACCTGATCGGGTGGCGGCCGTCCCGGCGACATGGCCGCTCGTCCGGGTGCAGCTGCGACCGGACGGCACGGGGACCGTGCACGTCAACGAGCACGCCTCGGCGTGCGCCGCCGCGTCCACGGCACGCCTCCGGGCGGGCGCGCTCGCGCGAGCGGTCGCGGTGGCCCGCACTGTGGGGCGGCCGGTCCGCGTGGTCCTCGCCGACGCGACCGGCGCGTCGCTGCTGGCCGCGCACCCCGACGGCACGCTGCGCACCCTCCCCGCCGAGGGTGCCGGCGCGCCCGTGGACGTCCCGCCGGCGCCCTGCCGTCGGTGCGGGGCGGACCAGCCCGTCGCGGCGCTGGCGTGCGGGGCGTGCGGGACGCTCGAACCGCTGCGCGTGGAGACCGACCCCGTCGCCCTGCTCGACGCGGCGACGCTCAGCCGGCCCGACGAGGGGCTGCTCGCGTCGCTCCCGGCGCCGCGTCCCGTCCCTGCGCTCCCGACGGTCCCGGACGCCCTGCCGGACGGGCTGCCGCACGGCCTGCGGGACGGCCTCTCACCGGTGTCCGTCCCGGTCCTGCCGGACGGCCGCTCGCCGGTGTCCGTCCCGGTCCTGCCGCCCGAGCCCGCAGCGGGCGGCGCGGCACGCGACGCGGCGGACACGTCGGGCGGGCACGTGCTCGTGCTGACCGTCGACGGTGGTGCCCCGGTGCGCGTCCCCGGCGGCGCGTCGCTCGGCCGCGACCCGGTCGCTCCCACCGGGCGGACGCCCGTGCGCGTGGTCGGGGCGACGGTGTCGAAGACCCACGCGCTCGTCGACGTCGAGCCCGACGGGACCATCCTCGTCACCGACTTCAGCTCGACGAACGGGACGCACGTGCTGCTCGACGCGCCCGTGCGGCTCGTCCCGCACACCCCGGTCGCCGTGCCGGCCGGGACGGTGGTGCTGCTCGGCGAGGTGCGCTGCACGCTCGGCCTGAGCGCCTGACGCCGCGGGCTAGCGCGAGACGACGCCCTGGATCTCGGCGACCGGGACCTCGGCGGTCGCCGAGATCGTCTGCGCCGGCAGCGCCGTCGGGTTCGGGTCCTCCGACGACACCCACGACGCGGTCCAGGTGGCCTGCGCGGTGAGCGTCGCGGTCGGCTGAGAGTGCCCCGCCTTGACGGCCTGGTTCGCGCTGGACCGGAAGAACCGCAGCGAGCACGTGGTGGACGCCGCACCACCGCCCCACGGCGTGCCCGTGTCGGGGCACGTCACGGAGTCGGCGCCGGGGGCGCTGACCTGCAGCGCGGACAGCACGGCGTCGACGCGCGCCCACGTGCCCGACGGGATCTGCGCGGTCACCGAGACCGTCGTGGCGGCGTCCTCGACCCACACCCAGGTGTCGGTGCCGACGACCGTCGCCCCGGTCCCGGACATGCTCGGGTTCCAGCGGATCGTCCCGCGGGGCAGGTCCATCGAGTCCGACGCGATCTCCGCGAGCACCTCGGGGTCGACCTCCGCGTCCTGCGGCGGCACGGGGTCGGTCGGGCCGACCCACACCGCCGGGTGGGACAGGTGGTACTCCGTCGCGACCTCACCGGGGGCGTCGGCGCTGCACGTCGACTCGTACCAGTGGCCCTCGGTGTCGGTCGCGTGGTCCTCCCAGCCCTGGTGCAGCAGGCCCTGGTTGGCGTAGTCGTCGAGGGTGTCGGACTCGCGGGCCTTCCCGCCGAGCTTCCAGTACTCGTAGTACTGGTACCCCGTCGGGCCCCGGCCCATCCAGCACAGGGGCGCGACCGTGCGCGTCGTGGTGCTGCTGAACGTCCGGCCGCCCGACGTCGAGCCGGACTGCGAGACCGTGACCTGGATCGACCCGCCCGACGACCCGCCGCTCGTCCCCGTACCGGGGCCGCTCGAGTCGCCGGGACCGGCCGTCTCCTCCTGCCCGAAGGGCGGCTCGTCGTCCGCGGCGGCGAGCGTCACCGGGGCCAGGACCAGCGCGGCGGACAGGGCCAGGACGGCCGCGGCCCGACTCAGCATGTGCCCGACACCTCGTTCGTGGCGACGAGCCACCGGTCCTCACCGGGGACGCGGGTCAGCGTGTAGGCCTTGTGCTTCTTCTCGCCGAACCCCGCCTCCGCGGGCGTGTACGTGCGGGTCGCGTCCGCGAAGGTCGCCTGCGAGAAGTCCTCGCAGATCTCGCCGGTCGCCTGGTCGCCCGTGACGGCGACGTCGCTCACGCGCGTCTCGAGGACGCCGCCGATGGACGCCTGGATCGCGGTGTTCTTGTCGACCACCTTCTGCATCGCGCCCTGCAGCTCGGCGGAGGCGATGAGGGCGAAGGCAGGGCTCACCGTGTTGGTGCGCATGGTCCGCCAGTACTCCTTCTCGTACGTGGCGAGCCAGTTGTAGACGTCGGCCTCGTCGCCCGTGAGCGTCGGCACGTCGGTGAACACGATCCCGAGCTCGGGGTCGGACAGGTCGTCCACCTCCGGGTCGGGGGTCGGCGTGGCGCTCGGCGTCGGCGTCGTGGTCGGCGCCGCGGTGAGGCCCGCGGGCTCCTCGGCCCCGCCGCACCCTGCGAGCAGGCCCACGACCAGCGTCGACACCACGACCACCACGAACCGGCTCATTTGCGCCCTTCCCGCGACCACGGCCCGGTCGACCGAACCGACCGATACCGTACCGAATGCCCCGTCCGCGCGCGGCGCCCGGGACGCTCCGTCGCGCGGCGGCCGTCCGGGTGACGGTGGACGAGCGGTCACACCACCCCCGTGGTCGCCACTAGGGTGCTGTCCGAAATCGCCGGATTCGAAGGGTGGACGTGAGCATGGCTCGTCTGGACGTCGTGCGGCGCAGGGTCGCCCTCAGTGAGGACGAGCTCGAGACGCTCCGCCTCCTCCACAACGGGGAGCCCACGCCCGAGGAGGCGCGCGCCGCGCTCGTGCAGGCCGGCGTCGTCGACGAGGACGGCGCGGTGAGCCCGCTCGTCGTCGACCTGGTCCGGACGGTGACGGACCCGATGATCCAGGCGTCCGTCGAGACCGCGGGGCCGCAGGGACCCACGCTCGCCGTGCTCGCCGTGCGCGAGGAGACGGTCTGGTACACCGACCCGTGGCCCCAGGACGACGGGACGGTGTACTGCCAGGACGAGCTGCCGCAGATCCTGTGGATCCTCGCGCGGCTCGCCGGGCTGCGCCGGCGGGAGGTCCCGAAGATCGCGACGCCGTTCACGGTCCCGCTGCGCGCGGTCGACGCGGTCGTCCAGACGATGAGCCTGACCGACGACACGTGGGAGCCGGCCCGCGTCGTCGCCACGGCGCAGCTCGAGCGGTTCTTCGGCGAGGTCGCCGAGGCGGACCGGTCCATGCTCCTGGCGACGCTGTCGTTCCTGGAGTCGACCGCGCGCGTGAGCCTCGTGTGGGGCCCGGACGCCGCGACCGACGCCCGCGGCCTCGCGCTGTGGGACTGCGGGCCCGGCGGGTACTGGGTGCGGGAGCAGCCCGCCGAGCCGCTGCGCCCCGAGGACGTCACCCCGGACACCCTCGCCACGTTCCGCCCGGTGTCCGGCGGCGAGGTGTGGCAGCTCCTCCGGGACCTCCTGCCGTCGTCGGCGGACCTGCGCTCGGTCCTGGCACGGGTCGGCGCGTCGTGACGGTCAAGGTCGACAAGGAGGTCCTCGCCGCGACCGTCGTCGCGCTCGAGGACCTCGCCGAGGACCTGCCGGCGCTGTTCGACCGCGCGTCGGCCCTCG
>NZ_BHYL01000295.1 GCF_003851725.1 Cellulomonas algicola | reverse complement strand
ACCGGAGAACTCCTGCGCGAACTCACCATCGACACCACCCGCAACTACCAACCCCAGACACGCAAACAGGCCGGACCCTGAGGGTCCGGCCTGTTGCCGATGTCCTGCGACATCACAGCGGCGGAGGATGGGGGATTCGAACCCCCGAGGGCTTTCACCCAACACGCTTTCCAAGCGTGCGCCATAGGCCACTAGGCGAATCCTCCAGGCGGGCCCAGGGTACTCGACCCGACCGCGATCTCCGAAACGGGCGACGGGGACGGGGTCGGGCGGCCACGATGGGGTGTCGGTCGGGGACGCGGCGACGAGGAGGGCGCGATGGTGGTGGCGCAGGACGCGGACGGAGACGTCGCGACGGTCGAGGGTGCGCAGATCCGACGGGCCCGCCCGGCGGACCTCGCGGCGACGCGGACGGTGCTCGCCCGGGCGCTCGCGCACGACCCGCTCATGGACTGGATCTTCGGCCTGCGGGCGGACCGGTCGGCGGCGGTCGCGGCGTTCCTGTGGGGCGCGATCGAGGAGTACGTGCTCGCGGGCAACGCGTGGCTCGCGGTCGACGACCGCCGGGCTGTGGGAGCGGCGGCGTGGCGGGTGCCGGGCACCGAGGCGACGGGGGCAGACGGTGGTCCCGCGCTGCCCGGGCCGTCGACCCTCGGGCTGCTGCTGCCCGCGGACCGCGTCGTGCTGGTGCGTGAGGGGTTCGCGGCGATGCACGGCCTGCTCCTCGACGAGCCGCACGCGCTCCTGCACTTCCTCGGCGTCGACGCCGACCGGCGGGGCTTCGGCCTCGGTGCGGCGCTGGTCGAGGCCGGGCTCGCGGGCGTCCCGGACCACCTGCCCGCGCACGTCAACACGACGCTCGAGAGCAACGTCGCGTTCTACGTCGCGCGCGGCTTCACGCACGTCGGCGCGGTGCGGCTCGGGCCGCGCGGACCGCAGATGCACGGGCTGCGCCGACCCGCTCGCCGCCCCTAGTCTGGCGAGGTCCGGCCCGGCGCGGACGGCGGCGGGCACGAGCGCGACGAGCGGAGCGACGGCCATGGCGCACGGCGACATCACGCATGTCGACATCCCCGCGGACGACATGCAGCGGGCGACGACGTTCTACCGGACGGTGTTCGGGTGGGACGTGCAGGAGTTCCCCGGGTTCGAGGGGTACCCGATGTGGCGGGCCCCGAACCAGATCAGCGGCGGCGGCTTCGGGCCGCGCGGCGGCGACCTGCAGGCACCGCGGTCGACGATCGAGGTCGACTCGATCGAGGACGCGCTCGCCGCGGTCGAGGCGAACGGCGGCAAGGTCGTCCGCGGCAAGGAGGAGATCACGCCGACCAGCTGGTGGGCGGTCTTCGAGGACTCCGAGGGCAACCAGATGGGTCTCTACGAGGGCACCACGGACACGGACGCGTCGGACGCGGGCTGACGGGCGACGCGGGACGGCCCACGCGACGTCGCGCACGTCGATGTCCCGACCGACGACGTCACGACCGACGACGTCCCGCGCGCGGCTCAGGGTCGGTCGAACGCCGTGTGCACCGACGGCCGCAGCCACGACGGCAGGACCGCCCGGGCGCGCAGCGCGGCCTGCACGAGCTCGGGCCGCTCGAGCGCCCGCAGACGTCGACGTCGTCGCGCGCTCGGCCGCCCGTACGCCGCGACCTGCGCGGCGGTCCCCGCGATCGCGCGGGCCGCGTCGAGGTCCCCTGACCGCAGGGCGGTCACGTAGTCGTCGAGGGTGATCTGGAACAGGCGCGGCACGACGAGGTCGCGCACGTAGTACCGCTGCATGCGGACGTCGTCGGGCGTGGTGCGCGCGAGCTTGTCGAGGAAGGCGACGCGGCTGGCACGGAACCGCTCGCCCGCCGACGTGCTCGTCGCGTGCACGCGGAACCGGGTGAGCGACTCGCGGACGAACTCCGCATGCCAGCCCGCGCGGAACATGCGGATGAACAGGTCGTCGTCCTCGTACCCGACGAGCTGCGGGTCGAACCCGCCGACCTCGCGGTAGGCGTCGGCGCGCAGCACGGACGCGGACGGCACGACCATGAGGTCGGACGCGAGCAGCTCGAGCAGCGTGCGGTGCGGGTGCGGCAGCTGGTACGTGCGGATGTACGAGCGCGTGACGGTCCCGCCCTCGCCGTCGATCTCGTCGAAGTCGCTGTACGACCACGCGACGTGCTGGGACCGCTCGAACGGCCGCACGAGCCGGGCCAGGTGCTGCGGGTACCAGGTGTCGTCCTGGTCGAGGAACGCGAGCAGGTCGCCGCGCGCGGCGGCGGCCGCGGTGTTGCGGGCGGCGGACTGCCCGGCGTTGTCCTGCCGCAGGACGCGGATCGGCACGGGCGAGTCGAACGCGGCGGCGAGCGCGCCGCCTCCGTCGGTCGAGCCGTCGTCGACGACGAGGACCTCGACGGGCAGCAGGGTCTGCGCGGCGATCGACCGCAGCGCGTCCTGGACGTACCCGGCGCCCTGGTAGAGCGGGAGGATCGCGGTCACGGCGGCCGACCGCGGGTGCGCGGTCGCGGCCCCCGGACGGGCGTCGGCGAGCGCCGCCCGCGCGGCGACCGGCGCGGCTGTCCCGGGGACGACGGCGACCGGCGCGGGTGTCCCGGGAGCGACGACGTCCGGCGACGGGGGGGTCCGCGACGCGTCGGCGTCGGCCCGCGCGGTGGTCCCGACGGGAGGCGCCGCCGGCGCGAGCCCGTCGACGGGGTAGCGACGGGCGACTTCGGCGCTGTCCGCCGCGTCGACGGGCCAGCTCACGGGACCGGCGGGCGGGCCGACCTTCTCGGCGACCACCCACGCCCCGGACTCGCTGGCGACCGCGGGCATGAGGTACGCGTGCTCGCGCCACTGCGCCGACGGCGTCACCGTCACGCCCCCGGCCATGCCCGTCCGCAGCGTGCGGAAGCCCGTGGCAGGCCCGAACAGCTGGCGCAGGCCCGCGTCGGAGAGCCGCCAGAAGTCGTTCGGCTGGGCGTGCGTCGGCCAGGTCCACGGGACGACGTGGCACGTGAGCCCGCCGGGCGCGAGCACCTTGCCGATCTCGGCGGCGACGAGCCACGGCGCCGCGACGTGCTCGAGCAGGCTCCGCGACACCACGAGCGCGTACTCGCCCGCGGGCACCGCCGTGGACAGCGCGTGCACGTCCGCGACGACGTCGACGCCCGGACCCGCGTGGATGTCGAGGTGCCGGACGACGCGTCCCGCGAAGGGCGCCTCGAGCCGCGCGTACTCGTCGGGCCGGTCGGTGCGCGAGCCCAGCCAGAGGACGGGCCCGGGTGGTGCGGCGGCGGCGAGCTCGGCCAGGAGCTCCTCCTCCTCGAGCTCCGGGACGTCCTCGTGCCGCGGGAGCGGGTGGTCCGGCAGGTCGAGCGGGACGCGGTGGTCGCCGCGCGCGGTGTGCACGACGAGCGTGACCTCGCCGTGCGGGGTGCCCGGCACGTACGCCGCGAACCCGGTGTCGACCACGTGCGGGTCGCCGGGCCAGAACGCCGCCAGGTCGGGGCGGGGGCGCCGCGCGGCACGGACCGAGGTGCCGCCGACCTCGACGGACACGCCGCTCGCGGGCTCGGGCGCGGTGTGCGCCCAGCCCTCGAGGTACACGCCCGACGCGTCGCACCAGTACACGTCGAGGCCGTGGTGCACGGGCGCCTCGACGGGGCGCAGCGGTGCGACCTCTTCGACGGCGCCCTGCGCGGCGGCGAGCGTGACGTGCTCCCGCGCGACGACGGCCAGCGCCTGCGCGTGCGCGTCGTCCGGGTGCTCGCCGGCGGCGTCGGCGGCGGTCGTGAACCACAGGCGCGCGGTGCGCGGGTCGCCGGTGTTGAGGGCGCGCATCCCGAGCGACAGCAGCGCGTCGAGCGCGGACGTCGACCAGCGGCCGTCGCCGCGGGCCAGGCGAGGTGCGGCGTCCGCGACGGGTCCGACGAGCGGGCCGGCGTCGTCGTACCGGCCGCGCGCGACGAGCTCGACGAGGACGTGGCAGCGGCGGCCGGCCACGCGGTCGCGTCCGTCGGGCGTGGACGTGTCCAGGTGCTCGGGCAGCTCGAGCGCGAGCGCGGCCGCGTCGGCGGGCCGGGTGCGGGCCAGGGCGACCGCGCGGTGCACGGCGGCCTCGAAGCGGACGTCGAGCGCGTCGAGGTCCGTCGGGTGGGTGCCGATCCACGCGATCGCGGCCTGCTGCGCGAGCGCGAGGTACCGCTCGGCGGCGGTGACGTCGTCGCGCGACAGGAGGCAGGTCATGCCGATCGCGTGCGCCGCCCCGGGCAGGGCCCACGACGCGTCCGCCCCGGCGTGCAGCGCCGCGAGCGCCGCGTCGGGGTCGTCGAGGTCGACGCCGTGCCGGGCGCGGACCGTCTCGACCATGCGGGGGATCGCCTTCTCGGCCTCCGCGAACGCGCCCCGGGCGACGAGCGAGCGCACGAGCCGCGTCGCCGTGCCGACGGCGAGCGTGCCGGACGGGTCCGCCTCGGCGGCGCGGTGCGCGTAGTAGTCCTCGAGCACGGCGGGCGGCAGGTGCCGGTCCCAGTGCGGTGCGGGCGCGGAGGTGTCGTCGGTCGCGAACGCGACGAGCGTGAGGCCCTCGCGGCGGACCTCGGCGACCGCGAACCCGGCCTCCCGCAGCAGGTCGCGCAGGCCGTCGCGGGTCGCGAGGACGGTGTGCAGGCCGGCGCTCAGGGCGGCGACGACCTCCGGCTCGGGGGACTCGGGCGTGACGTGCTCGGCGGCCGGAGTGGTGAGCAGCACGATCCCCGTCGGGCCCGCGTGGCGGCGCAGCACGCGCGCGAGGTCGAGCGGTGCGGGGACGTGCTCGATGACCTCGCTCGCCAGGATGAGGTCGAACGTGCCGCCGAGGTCCGACTCCGTCGTCAGGAAGTCGTGGACGATCGGCACGCCCAGTTCAGCCGCGCCCCGGACCGCCGCGTACGACGGGTCGATGCCCAGCACCTCCCACCCGTGCGCGAACCGGGCGAGGTCGAGCGCGAAGCCGTAGTTGCAGCCGACGTCGAGGAACCGCCGCACGCGCGCGGGTTCGACGGCGGCGAGGGCCGTCGCGATGGTCCCGACCCCCGCACCGCCCTCGACGTACTCGTCGACCTGCACGTCGTCGGAGCCGGACGCCCCCGCGACGGGCAGCAGGTCGAGCGCGCCACACGTCGCGCAGCGCACGCCGTGGATCTCGGCCCCGTCGGGTCCGGCCGTCGTGACGACCCCGTCGGCCGTGCCGCGCGTCCCGCAGATGCGGCAGTCGAGGTCCCGAGCGGGCCCTCCCCACGTGAGCCCCGCCACCGGTCCTCCTCCGTCACACCTCGCTGAACCGTGCCACCGCGCGGATCTTGTTCGTGGCGTCCAGGGCCGCGACCTTGTACGCCTCGGACAGGGTCGGGTAGTTGAGCACGGTGTCCACGAGGTAGTCCACGTCGCCGCCGCACGCCATGATGGCCTGGCCGATGTGCACGAGGTCGGTCGCCGACGTCCCGAAGATGTGCACCCCGAGCAGCTCCCGCGTCTCCGTGTGCACGAGCAGCTTGAGCATCCCGTAGGAGTCGCCGACGATCTGGCCGCGTGCGAGCTCACGGTAACGCGCGATCCCGACCTCGTAGGGGACCGCGTCCGCGGTGAGCTGGTCCTCCGTCCGCCCGCAGTACGAGATCTCCGGGATCGTGTAGATCCCGATGGGCTGGACGGCCGCGAGCTCCCGCGCGGGCTCGTCGAACGCGCGGTACGCGGCGAGCCGGCCCTGGTCCATGGACGTGGCCGCGAGCGCGGGGAAGCCGATGACGTCGCCGACGGCGAAGACGTGCGGCACGGCGGTCCGGTAGTCCTCGTCGACGACGATCCGCCCGCGCTTGTCCGCCTGCAGCCCGGCGGCCTCGAGGTTCAGCCCGGCCGTCTGCCCCTGCCGGCCCGCGGAGTACATGACGGTGTCGGCGGCGATCTTCTTGCCCGACGCGAGCCGCGTCACCGTGCCGCGCGAGCCGGTGTCGACGCCCGCGACCTCCTCACCGAGCCGGAACGACACCGACAGGTCGCGCAGGTGGAACTTCAGGGACTCGACGACCTCGGGGTCGCACATCTCCAGCATCGTCGGGCGCTTGTCGATGATCGTCACGCGGGTCCCGAGCGCGGCGAACATGGACGCGTACTCGATGCCGATGATCCCGGCGCCGACGACGACCATCGACCCCGGCACCCGGTCGAGCGCGAGCACGCCGTCGGAGTCGACGACGGTCCGCTCGTCGAACTGCACGGTGTCGGGACGGTGCGGGCGGGACCCGGTCGCGATGACGACGAACCGCCCCGAGATCCGGGTGCGCCGCCCGTCGTCGTCGGTGATCTCGACGGTGTGCGGGTCGACGAACGCCGCGCGGCCCGCGTGCAGGTCGACGTGGTTGCGCAGCAGCTGCGCACGGACGACCTCGATCTCGCGACCGATGACGTGCTGCGTGCGGGCGAACAGGTCCTCGATCGTGATGTCGCTCTTCACGCGGTAGCTCGCGCCGTACACGTCGCGCTGCGCCATGCCCGTCAGGTAGAGGACGGCCTCCCGCAGCGTCTTCGACGGGATCGTGCCGGTGTTGACGGAGACGCCGCCCATCATGTGCCGCCGCTCGACGACCGCGACGCGGTGCCCGAGCTTCGCCGCGGCGATCGCCGCCTTCTGGCCGCCCGGCCCGGAGCCGATGACGACGAGGTCGTAGTCGTACCGCTCGGTCCCCGGCGCAGGAGCCGCAGGGGGCTCGGCCACCGGTCCCGGGATGCCGTCGCTGCTCACCCCTCCGAGTGTGGCCCGGTCGACCGTCCCGCACACCCGCTGGACGCGCGCCCGGCCGCCCGGTACACCTGCGGCGTGAGCCTCGACCGTCCGCTGCCCGTGCGACGCGTGCAGCCG
>NZ_BHYL01000294.1 GCF_003851725.1 Cellulomonas algicola | reverse complement strand
CGCCGGCCCAGCAGGCTCCCGCCCCCGCGGCCGCGCAGCCCGGTGGCTACGAGGCGCCCGCGCCCGAGGCCGAGTCCGCCCGGACGGCCGGCGAGAAGCCCGCTGCCGAGGAGGCCGCGGCGCAGCAGCCGACCGCGTCCGCCGCGGCGAACGCCGGTGGGTCGTACCTCACGCCGCTCGTCCGCAAGCTCGCGGCCGAGAAGGGCGTCGACGTCGCGACCCTCACGGGCACGGGCGTCGGTGGCCGCATCCGCAAGGAGGACGTCCTCGAGGCCGCCGCCAAGGCCGAGGCCGCGAAGGCCGCGCAGGCCGCCCCGGCCGCCGCCGCTCCGGCAGCGGCTGCCGCCCCCACGGCGCCGACCGTCCCGTCGGTGTCGCCGCTGCGCGGCACCACGGAGAAGGCCAGCCGCCTGCGCCAGATCATCGCCGAGCGCATGGTGGAGGCCCTGCACACGCAGGCGCAGCTCACCACGGTCGTCGAGGTCGACGTCACCAAGGTCGCCCGCCTGCGGGCTCGTGCCAAGGACGACTTCAAGGCGCGCGAGGGCGTCAACCTCACGTTCCTGCCGTTCTTCGTGCAGGCCGCGGTCGAGTCCCTCAAGGCGTTCCCGAAGATCAACGGCGTGCTCGAGGGCAACCAGATCACGTACCACGGCCAGGAGAACGTGGCGATCGCCGTCGACACCGAGCGTGGCCTCCTCACGCCGGTGATCCGCGACGCGGGCGACCTCAACCTCGCCGGCATCGCGCGCAAGATCGCCGACCTCGCCGCGCGCACGCGGGCCAACAAGGTCACGCCGGACGAGCTGTCGGGCGCGACCTTCACGGTGACGAACACGGGCTCGGGCGGTGCGCTGATCGACACCCCGATCGTGCCGACCGGCACGTCGGCGATCCTCGGCACCGGCGCGATCGTCAAGCGACCCGTCGTCGTCAAGGACGCGGACGGCGAGGAGGTCATCGCGATCCGGTCGATGTGCTACCTCTGCCTGTCGTACGACCACCGCCTGGTCGACGGCGCGGACGCGTCGCGGTACCTGTCCGCGGTCAAGGCCCGCATCGAGGAGGGCGCGTTCGAGGCCGAGGTCGGTCTCTGACGCTCGTCGCCTGACGACGGCCCGGGTCCCCTGCGGACCCGGGCCGTCGTCGTCCCACGGGTCGCCTCCGGCGCCTGCGCGAGCCGTTCGGCCGTACCGCCCGGTCACCTCTGGTCCGACGGGTGCCGGGGCCGCGCGCCCGCGCGCACACGTCTCGCCCGGCCGGGTGCGGCGCGGACGCCTAGGGTGACCGGCATGGACGTGGTCGTGGCGGGTGCCAGCGGGTTCATCGGGGGTGCGCTCGTACCGGCGCTGCGGGCGGACGGGCACCGCGTCCGCGTGCTCGTCCGCCGAGAGGCGGGCGGGCCCGACGAGATCCCGTGGGACCCGACGGCGGGTCGCCTCGACCCGCACGACCTGGCCGGGGCCGACGCCGTGATCGACCTCGCGGGCGTCAACGCGGCGTCCCGCCCGCTGACGCCCGCGCGCAAGCGGGCCGTCGTGCAGTCGCGCGTCGACACCGCCGGGCTGCTCGCGCGCACGATGGCGGCGCACGACGACGGCCCGCGGGTGCTGCTGCAGGCCTCCGGGATCGGCGCCTACGGCGACCGGGGCGACGCGGTCCTCGACGAGCACGAACCGCTCGGCACGACGTTCTTCGCGGGCGTCGTGCGGCAGTGGGAGGCGGCCACCCTGCCCGCGCAGGAGGCAGGGCTGCGCGTGGTCCTGCTGCGCACCGGGATCGTGCTCGCGCCGCACGGGGGCGCGCTCGGCCGCCTGCTGCCGCTCGTCCGGCTCGGGATCGGCGGACGGCTCGGGTCCGGGCGGCAGTTCTGGCCGTGGATCACGCTCGTCGACGAGGTCCGGGCGATCGCGCACCTGCTGACCACCGACGTGCACGGGCCCGTCAACCTCGTCGCGGCGGCCGACCGGAACGTCGACGTCGTGAAGGCGCTCGCGGCCGCGGTGCACCGCCCCGCGGTCGTCCCCGTCCCCGCGTGGGCGCTGCGGCTCGCGCTGCAGGACTTCTCGCCCGAGGTGCTCGGGTCCATCCGTGCCGAACCCGCGGCCCTCACCGCGAGCGGGTTCCGCCCGGTGCACGCCGACCTGCCGTCCGCCGCGGCCTGGGTCGCCGCCCGCTGACGGTCACGCATCCGCGACGTCCCACACGCGCCACCCGTCGGCGGTCCAGCGCAGCGTCAGCACGACGGTCCGCGGCGACGCCGCCGGCACCGCCGTGGACGCGCCGGACGCGTCGACACGCGTGTAGCCCGACATCGCGGACGTGACCCGCACCGCCGCCTCCGCACCGGGGGTGGGCCCGCCGGCGGAGTCCCCGCCCGCGACGACGCTCGTCTGCTGCACGTCGACGGCGAGCCCCTCGACCCGGTCCCCCGCGAGGGCCTCGACGAGCCGCAGGTCGGCACGGTGCGCAGGCCCGTCGGGGACCTCGACGTCGACGAGCCGCGCCGCGTCGCCAGCGGCGACGTGCTGGGCGCGGAGCTGCGTGAGCTCGGCGGCGGCCTCGGCCACGTCGGTCGTGCGCGCCGGTTCGCCCGTCCCGTCGGCCACACCCTGAGCGTCGACCTCCGTCTCGGAGGGCGGTGCCGTGCGGGCCGAGGCCGCCGACGACGCGGCGGGTGGCGCACCGGCCGCTCTCTCGTCCCCGGCGGACGACCGCAGCCCGGCCGTCCCGAGCGCGAGGCCGCCCACGACGACCACCCCGGTGGCGACCACGCCGACGACGAGCGCACGAGGTGCGCGACGGGGCGCCCGCCGAGGCCGGCGGAGGTCGGCCGCGGCCGACGCCCCCGTGCGTACGAGGTCGAGCGCCGCGCGAGCACCGGCGTCGGGGACGCGGACCGGCTCGGGCGTGACGACCGCGAAGCAGCGGTCGACCAGGCGGGCCGCGCTGACGTCGCCGCTCGTGAGGAGGTCCTCGAGCGCGTCCCGGAGCGAGCCGTCGTGCGGCCCGGCGAGCAGGTGCACGTCGGCGTCGGGCACCTGGGCGAGCACCGACGCCACGAGGCGGCGGACGTCGCCGTCCGGCGTGCCGCTCCCGGCGAGGACGCCCCGCAGGTCGACGAGCGCGGGCCGCCCGTCCGGTCGCACGACGACGGTCGCAGGGCTCACGCCGCCGTGCGCGAGACCGGCGTCGTGCAGCGCCGCGAGCGCCGAGGCGACGGGGATGGCGACCGTGGCGGCCTCGCCGTCGGACAGCGGGGCACGCTGCGACCGGAGCTCGGCGAGCGTCGGTCCGGCGACGTGCTCGACGACGAGCGCGGTGCGGCCCGGGCCGATCTCGACGACGTCGTGCAGCACCGGCAGGTGGTCGTGCCGGACGTGCCGGAGCCGCTCGACGCGCGCAGCCGTGAGGTCGTCGAGCACGGTGGCCACGACGTGGACCTCGAGGCGGCGGTCGGAGCCGTCCGTCGCGGCGGCGAGCCACCCGGAACCGTCGGGGCCGGCCGCTCCGACGACGCGGAAGGCGCTGCCGTCGACGAGCGCGCGCACGTCGGCGGGCACGAGGAACGTCTCCATGCCGGGCATCGAACCGTGCACGGCCCGCCGCGCGTGCGGCTCGTCCACAGGTCACGGCTGTCCCCGTGGCGCACCCGGCCCGACGTGCTGCCGCCGGGGGTGCCGTCGACGGGTGTGCCGTCGACGGGTGTGCCGTCGACAGGCGTGCCGTCGACAGGCGTGCCGTCGACGGGACACGCACCGCCGCGCGCGTCAGAGCCGGACGACGACGCCCTCGGAGGCCGAGGTGCGCGCGGCGTCGAGCACGCGCGCGGTGCGCACGGCGTCGGCGGGGTCCACGGGCGGCGGACCGCCGTCGACGACCCACCGCACGGCCTCGCGGTAGAGGTCGACGTGCCCGCCGGCGGGCGCCGGCACGGGCGTCCGCTCGGCGCCCCGCACGAGCCAGCCCTCGTGGACGGGCTCGCCCGGGCGGCGACCCTCCTCGTAGGCGTCGTCGAGGACGGCGAACGGCGTCGGCTCGCCCTCGAACGAGGTCACGAGGTAGGCGGCGGCGTCCCCGAGCACGCGTGTGCGCGGTCCGGGCGCCCCGACGACGGCACCGGCCTGCAGGTGGCTGACGACGCCGGGCTCGCCGCCGCGCGCGTCGTGCACGAGCGCGAGGAAGACGTCGTCGACCGCGGGCGTGGACCGCGCGGCGAGCTCGGCGTACACCGACCGGACGGGACCGAAGAGCTGCACCGCGGAGTCGACGAGGTGGGCGCCCAGGTCGAGCAGCAGCCCGCCGGCCTCGGGGTCGTTCTCCTTCCAGCGGTCCTGCGGGACGGGACGGAACCTCTCCCAGCGCCGCTCGAATCGGTGCACGCGGCCGAGCGTCCCGGCCTCCAGCAGACCGCGCAGCGCGAGCTGCTCGGGGTCCCAGCGCCGGTTCTGGAACACGGTGAGCCGTCCGCCGGCGTGCAGCGAGGCGTCGACGAGCCGCTCGGCCTCCGCGGTGGTGGTCGCGAGCGGCTTGTCGACGAGCACGTGCACGCCGGTCGCGAGCACGGCGAGCACGTGCTCGACGTGGTCGCCCGTCGGGCTCGCGACGACGACGAGGTCGAGCTCGCCGACGTGCGCGAGCAGCGCCGGCACGTCGGGGACGACGACGGCACCCGGCCAGTCCTCGTGCACCTGCGCGGCGCGGTGGCGGGTGACGACGTGCGTCACGCGCTGGTGCGCCTCCCTCAGCAGGCGCGCGTGGATCCCGCGCCCCGCTCCCCCGTAGCCGACCAGACCGACGCGCAGCGAGTCCATGCGCGCCACTCTACGGTCGGGCCGACTCCGTGGTGTCGGCCGCACCGACCGTCGCACCCGGCTCCGCCGAAGTGGTCCGGTGCGTGCCCGGCGCGTGCGGTCGCGACAGCCGCGACGGCCACCAGGTGCGGTCGCCGAGGTCGTGCACGAGGGCCGGGACCAGCAGCGAGCGGACGACGGTCGTGTCGAGCAGCACGCCGAGCGCGACGATGACCGCGAGCTGCGCGAGGAACAGCAGCGGGATGACGCCGAGCGCCGCGAACGTCACCGCGAGCACCACGCCCGCCGACGTGATGACGCCGCCGGTCACGGCCAGGCCGCGGACCACACCGGGGCGCGTGCCCACGCGTGCCGACTCCTCCCGCACGCGTGTCATGAGGAAGATCGAGTAGTCGACGCCGAGCGCGACGAGAAACACGAACGCGTAGAGCGGCACGGCCGGGTCGGCGGGCGGCCAGTCCAGGACGTGGTTGAAGAGGATCGCCGAGACACCGAGCGTCGCCGCGAACGACAGGACGTTCGCGCCGAGGAGCAGCCCGGCCGCCACGACCGAGCGCAGCAGCAGCGTGAGGATCAGCCCGATCACGAGGAGCACGACGGGCACGATGACCCGCAGGTCGTGGCGGGCGGCGTCCTGCGCGTCGAGCGTCTCGGCGGCCGCACCGCCGACGAGCGCGTCCGGGTCCACCTCGTGCGCGGCGGTCCGCACGTCCGCGGCGACGGCGACGGCCTCCTGCGAGTCGGACGGGGCTGTCGTCACGACGTCGAGCCGCACGTCCCCGTCGACCACGACGGGCTCGCCCGTCCCGGCGGGACCGCCCGCCGCGGTGCCCGTGTACGGCGCGACGCTCTCGACGCCCTCGACGTCCTCGATCGCGGCCGCGACGTCGTCGGCGGAGTCCTGCGCGGTGATGACGGTGACGGGCTGCACGGCGCCGGCCGGGAAGTGCTCGGCGAGGACCTCCTGGCCCGCGACGGCGTCGACCGGGGTGAGGAACACGTCGGCCTGGTCGGTGCCCCCGGCGCGGAACGTCGGCAGGAACGCGGCACCGACGACCAGGACGACCGCGGTGACGGCCCACACCGGCCGTGCGTGCCGGGCGACCCAGCGCGCGAGGCGGCCCCACGCGCCGGACGCGTCGGCGGGGTCGTCGGTGGGCGCCGCGTGGTGCCCGTGGGCGACGGCGACCGCGGCGACCGGGCGCGGCACGCGCGGCCAGAACAGGGCGCGCGACCACCGGCCGAGCACGATGAGGAACGCCGGCAGCAGCGTGGTGGCGGCGAGGAACGACGACGCGATGCCGATCGCGGCGACCGGTCCGAGCGAGCGGTTGGAGCCGAGGTCGGAGAGCAGGAGGCAGAGGACGCCCGCGGCGACGGTGCCGGCGGAGGCGCCGATCGGCTCGAGGCACGCGCGCCACGCGCGGCGCATGGCGGTGGCCGGGTGCTCGGCGTGCCGGAGCTCCTCGCGGTAGCGGGCGACGAGCAGCAGCGCGTAGTCGACGCTCGCGCCGACCACGAGGATCGACAGGATGCCCTGGGACTGGCCGTTGAGCACGAGCACGTCGTTCGCGGCGAGCTGGTAGACGACCAGGCCCGCGAGGGACAGCGCGAAGACGGCCGTGAGGATCACGACGAACGGCAGGAACGGCGAGCGGTAGACGATCACGAGGATGACGAGCACCGCGCCGAGCGCGACGAGCAGCAGCACGCCGTCGATCCCGCCGAACGCCGTCACGAGGTCGGCGACGAAACCCGCCGGACCGGTGACCCAGGCCTGCAGCCCGATCTCGCCGGCGTCGGTCGCGGTCGCGCCGAGGTCCTGGTCGAGCGACGCGCGCAGGTCGGTGACGAGCACCGCCGCGACGGAGTCCTCGCCGATGCGCTCGTCGGCCGCGTCGGCGTCGACGGAGAAGATCGCGAGCAGCGCGAGGCCGTCCTCGGACGGCACGACGACCGGGTCGCCGACGAGGTAGTCCGCCCACGTGTCGCCGTCGCCGTCCGGGACGTCGCGGTCGGGGACCCCGTTCGCCCACTCGGTCGCCGCCTGGACCTGCTCCGGGGTGACGTCGCCGCCGTCGGCGGGCTGCATCACCACGAGCGCAGGTAGGGTCGGCGTGTCCACGAACGCGCGGCTCGCCTCGGCGGCCCGCGTGGACTCGGCGGACGACGGCAGGAAGGCTGCCGCGTCGTTCTCCTGGACCTGTGCGAGCTTGCCCTGGGCCATGCCCCCGACGGCTCCGACGGCGAGCCAGGCGACGAGCGCGACGGCGACGGCAAGGGCGCGGACCACGGTCGCCCGGCGATTACTCAGCATGCTGAGTATCATGGGTGGCCAAGCGCCGGACGGCAAACCGAAGGGATCGACGAGGGTGCGCGACGGCCTGGACGACCCCGACCTCACGGGCGGCGGCGAGCAGTTCGACCCCGCGTCGAGCGACCCCGCCCACTGGCCCGTGGGGCGCCTGCTGTCCGCCGCCGCGCGACGCGTCGAGCGCGAGTGGAACGCCCACCTCGGCGGCTGGGACCTCAACCACGCAAGCCTCCCCGTGCTCGTCCACCTCGCCCGCTCGCCCGCCTCGCAGCGCGAGCTCGCGACCCTGTGCGGCGTGACCGAGCAGACCATGAGCCGGGTGCTCGCGCGCATGGAGCGCACCGGGTACGTGCGCCGCGCGCCGCACGCCGAGGACCGGCGCCGCCACGTCATCACCGCGACCCCCGAGGGCCTCGCGGCGCTCGACGCCGCCGCCGACCGCCGCCGGGCCGAGGCGGTCGTCACCCGCGGGCTCACGCCCGCCCAGGTCGAGCAGCTGCGCGCGCTGCTGGTCCTCGTCGCCCGGCCCGACGACGCCCCCGACGACGGGACGACGCACGCGGCCGCACCGACCCGGGGTTAGCCTGACCGGCATGCGGTTCGACGCGCTCGACCTCGGCACCCGCCTGCTCCCCTACGAGCCCACGTGGGCGCTGCAGCGGGAGGTGCACGCGGCCGTCTCCGCGGGCGACCAGGAGGACACCGTCCTGCTGTGCGAGCACGAGGACGTGTACACCGCCGGTCGCCGCACCGCCCGCTGGGACCGGCCGACCGACGGCACCGCGGTGGTCGACGTCGACCGCGGGGGGCGCATCACGTGGCACGGCCCGGGCCAGCTCGTCGGGTACCCCATCGTCCGGCTCGCGCAGCCCATCGACGTCGTCCGCTACGTGCGCGCGCTCGAGGAGGCGCTCATCCGCACGTGCGCCGACCTCGGCCTCGAGGCCGTGCGGGTCGACGGACGCAGCGGCGTCTGGTTCGCGGCCGACCCGGGCGACGACGACCGGCCGGCGCGGCGCGAGCGCAAGGTCGCCGCGATCGGCGTGCGCGTCGCCCGCGGCGTCACCATGCACGGGTTCGCGCTCAACTGCGAGCCCGACCTGCACGCCTTCGACCGCATCGTGCCGTGCGGCATCGACGACGCCGACGTCACGTCGCTCTCGGCCGAGACCGGCCGCCGCGTGACGATCGACGAGGTCACGCCGCTCGTGCGCGGGCACCTCGTCGCGACGCTCACCCCGCTCCTCGCCGCCACCGTCGACGCCG